>CAJGDE010000021.1 GCA_904502135.1 Kiritimatiellia bacterium
GACGAACTCGACCAGGGTGACAAGGGCGGCGGAGATCGCGGCCGTCAGCCGAGCGGACTGATGCTTAGGCGAGGCGGATTGGGCAGGACTGCGATCCGAAGACGTACTCGTGTACGTCGAGCGATCGCAAGGACGCACAATCCGGCCGCATAAGCGCGGGAGCACGGTTGCCGCGACATCCGCCGCATTTTGACAAGTCACTTATTCAAGGAAACACGCTATTTTGATAATACTATCTTCTTTCTCGCGAGACAATACTCTACAGCAGTTGCACATCTGACTCACCCGCTTACGGATAACCCGTACATTGATATAGCACACGGAATTATGATATAATTCGTGAATAAGAAATTGGCTGTTTTATATTTTTTTGTATCTACAAAATATACAGTATCAGCCAATTAAAATAGAAGTTTGAAAGGAAATGTAAATATGACACAAGAAGAAGTTCTTGAGGCTTTTAAGCAGACGGAAGCTCTGTTAGAGGGGCATTTTGAATTACGCTCAAAGCTCCATTCAAATCGTTATTTTCAGTGTGCTAATGTTCTTAGATATCCTCGGATTGCCGCGAAACTTTGTGACGCGGCCGTTGAGAAGTTGAAAAATACATGTGACCTAGGGAAAATCGACGGAGTTATTTCTCCGGCGGTTGGCGGAATTCTCGTCGGACATGAAGTGGCGCGTCATCTTGATGTCAAATGTGTTTTCGCTGAAAAGGTTCAGGGTGAAGGCGTTGATGCCAGCGGAAAGCCAAATACGGTTCTTGCGATGCGCCGTTTTTCTCTTAAGCCTGGCGAGCGTTATGTTGTAGCAGAAGATGTCGTCACAAAGGGCGGTCGCGTACAGGAGACGATAGATCTTGTTAAGGCTGCCGGGTGCGAGGTTGCGGCTGTCGTATTGCTTGTCGATCGCAGCAGCGGCAAAGTTCAGTTTGACGGGATTCCCATGGTTTCACTTATGCAGATAACTCCTGAAACATGGACGGCGGAAGAATGCCCTATGTGTAAAGCCGGCGGTAAGCCTTGTCATCCGGGATCGTAAAATGAAATTTTTAAAAAACGGCGGCGTTTGCTCGGCCAAGGGTTTTCGCGCGGCTTCTGCGGCCGGGGCGATAAAGTATGAAGGGCGTGACGATGTCGCGCTTATCGTAGCAGACAAGCCTTGCTCGGCGGCAGCGGTTTTCACGACGAACAAAGTCGCTGCCGCTCCAGTTGTCTATGACCGCCAAATCGCTTCGCTCGGCAAGGCTCAGGCCATTTTGGCCAATAGCGGCTGCGCCAACGCGTGTACGGGTGAGCGCGGACTTAAGGATGCCAAGCTTACGGCGCTTGTTACGGCGGGTGAACTCGGCGTTGATCCAAAAATGGTTTTTGTCGCCTCTACTGGAGTTATCGGAAGGGCTCTGCCGGTTGATAAACTTCTTAATGCGATGAGAAAAGCGAAATCAAAACTTTCTCGTTCAAATGAAGCTGGCAATCTGGCCGCGCGTGCCATAATGACTACGGATACACGGCCCAAAGAAGCGGCCGTCACTTTCATTGTCGATGGCAAGAAGGCGACAATCGGCGGCATGGCGAAGGGCTCGGGGATGATAGAGCCTAACATGGCGACAATGCTTGGCTTTATTACGACTGATGTTGCAATTTCGCCTGCGATGCTTAAACGAGCTCTTAATATAGCCGTAGCAAAGAGCTTCAACCGTGTTGTCGTTGATGGTGATGAGTCGACGAACGATTCGCTTTTCTTATTGGCTTCAGGTGCTGCAGGCAATGAGCTTATCACGAAAAGTTCAGCTTCGTTCAGGGCTTTTACGGAAGCCTTGTGTGAGGTTTGCGTCTCTCTCGCTAAGCAGATGGCGAGTGATGGAGAAGGCGCTACAAAATTTGTGACGGTGACGGTCAAGGGGGCGCGAAACGAATCTGATGCCGCCAGAGCCGCCAGGGCCGTAGCCAAGTCTCCTCTTGCTAAAACCAGCTGGTTTGGGCGCGATCCTAATTGGGGGAGAGTGCTCGCCGCGGTAGGGTATAGCGGGTGTGAAGTGCGTGATATGAAAACCGAGGTTTTCTACGATGACGTATGGGCTTTCCGCAAGGGTGAAACGGCCGATGAAAAACAACTTAAGCTTCTTGAAAAAGTACTTATGAAAGACGCTTTTGAAGTTACGGTCGATCTTCATCTCGGTAAAGGTCAGTCAAGCGTTTACACTTGCGACTTCTCGCTTGATTATGTTCACATCAATGCTGATTATACAACTTGAAAAAGACTCTTTACATTGAAAAATCCACCGCTCGCGAACGCAGTGGAAATTGGACCGAAAATCTCGATCTCGACGGCGTTGAGCGAATCGTCGTCGGGATTGGGCCTGGGAGTTTTGCGGGCATAAGAAGCGCGATTGCTTTTGCTCGCGGTTACGCGCTCGGCTCGGGCTGCGAAGTTTTGGGAATCCCCTCGGCGTGTGCGCTCGCGCATGAGTCCGAGGCGCGCGCGGTTGTAGGCGATGCCAGAAGAGGATTGTTCTGGATAGCTCTTTTTGACGGGTTTCGTCTTGTATGCGATATTTTTCAAGTAACACGCGAAGAGCTTGATAAGCGTGTGCCAAGAGGAGTTAAGGTTATAACTCCAGACACTGAGCGCATAGACGGCGTGCTGAAAGAAGTGTTCGCGGAGAATTATATTGGCGGCGGGGTCGTTGACGCGAAAGGGCTTGAGCGTTTTGCAGCGGCAAATCCTTCTATTTTAAGAGAAAATCCACTGCCGATATATTTAAATCCTGCCGTCCGCGATTAATTTCAGATTATGAAAATATTTAAAAAATCGTTTACTCTCGCGCTTCTCTTTTTAGGCTTTTCTCTTTTTGCGGAAGAGAATTTCGTTAAGAATATCGTTGGAGAAATAATCGCCAATGTCGAGAAGATAAAATCTCACTCTCCCAATGCGGTGCCGATGGCGTTTTGGGATTTTGACGGAACGATCATCTGCGGCGATATTTCTCTTGGCTATACTGTTAACGGCAAAAAAGAGTATGTCGGAATGTTCTTGAAGGGCGTTGAAGGCGGGTTTTCTTCCGTCTTCAAAGATATCGCCTCGGCAGAACGCTATCTCGAAAAAGACTATCCGTATCTTGAAGAGACGGTAGGCAAGTTTCTCGCCTGGCCATCGTTGGGGCAGGTATTCTTCGGTGCTGATGCGCTTAAATTAGAATCATACTGCCGCGATTATGCAAAGGCCAATCTCGAAAAATGGTATTTCTTGTCGTCCCTAAAAATAATGCGTGCTCTTGAAAAGGCTGGAGTTGAAAATTACATCGTCTCAGGTAGCCCCGACGTATTTGTAAAAGCAGCCGGCATTGTTGCGGGAGTGCCGCGCGAGCGCTGTGTGGGCATACGTCAGAGAATTGCGGGCGGGCGCCTTACAACGCAGCTCGAATACCCGCTTTCAATGAATGAGGGCAAAGTCGAGTGCGTGCGCGAGATTCTAAACTCGCGCTCTGGCTCAGTTGCCGTTGCAGGTTTTGGAAACAGCTATTGGACGGACGGGCCGTTTATGCGGTATATAGCTGTCAATCCTCTGCCGCTCGGCATAAAAGGCGTATCAGTAATGATTAACGGCGGAAAAGTTCCAGAGGGGTACGAGGGGCTTTTCAGGCTCGTTAATTTTGAAAAAACAAACGCGCTATTGGGACCGGCGAGTTTTAGCATATCGTGCGACTCTAAAAATGCGCTTAAGCGCTGCGGCGAAGATACTGTTTTTCCGATACCATGTGCAATTTGGCGACAATTCCACCGATTCTGATGTAAATCAGTTTTCTTTAAAAAGTAAAGTCGTGGGATGAGAGGCTATCGGAAATTTGATATAATACGACCATGGAATTAAAAAAAGAATGGTATGTCCGAACAGATGAGGGCAAGGTTTACGGACCTGCCGATATTCAATCTCTTAAGGAATGGGCTAAAGACGGTCGAATAGAGCCTACCGGCTTTTTATCTCGTGATCGCATTTCTTGGGTGCCAACCCAGACGATGAAAGAGCTTGGGATGTGCTGGCTTGTTGAAATTGAGCCAGGCAAGGTTTTCGGGCCGTTCAATCGCGCTGTAGTCAGCAGATTTTATCGAAATAAGACCATTCCTCAATCGGCTAAAGCGTATAGACTGCATGAATTTGATATCGACGAAGACGCTCCTCCCGTCGAAAAGATAGTCGAGGTGGAAAAGGTTGTGGAGAAGGAAGTTCGCGTTGAAGTTCCTGTCGAAAAGATTGTCGAAGTCGAGAAGGTCGTAGAAGTCGAAAAAATCGTCGAAAAAGAAGTAAGGGTTGAAGTCCCGGTTGAGAAGATCGTCGAGGTGGAGAAGATCGTCGAGGTTGAAAAAATCGTCGAGGTCGAGAAAGTGGTTGAGGTCGAAAAGATCGTCGAGGTCGAGCCTCCGGCAAGGCGTGAGATTGTTGTTCCTGAGGTGGTTGAGCCTGTTGATATGGCTCCGCCGCCGAAATCGCCCGGTTCAATTTTCGGCAATGTGGACCGTAGCCAATTAGCCGCGCTTGAGGCTGCAGCGCAAAGAGAACTTCAGGCCGCCAAAGGGCGTCGTTTCGGTATTTCCGGAAGTATTTTCGGGAGGGCAAAAAAATGAGCGAATTAAAGTGGTTTTTGCGGACACAGGAAGAAACTTTCGGTCCGGAGAGCGAAGAAAAGCTTATTGAGTGGGCTAAATTAGGGCGCATTCAACCTGGGCAGGAAGTATCTGACGACAATATCATTTGGCGTAAAGTTGAAGATGTACCTTTTCTTGATATGCGCTTTTCAATTGATATCGGCGATGGCAATCCGCGAGGGCCTTTCAACAAGGCGGCGGCAGAGGCTCTTTTGGCGAGCGGTAGATTGCCTGCGATTTCAACTCTTGTAGAAGTCCGTCAGCCTTTCGATATCGAGGAAGATCAGCCCAAAGAGGAAATTGAAACCTCTACGACAATAGATTCGACAAAAGCGAGTGACGAAAAAATCGTAGAGGTTGAAAAGATCGTCGAAAAGGAAGTTCGCGTTGAAGTGCCGGTTGAGAAAATTGTTGAGGTGGAGAAGATTGTCGAAGTCGAAAAAATCGTCGAAAAAGAAGTTCGTGTCGAGGTGCCCGTAGAAAAAATCGTGGTGGATGAAAGCCGCATAAAAGAACTTGAGCAGCTTCTGGCGGAAGAACGCCGCCACACGACGGAGCTTCACTCCCGTATGGACGAATCTTCAAAAGCCGCTTCTGAAGCGCAGCAGGCTTCTTTGTTGGAACGCTCTGAACATGAAGCGTTGATCGCGAAGCTTCAAAGCGATCTGAAAGAGGCTCAGCAAAAAGAAGAAAAATATCTTGAGCAGATCCATGCACTCGAAGATGAATTGAGGCGTTTGCCGCAGGCGGCGAGCGAAGTGGCCGACATTCAGGCGTCTATGTTTAAACTCATGTCAGACGAATCGGCTGAAATCGCCAAGCTTATGGAAATAGAAAAGCGTGAGTTTGAAGAGGCGAAGAAGCGGTATGAAGAAAGATCCGATCGTCTTTTAAGCCACAGGAGAGAAATGCTCAAGAAGGCCGGGTCGGATATTTCCGAAATGACGCGCAAATCTCTTCTTTCGCGTCCAGAAGATCCCCGTACCGTCCAATACCGCAAGGAGCTTGAAGAACTGCGTCGCGTACATGAAAAGAAAATGTATGACAGCGAACTTAAAATACGCGATTTAGAAGAGCTCCTTTGTCTGTCTAACGCCGAAAAAGTCCGAATTGCGGAAAATATGAAGGATATAACCGAGCTTCGGCGAGAGACGGAAGAATTGAGGGAAAAGCTTCAGGTCAGAGAAAAAGATCTTCTCAGCGAAAGGCAGAGAAATGAAGAGATGAGTCGTCAGCAGGCGACGCATCAGCAGGCTCTTATGGCCCGGTTGGCATCGCTTGAATCTCCGTCGATCGGAACGGCACAATCTCTTTCAACAAATCAAAGTCGTGAGGCCAAACAAGTCAAATTACCGAGCTGGATGAGGTTGAAACGATGAGCTTTATCGTTGCTTTACTGGCGGTTCTTTCTGTTTGGGATTATCCATCTCGTCAGTTGGCGCATGAAAAACTTTGCAATAAATTTATCGTTGCGGTGCGCAGTGGCGATACGGCAACAATGTATAAGACAAGCGAGAGCGGGGTAAAGCTTCTTCCTGACGATCCGACATGGCGTTATAATTTAGCGTGTTCGCTCGCTTATTTTCCCAAACGCGCAGATGAGGCGTTGAACGAACTTGAAAAAGCGATTGATCTTGGTTTCCGCGATGCGCATCAGATAGCGAACGATCCCGATCTTAAGCGTCTTTCCAAAAAGCCAAGATATAAAGAGCTTATCGAATACGCCAAAGAAATGAAATTCAAGCGTCTGACTACAGGGCCGATGGCTTCAGTGCCCGCGTTAGGCGTTTTTGGAAAACCTCTTGTCATAGGAGAGCATAATTTATCATGGGACTTTGACAACGGCTGTTTTGTGGCCGACGTTAAACTCGCCTCGGCATCGCAGCCGACGAACAATACGGGAGATATTTATTTCAACCGGGACGCTTTTCATTCAAATCTTAAAATTGCGGACTTTCCTGGAGTGACGAGCGTAAAACTTGATTCTCAAGGTGTCGCGCGTTCAATGCATCTGGACGCTCCGAACATGATTTTTCCGTACCCCGTGTTCGGCAATTGTTCTAGAGCTCTTGTGGGAGGCGATTTTTGGCGTTCCCTGCCGCGTTCAATGATGACGCATGAAACACATCGTTTAAAAACGATGGCGAAATTGTATCTTTCAAACCAGATGTGGTTTTTCCCGTCGAATGCTGATACGCCCCCAGTTGGAACAAACGGCGACGTGTTTGCGTCGATTACGCCATATTGGATTACTACGGCGGGGCGTAGCTGGTCAGATCAGCCTTATTTGCGCTCGGCGTTAATTGCTTCCGCAGCGTTTGATAAAGGCGTTAAACTTGAGCTTATAAGAAGGGGTATGCTCGCGCCGACAATTCAGACATTGATGAGAAAATCGCTTAAGGATGTAAAGTCTGAAGATGATTATTTGACGGAGAAAGCCCATCCTACGGCATTTCCTGTGGGCGGTATCGATATAAAGAAGCTTAAAAGTCTCGCCTCGGAAATGACCGAGGAATCTATTGCTCCTCTCGCTCCTGTGAGAGTCGAAATGGCTCCCGTAAAATTCCGTCCGTCCCACCCGGAAATAACTTATGCCGGCTCTTTGGCGTGGGCCTTTGTTCTAAGAGCCAAGGACCGCATTCGAACCTTCAAAATCAAAGCCGCAGGAAAAGCTTTTGAATATAAATTCGTTCAGACCCACGGACCTTCCAATGCCGTGAAGATTGACAAGATTTCCCCAAGCGAGGTAAAAGTTAAGATAGATAAAGCTTGCTTGTCACCTACCAATCGTGTTGATATCACGGTAGTGGCGAAGACCAAAACTAGTTCATGGGGCGCGCCAAGTTACGTTTCGTTTGCGGTAGTTGATCCGAAAGCTCCATATTCCGACCCTGTATTAACGCTCGCGTCACCCAAATGAGCGATGGAGAAGATGAAATTTTATTTAGCTCCGCTCGCAGGTTTTACCGATGCTCCCTTTAGATTGATGTGCCGTAAAGGAGGCGCCGATTTGACATATACGGAGATGGTGTCGGCTGCGGGGCTTGCGCATGGCAGCTCTCCCACGCGCCACCTGATGGAACTTCTCCCGGGCGAAGGTCCTGTAGCCTGTCAGATATTCGGTTCAAAGGAAACGGATATCGCCTTCGCCGCACGCGAAGTCCCTTTGACGTTCGTTGAGCTTAATCTCAATGCCGGCTGCCCGATGACTAAAGTTACGAGAGAGGGCGCAGGGGCGAAACTTTGCGACGATCCAGATAGAATATATAGGCTATTAAAGGCGATAAAAGAAAATACGCCTTTACCTGTAACGCTAAAAACGCGCTTAGGCCCCCACCCTGAGAAGGTTCGTGTTTTTGAGATTCTCGATGCTGTCGCATCTGCAGGCGCCAAAGGTATTATTCTTCACGCCAGATTTACTTCGCAGATGCATGGAGGAGAGGTTCATCTAGATCTTTTGTCCGAGGCCGTGGAACGCTCGAAAATACCGGTTACGGGCAACGGATCCATAGTTGATCTAAAGACGTTGAAGGCAATTGAAAAAACGGGCGTTGATGCGGTTATGATCGGCCGCGCGGCGCTTTCAGATCCCGGGATTTTCAATAGACTTAAAAATTCTTCTGCCGCTTGCGATGCGGATGAAAAATTAATTTGGTGCAAGCGTCATCTTGATGCGATAATTTCGTTTAGAGAGATGTTGGCCGAACGATATCCAAATGATCATATTCCTAAAATAGACTCTTACGCTTCGGTCAAGATGCATACTCATCTTTTCAGGTATTTTTCTGGCCGCCCTGGCGCGGCAGCGCTGAGAGCGAGACTGAACAATGTTCGCACTCTTGATGAAATAACGGATATTATCGCTTTTCAGCCGATTCGTTCGTCCTTTTTGGTATAATATACTTATGTCACAAGAATGGAATATAAAAAGCCGTGGGCATGTTTGCTCGATTTGTCAAAATCCGCTCGTAGACCGTGCGCCTGTAGTCAGCGCCTTGAAAGAGGTTGACGGCGGATATGAGCGTTTTGACTGTCATCCTGAATGCTGGAAGGTCTCCGATCGTGATTGGACGGCTTTTTCACAGTGGGATGGCGTGTATTTCGCTCCAGTTCGCGAAGAGAAGAAAAAAGACCCTCTTAAAAAGGAGGACGCGAGCGAACTCTTGCGCGATTTAATGACGCTTGACGATCCCGCAATGAAAAACGTAATCTATGTTTTGGCGGTGATGCTTGAGCGTTCGAAAATTTTAGTCGAGCGTGCGCGCAAAGAAGCGGAAGACGGTACAATCCGCAGAATTTATGAAGATCGCAGAAACGGGGATACGTTTGTTATTCTCGATCCGCGTTTGCGGCTAGAGAATCTGGCGGAGGTTCAACAGCAGGTTGTATCTCTCTTGTCTGGAACTAAGACGCTTGGTGAAGTAGCGAGCGAGGAGTCTGTGGTTCAGGACTCAGAAGAAGTGTCCAAGTGATGCGCGACAAGCGTCTTTTATTATGCGCTATTTTATTAAGCCTTCCGGCCGTTGGACTAGTTTTTGGCGGGATTTATTTTATTTACGATAAAGTTCCGGAGCTAATAAAAAACGAAAAAGTAAGAGTTCGTGAGGAATACCGTACTAGCGCCGAGATGCTGCACGCTTGCGAGGTGGATAAAAATCGTGTCATAAATCAGTATAAGCCGAAAACGGTTCCTCGTATTTCGTATAAAATGAAACCCGGCCGCTGGGGATTTGACGTAGGGCGCGATTCGACGATAGTATGGTATGACGACAGAAAAAATATAAGCGCTTTTGAAGTTGAGAAAGTGAACGTTTTCGATTTCGGACTTTTCTTTTATATCGGAGGCGTTTTGGTAATGGTTTTTTTTGTCGCCATGACAATCTTCGGCATCATGTATTTCTGGAAGTTCGTCAAAGAGCGCGACGATTTTCTCGCCGCTACCGCCCACGATCTTACTACTCCGCTGATTGGGCTGAGGTATGCGATAGGTCGAAATGAGGAAGACGCCAGAAGCCTTAACGAAAGAATGTTAAGACTCGTTGAGAATATTAAGGATTTTCTTAAATTGGGCACTCGGCGCATCCCTGAAAAAAAGCCTTTTGATGCACTAAAGGCCTACAATGAAGCTTATAAGATTTTCGCGGCGGACTATCGCGACTTGTTCGATGGAAATGATGTTGAAATAGAGTTTGATCGCGATGAAAATTCCTTTACGGCGTTGGGAGACGAGACATTGGCGATTCAGATAATGTGGAATCTCCTCGGAAACGATTTAAAATATGCAGCCCCGTACGGCAAGGTGAAAGTTTGTTTTTCAAAAGAAAAATCACATATGAAGATTTCTTTTGTAGATGAAGGCCAGGGAATGACAGAGCGGCAGATGAAAAAGGCTTTTGATCGCTATTATAGAGCAAGCACCGTGCTTAAGTCCGGTAAAGGCGGCTTTGGCATAGGCTTATGCACCGCAAGAGAGTTTGCCCGTTCTATGGGCGGAGATCTTGTTTTGACCAAAAATGTCCCCAACGGGTGCATTTTCACTTTGACGCTTCCCTGCGCAGGGAATTTCATTAAATAGATTGGATTGACATCAATGAACGATAAGAGTCATAGAAAACAAACTAACGGAGAAGAGATTGCCAATACCGTAACCCATGTCGTCGGATCTCATCTTGGAGCGGCGGCATTGGCGATTTTGGTGTGGACGGCCGTAAACAGCGGTGTCGATGTCGCTTGGAAAGTGACGAGCGGTGCTATTTTCGGCTCCTGCATAATTTTAATGTATGCAGTCTCATCAGCGTATCATGCAGTTATGCATGAAAAATCAAAACGTGTTTTACACATTTTAGATCACACGGCGATATTTTTTCTAATAGCAGGCAGTTATACGCCGTTTTGTCTTGTAACGTTGCGTCCGGAACATCCGGTTCTTGCATGGACGATTTTTGGGATTGAATGGGGCGCTACGCTTATCGGTATCTTATTCAAAATCAAAACTACCGGCAGATTTAAATATATTTCTACCGTAGCTTACATTGTTATGGGCTGGACTGTTTTAATGGCGATCGTGCCATTGGTTCGTCAATTGGACGCCCTTGGCACCATGTGGCTTACAATCGGAGGCGCCCTTTATACAGTAGGGTGCGTATTCTATCTTTGGAAATCCCTAAAATTCTCACACATGATTTGGCATTTATTTGTCCTTTTCGGTACGATATGCCACTTTTTCTGCATTCTTTGGTATGTTATGTCATAAAAGGCGAATCTGCTTGAGGGTGACGAACTAATATGATATAATACTGTCCCGATTGCGATACAATTTCTTTTGAAAGGCTAACTCAAAAAATGAAGCGTGAAGATGTTGATAAAGTTCTGATTATCGGATCGGGTCCGATAGTCATCGGTCAGGCATGTGAATTTGACTATTCAGGTACGCAGGCTTGTAAAGCTTTAAGAGCCTGCGGATATAAAGTTGTTCTCGTCAACTCGAATCCGGCGACGATTATGACAGATCCTGTTATGGCCGACGCGACATACATCGAACCGTTGAACGAGGCGCGTCTTGAGCAGATAATCGCGAAAGAAAGGCCCGATGCCATTTTACCGAACCTCGGTGGGCAGACGGGCCTTAATCTTTCTATGGAACTAGCGAAGAAGGGCATCTTAGACAAGTACGGCGTCAAGATTATTGGAGTTAACCTTGATGCAATCGAGCGCGGCGAAGATCGCGAAGTATTCAAAGCCACAATGCAGCGTCTTGGCATTGAAACGCCCCGTTCCGGAATCGTCCATACGGTGGAAGAAGCCGTAGAGCTTGTCGAAAAAGAAATTGGATATCCTGTCGTTGTTCGCCCTGCATACACAATGGGCGGCTCTGGCGGCGGCTTTTGCTACAACATCGAAGAGCTGCGCCTTATTTGTCAGCGTGGGCTTGACGCTTCGCTCACGCGCCAGTGCCTTATCGAGGAGTCGATCTTAAATTGGGAAGAGCTCGAAGTTGAAGTTGTACGCGACTCGAAGAATCAGATGATTTCCGTCTGCTTCATTGAGAACATCGACGCAGTAGGAGTTCATACGGGTGACAGTTTCTGCGCAGCTCCGTTTATCACGATTTCAAAAGAACTCGAAGAAAAGCTCAAACGCGATGCGTTTAAAATCGTTGAATCGATCGGCGTTATCGGCGGATGCAATGTTCAGTGGGCTCACGACCCGAAGACGGGCCGCGTGGTCATCATCGAAATCAATCCTCGCACATCACGCTCTTCGGCGCTCGCGTCAAAGGCGACGGGGTTCCCGATCGCGCTTGTCTCGGCCAAACTGGCCGCAGGGATGACGCTTGACGAGATACCTTACTGGCGCGACGGCAGTCTTGATAAATATACTCCGTCAGGCGATTATATCGTTCTTAAATTCGCCCGCTGGGCGTTTGAGAAATTCCGCGCCGTTGAAGACAAGCTCGGCACGCAGATGAAGGCCGTCGGCGAAGTGATGTCGATTGGAAAAACGTATAAAGAGACTTTTCAGAAGGCTATTCGCGCTCTTGAGCGCGGGCGTGCGGGGCTTGGCTTTGTTAAGGATTTTCATGAGCGCACGCTTGATGAATTGCTCAAGATGCTAGCGATTCCTAATTCTGAAAGACACTTTCAGATGTACGAGGCTTTGCGCAAGGGTGCTACGAACGAACAGATTTTCGAGCGCACCGGCGTAAAGGGCTACTTCGTCGATCAGATGCGTGAACTCGTTCTCGAGGAAGAGCAGATCCTTATGCATAAGGGCGGCTTTCTTCCGAACGACATGCTCATCAAGGCCAAGAAAGACGGCTTTTCCGATAAGTATCTTTCCGAGCTTCTCGGTGTTCCTGAAAAAGACATACGCGCTCAGCGCAATGGGCTCGGCTGCGTAGAAACCTGGCATAAGGTTCCCGTGTCGGGAGTCGAAGATCAAGCTTATTACTATTCGTCGTATAACGGCGAAAAGAATGAGGTTGAAGCTTCATGCAACAAGAAGAAAGTTATGATTCTCGGCGGTGGGCCAAACCGTATCGGTCAGGGCATTGAATTCGACTATTGCTGCTGCCATGCTGCGATGGCGATGCGCAAGATGGGTTATGAAACGATTATTGTCAACTGCAACCCCGAGACCGTTTCAACAGATTACGACACATCCGACAAACTCTATTTCGAGCCTGTAACGGTTGAAGATGTTCTCCAAATTTACGAGCATGAGAAACCTGAGGGTGTAATTGTTCAGTTCGGCGGCCAGACACCGCTTAACATCGCCCGTGGTCTTCAGGAGGCCGGCTGCAAGATTCTCGGCACGTCCGTAGATTCGATCGACGATGCCGAAGATCGCGATTTGTTCCATTCGATTATGGATAAACTCGGCATCCCCATGCCCGAATCGATGATGGCTAGCGATCTTGATGGGGCGATAGAGTGCGCTAAAAAGCTCGGTTATCCGCTTATTATCCGTCCGTCGTTCGTTCTTGGCGGGCGTGGCATGGAAGTTATCTACGATGAAATCATGCTTAAGGAATATGTCGCCAAGGCCGTAGGCGTAACACCTGACCGTCCGCTTTATCTCGACAGATTCTTGTGTCATGCGTTGGAATGCGAGGCCGATGCGCTTTCTGACGGGAAGGATATCTTTATTCCCGCCATTATGCAGCACATTGAGCTTGCCGGTATTCATTCCGGCGACTCGGCGTGCGTACTGCCGCCCGCGTCTATCACCGAAGAGAACAAAGAGACGATTCTTGATTATACGCGCCGCATCGCAAAAGAACTTAAAGTCGTAGGCCTTATGAATATGCAGTTCGCGATCGAGAACGGTAAGGTCTATGTCATTGAGGCCAATCCTCGCGCATCGCGTACCGTGCCGCTCGTTTCCAAGGTGGCCGGAACTCAAATGGCGGGCGTGGCGACGCAGCTTATGCTCGGCGAGACGGTTAAATCGCTCGGGCTCGATAAACGCCATATCGTGCCGTACTTCGGCGTTAAAGAAGCAGTAATGCCTTTCGATAAATTCCCAGAGGTTGACCCTGTTCTTGGCCCTGAGATGCGCTCGACGGGCGAAGTTCTCGGTCTTGCCGACACTTTCGGTCTTGCTTACTATAAATCCCAGGAGGCGGCCAATTCACCTCTTCCGACGAAGCCCGGAAAGCTCCTTGTTTCGCTTTCAGATAAGCCCGATAGCGCAGTTGAGGCCGTTAAACTTTTCGTTGATCTTGGCTTTGAGGTTGTCGGTACTGAAGGTACGATCAAGTTCCTCGCCGAGCGCGGCGTCAACGGAAAAGAAATCGCCAAGATCGGTGAAGGACGCCCTGATGTTCTTGATGCGATCAAGAATCGCGAAGTTTCGCTTATCATCAATACGCCTTCCGGACGTCGTGACGCAAGAGCTGATGACAGCCGCATTCGTCAAGCAGCGATCAAATATTCAGTGCCTTATTTGACTACTATCGCCGCGGCCACAGCAGCCGCTGAGGGTATCTCAGAGGCTATGAAGGGCAAGGGCGAAGTTCGGTCGCTACAGAGTTATCACGCTTCGATAAAATGAAAGGCCGCTCGATAGCGCTAGTCAGTTTAGGCTGTGCAAAAAATGCGGCCGATCTTGAGATTGAGGTCGGCGCTCTCTTGAAAAAAGGCGCTGTTCTGTCGAGTAATCCGGATTCGGCCGATGTCGTCATAGTCAACACGTGCTCTTTTATTGAGTCGGCCCGCGAAGAGGCTGAAAGCGAAATTCGACGCGCCCTTGAGATGAAAAAGCGCGGCCTTTACGGAAAGGTTGTCGTTACAGGGTGCTATCCGCAGCGTTATCCCAAGGCCGCATCGTCATTCCCCGGTGTAGATGAATGGCGCGGAGTTCCAAATACATGGTCGTGTCAAAAAACTCCCGGTCTTAGATTTACCGGAAAGGCGTTTGCGTATCTTAAAATAGCGGAAGGGTGCAATCATCGCTGTTCTTACTGCGCCATTCCTTTGATCAGAGGGCGCTATAGAAGCCGTCCTTTTAGACAGATTATTCAAGATGCCCGATCTCTCATAGAAACGGGCTGCAAAGAAATCAACATCATCGCCCAAGATCCGATGTTATGGAGGGACGGGAAGAAAACTTTGGTAGATCTTCTCTGGGCTTTAGATTCCATACCGGGAGATTTCTGGATACGCGTTCTTTATTCATATCCAAGCGAGATTACCGAAGAGTTTCTTTGTTGGCTTATCAATTCTCCCCATGCGGTCAAATATTTGGATGTTCCGTTTCAGCATACGGTGCCGGAAGTTCTCGTTAAGATGAACCGTCGCAAGACCATACCTGCCACGGAAGAGCTTGTCGATGCGTTAAGAGAACTTGTGCCTGGAATAACTCTTCGCACAACCATAATGACCGGCTTCCCCGGTGAGACTTCTCTTCGCTTCAAGAAGATGATGTCGGACTTAAAGCGTATGCAGTTTGACCATCTCGGAGCGTTTGCGTATTCGCCGGAGAAGGGAACGAAGGGCTACAATATGCCCTCTCGGCCATCAAAGGCGATTGCGCTTGAGCGTGAAAGAGAAGTTATGCTGATGCAGTCTCAGATCTGGGCTCAGAAGGCGAGGCGTATGATCGGCACAAAAGAAACGGCTCTTGTCGTCGCTCCAGGAGTTGCGAGATTGCAGTCTCAGGCTCCTGACGTCGATGGTGTCGTATACCTTGAGGGCGTTGCTGCGGATATGCCTGCGGGAACGTTCGTCGATGTTGAACTGATCAAGGTTAAAGGGTTTGACTTTATCGCAAAAGCGATTTCTGAGCGATGAATGCTTTTATCGAGATTATGGCCTTGGTGGGTCGTGCCGGAATAGTCATGGCGCGCTCGATAGTCTATTTTCCGTCTGTTTTCGTTCGCCGCAATTCGAGAGCCGATCTTATAGCCCATCTCTATTCTACGGGCATCAGAACCTTGCCGGTCATAACCGTTGTCTCTCTCTTTACAGGTATGATTCTCGCTCTTCAAGTCGGTCTGGAATTAGCGAGATTCAATCAGGAGATTTACCTTGGGGCGGCCGTCATGATGTCGCTTATCCGTGAAATGGCGCCGTTCAGCTGCGGCGTGTGTCTTGCGGCGTGCGTCGGTTCCGCTATTGCCGCGGAAATCGGAACGATGAAAGTCAATGAAGAGATAGACGCTCTTGTTGTTATGGGCATCTCGCCTTTAAGGTTTCTTGCCGCACCGAGAATTCTCGCTCTCGTCATGATGGCGCCGCTTCTTTCGTTTTACTGCTGCGTCGTCGGCACGGTAGGCGGCGGAATCGTCGCGGCAACACAGCTGAATGTCGACTATGTCCAGTATATTTCCAGCGCCATGTCTATAGCTGAGACAAAAGACCTTTTTGTCGGAATAGCGAAGGCTTTTGTATTTGCGCTCGCGATCGGCACGTTGGCCGTCAACGAGGGCCTTTCGACAAAGCTCGGCGCAACGGGCGTGGGCAAGGCCACACAACGCGCCGTAATAGCTTCATTTCTTGCAATTCTAGTTTCAGGGTATATGATAACGAGGCTTTTCTACAGATGAACGCGGTTGAATTTAGAAATGTAGTCAAAAGATTTGACGGAGTAAAAGTCCTCGACGGAGTTTCGTTCGAGGTGAAGAAAGGCGAGATTTTCGCCATTATCGGCCCGTCAGGAACAGGAAAGTCCGTTTCGCTTAAACATATAGCCTCGCTTCTGCAGCCCGATTCGGGCGAGGTTTGGGTGTCTTCCGGAAAGATCGGCTATCTGTTTCAGTCAGGCGCTCTTTTAGCCTGGATGACGCTAAAGGAGAATGTGGCTCTGCCGTTAATCGAAACGACGTCATTGTCAGATGAAGAGATTTCATCAAGAGTCTCGTCGGCGCTTGAGGCGGTAGGGCTTTCGGATGCGGCCGAAAAATACCCTTCGGAGATTTCGGGAGGTATGCAGAAAAGGGCGGGGCTTGCCCGTTCTATCGTGCGGGATGTGAGTATAGTGCTGTACGATGAACCTACATCGGGGCTTGATCCCGTTACGTCGGCCACGATCAACGATCTTATAGTCAGGCTTAATCGTGAGCGCGGCATTACATCGATTGTCGTTACCCACGACTTGGCTTCGGCGTTAAAATTCGCCGATACGATCTGTCTTATTGAAGGCGGCCGTGTGGCGCAATGCTCAACGCCAGAAGATTTTGTAAAATCAGAAAATCCGGTGGTGAGAGAATTTCTCGCTGCCATTAAAGGAGAAATTTTATGAACTCGGTGAGACGTAAAAATGATACGTTCGCCCAGGCGGCGGTAGGCGTTTTCATGACGCTTGTCGTTCTGCTCTTGGGGTATTTTACCATCGTCATTTCCGGCGTTGATGTCTTGGGGTCCCGCGACAGGGTCACGGCCGAATTTTTATTCGACTCGGTAGGCGGCCTTAAATCTCACGACAGCGTCATGTACAGGGGAACAAAAGTAGGCAGTGTCGAAGACGTTGAAGTCACCGCCTCAAACCTTATTGTGCGCGTCGAGATCGATTCGGGGGTTGTTTTAAGGGAGAGCTGTCGCGCCAGCGTCTGCAATCTTTCGATGCTTGGAGGCAATTACCTTCTTCTTGAAGAGGGCGAGGGGGATGTTATAGAAATTGGCGCTTCAAGAATAAAGGGTGAGACGCCTAACGATTGGATGCGAGACGTTTCAGAAATCGCTAAGAACCTAAAGGCTGTGACTGCAATGTCGGAAATAAAGAGCATTGTAACAAATTTAGAAGCAGCTGCAGTTAAGGCAAGAAGTTTTGCCGAGAATGCCGATACTATCGTTGCGCGCCTTGAAAGAGGTGAAGGCACCGTCGGAAAACTTCTTTCTAAAGACGATAAGGTTTACCGATATCTTGAAAAAATGCTTTCGGCGGCGGCTGAAATTTCAGGTAGACTTGAAAGAGGCGAAGGGACGATTGGAAAGCTGCTCACGAAAGAAGGCGATATCCACGGTGATTTGAAAGAGGCTATCGCCGCTTTTAAAAAGTCGAGCGAATCGTTTGACGTTACGCAGCTTAAGTCCGATGCGCGCACGCTTGTTTTAAACGCGGATAAACTGATGGTCGATGCGGGAGTTCTCGTGTCTAATCTCACGGTCGTAGCGGAGCGTCTTCGCGAAGGAGAGGGTACATTGGGTAGGCTTTCAAAAGATGCCTCTCTTTACGACGAAGCGAACGGACTTGTCCGCGATATCCGCCAGGTGGTCGACAATTATCGCGACACTACCCCGATCACAACTTTCGCTTCTCTTATCGGCGGAGCGCTCTGATATATGCTGATTCTTGCGGCATCATTGTTTTTCACGAACCCCGCGCCTTTCGACATGCCGCGGCAGGAGGCGTATTTAGTACGTGAAAACGGTCTTTACAGACTGGAAGACCAGTGTAAAAGAATCGATCTTTGGTTCACCCAGACGATGATAGGGCGATGGTTCGACCGTGACGGGCGCATATTCGAGTTGGCCGAGTTTCACAGCGCCGCGCCGTCGATCGAGGCCGAATCGACTTTGACGCGCAGAGATTATGAAGATGTATGCCGCGCGTTCGATAAGAAAGACATGAAATGTCTGAGAGACGCCGTAAGTTTAATTTCTCCGGTAGAAACTCCGCTTAAGCCGTCCCGCTCAAGACGTGACATAAGAGGCTACAGAGAGGTTCTTTACTGGCAGGGCACTAATGAATCGGCCTTGGTCGCCACGTATCTGAAAGAAAAATCAAAAGTTTGGAATCTCGCCATATGGCATCTTTCAGACGGCGATGACATAAAAGAGATGACGAAGCTTTTTGAAGATAAGTTTCTCTCGCAAGAAGCGAAGGATTTTCATAAAAGCCGCACGCCGTTTAAACGCTCCATTTCAGGAGAGCGCGAACTTCTTCGGCGCGATGCGGCTCATTCTATTTCGGCGTATAAAAACTGGAATGCCGTAAATTCAAAAGAGTTTTCCGTTCTTCACGCGTTGGGGGAAAAATCGCGTTTCATAACGGCTCTTACTAATGAACTTTCGGCGATGCGGGCGTTGTATTCGGAAACGATACCTTCTCCTATCGACGGAACAAACGTTCTTGCCGTAGCCCGCATATTTTCATCACGCGACGATTATATTGATGTTGCCGGCACGAACATGGCCTGGACAAGCGCGTATTGGTCGCCCGAAAGACGTGAAATCGTCGCCTATCTTCCGCAAGACGGCGAAGAAAAACTCCTTCAGACGTTTAGACACGAGGCTTTTCATCAGTTTCTGTCGTACGCTTCTTCAATGATATCTTCATCGCCTTGGTTCAATGAAGGGTATGCGCAGTATTTTGAAGACGCGGGGATAGACTGGGAAATCGGCGAAAAGGTGACGTGTGAATGGATTGAAAAGATATCGGAGATTCTGCCTTTGATTTTTTATATGGATTACGAAGCCTTTTATGCGGGCGACATCAAGGAAAAGCGCCTTAAGTATCGCTTGGCCTGGTCTATCGCCTACTTTATCGAGAAAGGCGCTCCTCTCGTCAGATTTAAGCCGTTCAAGGATCTGAAAAGCGATTACATGAAAGCGCTCTTGGAGAAGCGCAACATGCACGAGGCAACTAAAGCCGCGTTTAAAAACGATGATTTCATCGCTTTATTCGTCGATGAATGGCGAAAATTCTGGTGTGAGAACTTAGCTCAGTAATTCATTGAGATCGGCCGCCGTTAAGTTTTCCATCACTGCGGCGTCTGTCGTATCGACCGTGGCGTTGATTATAGCCTGTTTTCGACGCTGCATAGCGAGAACTTTTTCTTCGATCGACCCGGAGGCGATCATCTTCATCACATAGACTTTCTTTTTCTGGCCGATGCGATGGGCCCGGTCGGTCGCCTGATCCTCTACGGCGGGATTCCACCACGGATCGTAATGCATGACCATATCGGCGCCCGTAAGGTTCAGCCCTGTTCCGCCCGCCATAAGGGAAATGAGAAAAACGGGTATTTCTTTCGAACGGTTGAACTTATTGCAGCGCTCTAACCTATCTTTTGTTGACCCGTCAAGATATGCGTAAGGAATGCCTTCTTTATCGAGGCGCTCTCTTAAAAGCGTAAGCATCTTCACGAACTGGGAAAAGACGAGGATTTTATGCCCGCCTTCGATCGCCGAGACAAGCTGCTCCATGAAAGGCTCTATTTTCGCGCGTGAAGCGATCTGCCTCAGTTTCATGAGCATCGCAAGAAGTTCGAATTTTGATTTTGCGAAACCTTTGGCCTTTATGATTCCCCCGGCCTCGCGGCGCGTCTTCTGAAGAGCCGCCAGGTATTCCCTTTGGGATTCTTCGCTCATCGGGCAGTACGAAACTTTTATTATCTTGTCGGGAAGATCTTTGGCGACCGTTTTTTTCAATCTGCGCATTATGAACGGAGATATCTTTCGTTTAAGGCGCTCCAAAACGGCACTTGACGAGTTTCCGTCGAGAATGGGCTGTTCGTAATTTTCTTTGAATGTCTCGTAGTCGGAAAGGTAATCACTCATAAGAAAATCAAAAATCGACCATGCGTCAGCGACGGAATTCTCGATCGGTGTTCCCGTAAGAGCAAGCCGCTGGAAACTTCGCAGAGATTTGACCGCTACGGCGTTTTTCGTCTGCCTGTTTTTTATGTGCTGCGCCTCGTCTATGACCACGACGGAAAATTCCTTGTCGATGTACGCTTCTTCAAAATCCCGCTGTAAAAGGGCGTAGGACGTTATGACGATGTCGCTTGAATTTATTTTTGAAAAGTTTTCGGCTCTGTCCGGCCCGGAAATCACGAGCGTATTCAGGTGCGGTACGAATTTCTGAGCCTCTGCTTCCCAGTTTCTCACGAGTGAAGTTGGACAGACTATAAGCGCAGGCAGATTTTTCGAGTTGGCGGCGTGCGCCCGCGGATCGCACCTGGGAAGGGAAAGCCAAGCGAGAGTCTGCAGCGTTTTTCCAAGCCCCATTTCGTCCGCAAGAAGCCCGCTGTGGCCGGCTTTTTCGAGAAAACGCATCCAGTAGACGCCCTGCTTTTGGTAAGGTCTTAAAATGCCGTCGAGCTTTCCGAGAGAAATGCTTTCGTATTTCGCGTTTGCATCTCCTGATTTAGGAACGCTTGTGAGCGTGCGCCAGAATTTCGCCTTGGAATCTTCGACATCGACGGCATCTAAAACATCAAGGGAGTTTTTGACGTATTGGGCATATACGCCTTTAACGCGGAACCAGCCTCGGGGAGCGTCTTTTGATGGACTTGAGCAGTCGGCAAAAATATTGTGGAGCGATTCGACACCTTCGCGATCGAGGAGAATTACCTTGCCATCCCTCATAAGATACCCGTCCCCACGGTTTAACGCCGCTTGTATCTCTGCAGGAGGGATCGTCTCGCCCATGGCATCAAAAGTGTATTTCACATCGAATGCGCCGCCAGGAGCGTCGTTTATCGATACGACGGGAACGATAGAGGGCATTTTATCTGTAAGGGCCATCAACTTGTCGTCAAGATTGATTCGCCAGCCTTCACGCCGCAATGCCGGCAGTCCCGTTCCGAGAAAATTTAAGACGGCCTGAGGATCGGTGATATAGTGCTTTACATCACCTGTATTATAGCCTGGATTAAACCCCCATCTGGCGAGATTCTTAACAGCTTCGCGCTCCGACTTTAACGAGCGTGTGCGTCTTACCAAGGGATCATCCTCATCTTCAAGCCAAACAGTCTTTTCTTTTTGCATTGAAAGCGCCGGAAAAATGACATCATTTGAGTATTTGGCGTTAAGCGCGATGGAAAGGGAGGCGCGAGAGCCTTTTAATTCGGCAACGAAACGAGGTTTTATCGGCACCTCGATAAAATTGTCGTCTTCCTCCTGTCCGGTTTGATCTTCTTCATCCTTTTGTCTCCGGTTCTTTTCATCCTCGACATCAGGCATCTCGTCTATCATTATTTTTATGCCCAAGGCTACTACATGAGGACAGACCTGGCCGTAGACTTTGTTTGTCGCGCAGGGACAAAAAGATTTGATTCTCCCTTCAGGCATGAGCTTAAACGATACTGGCATTTCAAACCCGTTAGGCTGAAGAATCTTGCCTGAAATGATGAGATTCTCGTCGTCATAGGCGGCTGAAACGACATCACCTGAATTGCAGATTGCGAGAGCCTGGCTAAAAACTTCCGCGCCGCCCCAACCGATTATTTCTTCTTGTGTTATCCCTGAGGTGATCATTTATTTTTTTATATTCCTCAGACGCAACTGTCCGCAGGCCGCATTGGCATCTTTGCCTCGAGAGCGTCTTAACATCGTCTGGATCTTAGCCTTCATGAGAATGTCAAGAAACATCAGCATGGTCGATTCCTCGGGCGTTTTGAAATCGGGTCTGTGTTCTACCGGAGATAAGGGTATCAGATTGACTTTAGCCATCGGCACTTTTTTAACTATACCCGCCAGTCTCTCCGCATCAGCGCGAGAATCGTTTACGCCTTTTATCATCGTATATTCGAAAGTGATTATGCGCTTTGTTTTTATTGTGTAGTTGGCGCACGCCTCAATAAGCTCTTCGATCGGCCATTTGCGATTAACGGGCATAAGCTGGTCGCGAAGGGTATTGTTCGCGGCATGCAAAGAGACCGATAGTTCAAATTGAATGCCCTCCGACGCAAGACGTTCAAATCCCGGTACGACACCGCAGGTTGAGATTGTTATGTGCCTTGCGCCCAGATTTGGGCCTCGCCCCGCGTTAATCAGCTTTAGCGCCCGCATCATTTCATCGTAATTGGCGAATGGCTCGCCCATTCCCATAACGACGATGTTTGTTATTTCGCCGTATTTTCTGGCCAACATATATTGAGCGACGATTTCATCGGCGGTGAGGCTTCTGACGATTCCTAACGAGCCTGAAGCGCAGAACGCGCAGCCCATAGCGCAGCCAACCTGTGTTGAGATGCATTGCGTAAAACGCCCAGTGGCCGGGATAAGGACCGTTTCAACGCTATTGCCGTCGGAAAAGCCGACAAGGAGTTTTTTCGTTCCGTCTGACGATTCGCTGACGGTTAAAAGATCGGCTTTAGTTATAGGAAATTCCTGTTTTAAAGTTTCGCGAAAATCTTTAGGCAGAGTCGTAGCGTCATCCCAAGATGTTATATAGTCACGGTAAAGCGACTGCAGTATCTGATCGGCACGAAACGGTCTTAAGCCTTTCTCAGCAAGAATAGGCTTCCATTCGTCCGGGTGTATGCTCCAAGCAGGTTTCATAATGGGCGATATTATACCAAAATATAGGCATTGTAGTTTTCGTGCGCGGAGCCGTTTGCGTGTACGTCGTTCGGTAAGATTTGCTTTGCTCCGAAATGGGTAGTATTCGGTTAGTCGCCTGTGCTACTGCTGTAGAGTGTTGTCGGGTGAGAAAAAAGATAGTATTGTCAAGACTGAGTATTGCTTTGATTAAGTGACTTGTCAAAATGCGGCGGATGTCGCGGCAACCGTGCTCCCGCGCTTATGCGGCCGGATTGTGCGTCCTTGCGATCGCTCGACGTACACGAGTACGTCTTCGGGTCGCAGTCCTGCCCAATCCGCCTCGC
>CAJGDE010000022.1 GCA_904502135.1 Kiritimatiellia bacterium
ACATACCACTCAAGATTATCATGAGAACATCCTTTCCAATGCCTTCATCAAAAGCGGCTTGTGTCCACTCTCCGCCATTCCTTTTAGAATCGTCTTATCCGGATTTCCAAATGCATCGAAATCAAAGCGTATGTCGTCCTCCAGAAACGACCTTAGCGAATCGGGCGACGAGATTCGCAAGTTGGATCTCGACAAGAGCAAATCGCCAAGCGCCTTTTCCGGCGACGCGACGAGGAAACCGCCTTCGCCCGAATCCATCGTCCGAACGCCTATCGAGAACCAGTCACTTGGTACCGTACGATACGAGAATTCTCCAAGCGGCGTCGCAAACCGCTTCGCGCGCTTGACGCAAGCCGATATCGTTGCTGTCACTCGCTCTGGAATGAGGCCGTACATCGAAAGCGCCGTTTCAAACGACACATACGACGGGCCATACAATGCATTCGCGACGACACGCGAATCAAGGTCGTGTCCACTGATTTTCGGGGAAAGGCAATAAAGGCCACGCTTTATGCGGACAAGGCTACCTTCATCCACAAGTGCGGCGATTTTGGCAAGTACAGCCGAATAGTCACCCAATTCACCCGCGATAACATCGGTGGTGAACGGTACAACACCAAACTTCAGCAACCTTTCTCTTTGCAAAATATCCACAGATAATCAACTCCTAATTGATTTACTGCGCATATTCTACCAAAAATAGTGTCTCATAGTCAATTCCCGTCTATCCAATAAAACTTATACAGAATGGAATAAGCGGTAGCGGTTTGAGGCAGGAGTCAGGGGGCAGGGGTCAGGGGTTAGGGGACAGTGTCCCTTGGCGTACTTGAAAGATTAAAATCTTGGCAGTTTCGAAAGCGAATCTATCCGGCCGCCCTCACGAGAGCGCATTTTCCAAATGCGTCCATGTTCATGGCGCAATTCTCTCAGCCGCCCTTCATCGCGCCTATGACAGGCACAATCAATAAGATTTGCCATATAAACTATTTCTTTCGCCCAGTCGTTGCGATCGGCCCACCTCTCGGCAGCAATTCTAACACCGCGAGCGACTCCGCTCGTCTCGTCGAGAACAGACTGCGTAATGTTCGGATGGCGTGAATAACCGTGATCGTTAAGAAGAATATTGAAAAATTCCGAGGAATTCGCCCTGATCGCTCCGCCCATAAGATAAAGCGTTCCAAGTCTCAGCAGAAGACCTCCAAGCGGCGCGTCCATGACCGCGTCCAGTTCTCTTTCGAGATCCATCTTCGCTGAAGAAGGCCCCGACATGGCAAAGGCTCCGCCCAAAAGAATGCCAGGGAGCGACGCCGCCAGCGGCTGCCAATGCCCCTCGTCGCCCCAATCAGTCAGAAGATACCCTTTAGCGCCGTAAAGCCGCCCCGCCTTCTCCGCTACAGCCAGATTCTCCCGCATATTCTCGACTCTGCCCGCAAGAGATCTCCAGCTCGAAGTTCCTGGGCAAACATAAAAATCAAGGCCAGAGTTTTTGAATATGGCCGCCTCTTTCATAAACGGATGATCAGCCTCATACCCCCAATCAAGGGCTATCACATCCTTGGGCAAGCGCTCTACCAATTCAGGATGTTTCAAGACAATGTCTCCCCAAAACATAGGGCGCTTTCCGTTTGACTTCGCGCATTCGATAACCTTAAGCAGAAATTCCAAATACTCATCTTTATCGGAAATTTCAAAAGTCTCGTCGCAGCCGATATTGAAAAATTCGGAGGTGAAATTCGGGGCAAGTTCCGAAATGAGCTCGTTGACCAACTCAATCGAGCCTGGATTTGCGGGATCAAGTGTTGTCGGAAATTTCTTAATCGTCCCCCACGGAGTAATCGCGCCGCCCTTCGGAAATTTCGCAAGATGATTATACTTCTCGTGAACGAGCCACCTCTCCATATGACCGAAAAGATTCTGGTTCGCCACAAGCTCTATCCCCTGCATTGCGCAGTACGCATCCAACTTCTTTATCTCTTCGGCCGTCAAAGGGTCGGCCTCTTGCCAAACCGTACTGTGATTCTTATATGCGAAAGTATGTTCCGTATAGAGCTGAAGCTGATTATACCTGGAACGCGCGAGAATATCGACGATCTCGCGTAAAGTCTTCATCGTCGGAATTCTATCCCGACTGATGTCAAGCATATATCCCCTATGCTCGAACATTGCTTACAAAAACCCTTCTGTAAAAATCAATCGAGTTTCTTTCGGATGACACGTTTGGCCTTGCCTTCTGTGCGGGGAAGCGACCCTACGGGGAAAACCTCGCCCTTGGGAAGAAAGCCGAGCCTCTCGCGCAAATGCTTGGCTACGGTATGCCCTGTAACGCCTTCTTCAGCCTCTACGTTAATGGTGACATCCGTCATTCCGCCGGACTCTTCAAGAATTATCTGGAACTCATCCTTTACCCCGGGTATCTCCATGAGAGCCGCCTCAACTTGGCGAGGATAGAAATTTACGCCCTTTACGATAAGCATATCGTCGGTGCGGCCCGTAATGCGGTCTATCCTTAAGGATGTACGTCCGCAGGCGCATTTTTCACGCGAAACGATGCGGGTTATGTCATGCGTGCGGTAGCGGATTATGGGCATCGCCTCGCGGGTGAGCGATGTGAAAACCACTTCGCCGTATTCGCCATCCGGCAAAACCTCACCCGTGACGGGATCGATAATCTCGGTGATATACTGATCTTCCCAAACATGAATGCCAGCGTGAGCCTTGCAGTCCTGCCCGGTCGTTCCGATACCGCCGGTTTCCGTCATCCCATAAATATCAAAACATTCGATATGTAGACGATCTTCAATCTTGCGGCGCATTTCATCGGAAAAAGTTTCAGACCCGAATATCCCCACCTTTAAAGAAGGTATGTCGCCAGGCCCTCCTGCCTCGGCCTCGAGCTTTTCAATGAGTCTGGGCACATATGAAACTACGGAAACAAAGGCCTTGGCGTGAAAATCACGCATCAGCTTAATTTGCCTTTCCGTATTGCCGGAACTCGCAGGTATAGTGAAAAGCGAAGCCTTTCTTGCGCCATGATAACACCCGAACCCGCCATTGAAAAGCCCGAACGTGGGAATTATCTGCACGGCATCACCGCGCTCAAGTCCGGCCATAGTATAGCACCTGGCCATGCATTCCGCCCATTGCAAAAGATCGCCCTTCGTGTAAGCCATTACAACGGGCGTACCAGTAGAACCGGAAGACATGTGAAACTCAAGAAGATCGCGCCTGTCAACGCAATTCATCTTAAGCGGATAAGCCTGACGAAAATCTTCTTTCGTAAAGAAAGGCAGTTTCTTCAAATCGTCAAGACTTTTAACATTAGATGGCGAAGCGACACCGCCTTTTTTCAATCGTTCGCGATAGAACTCATTGCCCCAAACGCGACCGAGAGACTTCTTTAACCCTTCAAACTGCAGGGCTGCGTATTCGTCACGAGAAAGAGTTTCCGCATTGCGGTTCCACATCGCCATAAGAGAAAACCTTATTTCATTGCGGCCTTGCGTCCTGCCGCAAACGCTTTCTTGTTGATATCAAGAAGTTTAGCTTTCGGCCCGCTTAAAATCTCCTGCATAGCTTTAAGCCAATCGCTCTCTTTAAACGGCGTAAACACAGAAAGAGCCCCGGCGATAACCATGTTCATCGTACGCTGATTGCCAACATCCTCTTCACTGATCTTCATCGCATTGACGATAACGGCCTTGGGAAAAGTCTTTTTAAGCTTTTCATCCATACCTTCGACATTTTCCTGCTGACCCGATGAAACGGTAACAGGCACAAGATAAAGATCATTTATAAGAGCGACTCCGTCTTTCGACTTAAGGTGCGCCCATCTGAGAGATTCGAGTTTGTCGAAAGCGACAAGTATATCGCTCGTTCCTTCCTGAACAATAGGCGAGGCTACGCTATCACCGAAGCGCACCTGAGAGATGACGCTGCCGCCGCGCTGAGACATGCCGTGAATCTCCGACTTTTTTACATCCATACCCGCCATTGCGGCAGCTTTGGCAAGCAAATCCGCAGTAAGCAAAATCCCCTGCCCGCCGACACCTACGAGAGTGACGTTGAACGTCTTCATATTACATAGCCCTTTCAACGGTGATCTCGGGATCAATCTCGCGAAGAGCCTTCTCGATCCCCTCCTTGAGCGTCATCATAGCAAACGGACAGCTACCGCAATGCCCGACAAGACGCAGCCACACCACCTTACCGTCGATCTTAACGAGCTCCAAATCGCCACCGTCATTCTGAAGTCCGACGCGAAGTTCCTCAAGTCTATCCTTAATCTGTTGTTCCATGTTACTTTCCCCTTTCAAATAATTTCACTCTTTACGCAACACCGCGCTGGGAATTGCGATAAAAATTAATGAGATGCTTAACTTCCTCGACCGGCTCAATGTCGTGCTCCACACGGTCAAGAGCCTGCGAACGGTTTAAGCCTTCACGGTAAATGAATCTGTGAGCCTCTTTCAAGGCCTGTATCGACTCTTTCGAAAAGCCACGACGCATAAGCCCGACAACATTAACCCCAATGACTTTCATCGTGCCTTCCGACATATCGCACAACATATACGGCGGAATATCCTGGCGGATCTTACACATTCCGCCAACCATGGCATGACGGCCTACAGTGCAAAACTGATGGCTCGCGCTGCATCCGCCGACGATCGCCCAATCTTCAAGATGGACATCACCTGCGAGCTGGACGGAATTGGAGCAGATTACGTGATTTCCCAATATAACGCCGTGAGCGGCGTGGCAGTAGCACATAAAAAGACAATCGTCGCCGATAATCGTTTTCTCTCCGTCGGCCGTTCCGAGATGAACGGTAGCAAATTCACGTATCACCGTACGCTTGCCGATTTCCACATACGAGCAAGATCCTTCTTTGTACTTAAGATCCTGCGTCTTCATCCCGATGCAGGCGTATGGGTATATCTGGCTTGATTCACCAATCGTGGTATTGCCGTCGATAATCGCCCCACGCATAACTACAACACCGTCGCCAAGAGTGACATTGGCTCCGACATGCGCATATGGACCTATTTCAACATCAGCGCCCAATTTAGCGCCAGACTCGATTATTGCCGTTTGATGGATTTTAGACATACTTTTCCCCTCATGTTTAAAGATGTTTGCGTATAAGTTTAATGCCGAGAACAAAGCATACCAAAACAGGCAGCCATATCAAAATCTCAGGATGAAACTTATAATTCTTTTCCATTGATAACATTAAAATCACAATGAGATAATATCCAAGCGACACGACAAGAGAGACCGCCATACCGATGCTGGAATCCTTGCGGTGCGAGCGAATGCCCAGAGGCACTCCAATCATCACAAAGCAGATAGCCGCCATGGCGAAGACAAAGCGCTTGTTGAACTCAACGCTCATCGCGCTTAAATTACGCCTCATGAATTTAAGCGCTTCGGCCTTGACGCGAGTGCTGTCATCCACATTGGCGATAGCCTTTTTCTCCTTGCCGATTTTCTCCAGCATTTCAAAGAAGCGAAAATCCTTATCTTTTCTGATGTACTTTTTGTTTTTTATAACATCCTTTATCGTGTACACAAAACGATTGGCCCGCGCCATTGTCGCGTGATTTTCATCGATAGGATCAACCGTCATGCGGTAAAGCTCAAGATTAATATCCGAACCCTCTTCCGTGACAAGAGCCTTTTCGGCCGTTATCATCCTCTCCACTTTGGGATTCGAATAGTCAAGAACCACCAAATCGTAAAGCCAATTACCCTCTTTCGCGCCGAAATAAATCTTAACCTTCGGAAAATCGTCTATAACGCGCCCTGGCTCCAGCACCGAAAGACCCGTTCCGACGGAAACGCGCGTTTTTAAATTACGGCGCACTTCATGTCCGCGCGGAACGATCTCATTGTTCACCCAAAAGCCAAGCAAAGTGCACGCTAGACCGAAAATTAGCGGCCACTTCACAACTGTCATAAGATGAATGCCGCATGAACGCATAGCGGAAATCTCGCTATCGACGGAAAATCTGGAAAACACGAGAATAGAACTTACCAAAAGCGCCAGCGGCATAGACCATTGCAACGTTTCGGGCAGACTGACAAGACAGAACTCTCCCACAAGAGACATTGGCACACCATCCATGATGTAGCCAATAATCTGTACGAGCAAACCTATCGTAAGAACAAACGACAATACGAGAAACGCGAGAATGAAACTCGACAAGAATGAAAAGAAAACGTATCTTTCTATTATCTTCAAGCCAACCTCACTGTATCTTCAAAAGAAAGTGATTTTTCTTTCCGCTTCTTAAAACAGCCAGCTTCCCGTCGACAATGTCACTTTCTTCAAAGACGCGCTTGTCGTCAACCTTCACATCGTTTAACGAAAGGCCGCCCTGTTGAGCCATTCTGCGGGCCTCTCCGTTCGACTTGAACATTCCCACAGATGCAGCTACAGCAAAAACGGCTTTACCGACAACATCGCCTTTCGAGGCAACGGCGCTCGGGACATTTGCAAAGACCTGAAGCATCGTCTCGGCATCCATCTTCGAGCCTTCACCGGGCTGGGCCTTACCTCCGAAAAGAGCGGAAGTCGCATCTTTCGCCTTCTTTAGGCCTTCTTCGCCGTGAACGAGCAGCGTAAGCTCTTCAGCCAAAGCCTTCTGCGGTATGCGTGATTCAGGATCGGCCTTCATTTGAGCTTCAAGTTCGGCGATCTCATCGAGAGACTTCATCGAAAAGACTTTAAGATAACGTATTACATCAGCATCGGCGGCGCGCAGGAAGTATTGATACCAATCAAAAACGCTCGTCATTTCGCCGTTCATGAACAAAGCATTGCCTTCACTCTTGCCAAACTTACGGCCGCTGGAATCGAGAAGAAGCGGGAATGTTAGACCATAGGCCGTCTTTCCGCGCATACGATGAACGAGATCGGTTCCTGCGGTGATATTACCCCACTGATCGGCGCCGCCTACCTCAAGCGTGCAACCGTAATTGTCGTAAAGATGGAGAAAATCATTGCCTTGAAGAATCTGATATGAAAACTCGGTAAAGGTAAGCGCCCCTTCCGAAGCCTCAAGCCGTTTCTTGACGGACTCTTTCGCAAGCATCTGCGGCACGCGGAAATTTATCGCAATATCACGCAAAAACTCAATCGCGCTCGTTGATTTATACCAATCGTAATTATCGACCATTATAGCCGCATTCGGCCCGTCGAAATCAAGAATGCGAGAAAGATTATCGCGAATGCCGCGCTTATTTTCTTCAACTTGCTCAAGCGTAAGCATATTACGCTCGGCGGATTTTCCGGACGGGTCGCCAATAAGCCCGGTAGCGCCTCCAACAAGCGCAATGACTTTATGTCCGGCCTGCTGAAAACGCCTCAACACTATGATTGAAACGAGATTGCCCGCCTGCAATGACTTAGCCGACGGATCAAAGCCGCAATACACAACGGTAGGCTTTTCAAGAGCCTTTTCTATTTCAGGGTCGGTCAGCGCCTCAACAAGTCCGCGCGCCTTAAGTTCTTCTACAAGTTTCATATCCGCCTATTATACCATATTTCGCATCATCAAGCCTTCCATAACTTTCGAAACTGCGCAACATACCTTTCTCGCTGTCACACGAAGCCTAAACCCTCGCAGCCGAAGATTGTTTTCTGATTCTGTCTTTTTCGAAAGAAACATGAATATTACGAAAAGGTTATTTCTTGGCCGTGGAACATAAAATTACCACCGACTACATATTCCATCGCTGTGGGCGAAAAACGGTCTTGAACAGTAATATGAGTATGTCCCGCCAATATGCCTTTAAGCAATTTTTCGCTTTTCAGATATTGTATGAAATTACTCGTAACGGGATCTTTAAGCTGAATATGAGCGCTGCTTTCCCATGACTTAATCTCAAACGAGGAGTACTTCTTACCAACGCCATTCCAGAATTTCCTGCTAGCGCCCCAAATCTTAGGAGTATAAAGCGGAACATGCACGCAAAGAACAATGGGCAGACCCTTCTTAACCTCAGCACGAAAACGTTCGACCTGATTTTCCGTAACATACCCGTAAACATCATCCATCGTGACGAAATTGACGCCGTTTACGACTTTTGATGCAAGAGATATGTCAAATGGATAGGCTGCGGCAATCTTATGGCGAGTTCCGTCCTTGTACATCTCGTCATTCTTAGCTTTTTCAAGCCACATAAAGCGAGAATATTCATGGTTTCCGATAGCGCCAAAAAGTTCTGTACCGAAATATTTCTTCACGAGATCAAAGTTAGCCTCAGACTGCCAATCGATTAAATCGCCCGTATGAAGAAGGAAATCCACATTTTCCTTGGCCCATGCAATGGAATCGCGCAACGCCTCTTCCTGGCGGCCGCCGAAAGTCTTGGTGCGAATTTCCTTAAGTTCTAGCCTTCTGGGATCCTCATGAGAATACGCCTCGGTGAAATGGGTATCAGATATATGAAGAATCGAAAATGGTTTCGTCGCACCTGCGTCAATATGATTGTACGCCAAAACAAGCCGCTCCCACTTTCCCCGCTCTGCGAAGAGCTCTGTTCTGGAAGCACATCCAGTCAGTTCGGAAACGGCGATAAGGCCTCCCATCGCGGAAAACCCTTTTACGAAATCACGTCTAGAGAATGAATTTTTCATATTCTTATTATATCACATTCAGGCCCCGCACGATAAAGCATATTCAACAGACCGAATACCGACAAATTTGATATAATAATGGAAATCAAATCCCAAGGAGTCCAAATAAATGACAAAGGTGATATTAGATACGACAAAGGGCAGCATAACGCTGGAACTAAACGATGAGAAAGCCCCTGAAACGGTAAAGAATTTTGTGCAGTATGTCCAAAGCGGCCATTACGACGGAACGATATTTCATCGCGTCATAGACGGCTTTATGATTCAAGGCGGCGGATTTACAAAAGACATGGATCAAAAGCCAACGCGCGAGCCGATCCGCAACGAGGCGATGAACGGCCTTAAAAATTCACGCGGGACTATCGCCATGGCCAGAACAAGCGTAATCGACTCCGCTACCAGCCAATTTTTCATCAACCTCGTGGATAACGACTTTTTGGATTTCCAAAATCCCACCCCGCAGGGTTTCGGATACGCCGTATTCGGCCAAGTAACTGACGGAATGAGCGTAGTGGATGAAATAGCCAAAGTAAGAACTGGCTTTTCAGGCTTTCACCAAAACGTTCCGGAAGAGCCTATCGTAATCAAAAAAGCGACTCTCATAGCGTAAAGAAAGATAACACCATGCTTAAAGGCATCTCCCACGTAATTTCCCCTGAGCTATTAAAAACGCTCTCAGAAATGGGGCATGGCGACGAAATCGTCATTTCCGATGCGCACTTTCCGGCCCACTCGTTCAACGCACGTGTCATCCGTGCGGACGGCATTGGCGCAGACGCCCTTCTTAAAGGCATTGAGCCTATTTTTGAACTTGACGCATACGCTACGCCCGTAATCATGATGCAGGCGGTCGAGGGCGATACGCTCGATGAGTCAGTTGAAAAGAAATACCGCGAGGCTCTTTCCTACAACGGCGAAATCGAACGCATGGAACGCTTTGATTTCTACGACCGCGCCAAGAAGGCATACGCGGTGGTCATCTCCGGTGAAACGGCCAAGTACGGCAATATAATCATCAAAAAAGGCGTCATCCCTGTAGGCTGACGCAAATCACAAAATCGCCGCCAGCGGATCTATAAAAGCTTCTGCGGCGGCGAACTTATCAAAAGCGCAGTCGACGGTTTCTTTCTGATGCGAATCGGACGACAAAATAAAACGCACGCCGCGCTCGCGCAAAAACTTTCTGAATAGCGGCGAGGGATAAGCGTCTTCAAGCCAGCCTCTTGAGATGGCGCCGGTGTTGACCTCGACGATCTTTCCTGAGGAAGCTATCGCCTCGGCGGTAAGTTCAAGCTCTTTAACATACCATGCGGCGGACTCGTCAAAATATGGAGCTTTCTTATTGAACTTTCTCACCAGATCCGGATGGGCGATTATATCAAAATCATAGACAAGCATTTCGCGCTGAGACGCAAAATAATCTTGTATAAAAGCCTTTGCGTCCCCGCCGTAATATTTTGAAAGGCCTTCGGAAAGAATTTCAACCGAATGATCCACATGGACATATTCGCCGTCAGGTGCGACAACCGTATGCACCGAGCCGATGAGATAATCTAAACCGAGCGCTTTATACCGCATTTTCTCAGGCGTCGTAAAACCTTTTATGTAATCAGCCTCTCCGCCACACAACACACGAATTTTTGAGGCGTATTTCTCAGCCATTTCTCGCACTTCTCCAACATAGGAAAGTGCATTTTCGCAATTAACCTCCCAGGGAGTTGCGCGAGGAAATGCCATATGAGAAGAAAAACCGATAGCGTCAAAACCTTTGTCGATTGCGCTAAGAACAACATCTTCGACGGTATCCGAGCCATCACACCAGACGGTATGAGTATGAAGATTCGTTTTCATTTCAGTCACATTGCAATTTCACTGAATTCAGGAATCTTCTGCGCCATCCACGCGGTGCAGGCATCAAGAATCTCCTGGCCTGTTGCCGTATTGCACATATCTTCAACGAGCTTTAAATACTCATCAAGATCTTTGCGTGTGAGACGAGAAAAAAGGTTCGCCATTACGGGGATGTAGGTAGCTGACATTGAAAGCTGATCTACGCCCATAGCCCCCCAAAGAACACCCACTACAGGATCAGCCGCGCTCTCACCGCAAACGCTGACTTCGATGGAATTGCGCTTAGCAGCTTCAATCGCCATACGCATAAGTTTTATGACTGCTGGATTCGTCGGCTGGTAAAGGTAAGCTACAGAATCATTACCTCGGTCTGCGGCCATCGTATACTGCACTAGGTCATTCGTTCCAATAGAGAAGAAATCGAGATGGCGGGCAAGCGAATCCGCATTTACCGCAGCGGCCGGCACTTCAATCATCGCGCCGACGGCCACATCGCGATCATAGGGAATGTTTTTCGCGTCAAGATCACTTTTAACCTCATTTAAAATTTTCTCCGCCGCGAGCAACTCCTCCACACATGAAACCATCGGATACATTATGCGCACTCTTCCGTAGACGGACGCGCGCAGTATAGCTCTTAATTGGGTGCGGAATGTCTCCGGGCTCGATAAGAGATAGCGTATTGATCTGTTGCCCAAAAAAGGATTACTCTCTTTTTGGGAAATTCCGCGCACGACCTTATCTCCACCGATGTCAAGAACACGTATTGTTATCGTCGAAACGGGAGAAAGGCTCGACGAGACTTTGGCCGCCTGACTGTAAGCTAAAAACTGCTCTTCCTCCGAAGGCTCGGTACCTAGATTGAGCCACAGATACTCACTGCGGTAAAGTCCCACGCCGCGCGCGCCATGCTCCTTCAGCCCCTCTATCGGAAGGCCAGGATGGATGTTGGCATATATTAAAATTTCTCCGCCGTCTTTCAGCGTGCCTGCGGGCGAGCCCGAAAGGGCAAACTCCGAGGCGGCTTTCTGCTGCTTTAACAGCGCATTAAATTCTTTAACCGTTTTTTCATCAGGGTCGATCGTGACCGTACCTGCTGTACCGTCTAAAAGCACCCGCTCACCGGGCTTCACATATTCCGTCACATTCCCAAGGCCCGTGACAGCAGGAATTCCCATGGCTCTAGCCAAAAGCGCAACATGGCTTGTCGTCGACCCGCCGTCTGTAGCGAACCCGAGAACGAACTCTCTTGGAAGCTGCACGGTCTCTGACGGCGTTAAATCATCCGCTACGATTATCGCCGGGGCGTCAAGCCCCTTCAAAGGATCGTAACCGAAACCCGTAAGCGCCTTCAGTAAACGCCTTTCCACATCATCAAGATCTCTAACCCGCTCGCGAAAATAAGGATCGTTCATCCTCTCAAATTTCGCGCGTGCGATATCAGCCGTCTTGCGAACGGCCGCCTCGGCATTCAGCCTATCTTCAATAATATGTTTTTCAGTTTCATCCATGAGGATGACATCTTCGAGAATCATCAGATGACACTCGAAGACCATGACATCCTGACGCCCCGCCCTCTCTTTGAGAACGGAGACTAGATTTTCAAGATCACGCTTCGTATCAAGATGTGCGCGCTTAAAACGCACTATCTCGGACTGTTCCATACCGGGAGGCACCTTGTACTCGGGTATCGGAATTTCGCCGCCGTCGCGATAGACGAACACAGGCCCCGAAACAAGGCCTCTGGCGGTTGCCAGCCCTGAAAGCGTTCTCATGGAAGAGCTACTGCTCATCGGGGATATCAAATTTACGGGCGACGAGCGCTTCCAGCTCGTCAAGAGCCTCTGAAGCCTGAGGGCCCGAAGCCATAACCTTAAGAACAGTTCCGCAAGTCGCCTCAAGCGTCATAAGAGCCATGATTGACTTGCCGGAAACAACATTGCCGTCCTTTTCAACATCGATTTCAGCGTCGAACCTGCTGGCAACCTTTGCGAAAAGGCCCGCTGGCCGCACGTGCATACCGTATTTATTGAGAAGCGTGAGTTCCCTAACCAGTTTTTCAGACATTGCCACTCCCCCTTTTTTTTGACTTGATAATTTTTTTATTCACGTCTGCGCGCTGACGCAAACGTTCAGAAAGTGCCTCTACCGGATCGTACCCGGCCTCCATAAGCCTCTGCTGCTGGGCGGCCGTTTCTACGAGATTAACCAAATCTCGCCCTTCCGAAACAGGAATTATAATATTCGGTACATCAACATCAAGAATTGTCTTGACGCGACGAGTCTGCCCGACACGATCAATCTCGCTCTTGATGTCATTTAACCGCTTAAATGTGATGACGAGTTGAAGACGTTTTTCTTCACGGACGGAATTGACCCCGAATATACTCGGGATATGCATTATTCCTATGCCGCGAATCTCCATATACCCGGCGGTAGATTCACTTGCCGAAGCATATAAAAGATTATTGCCTATAGCCTTGCGGATGCACGTAAGGTCGTCAGCGATAAGAGCAGAGCCTCGCTTGATCAAGCCAAGAGCAGTTTCGCTCTTGCCTAAACCAGGATCGCCTTCGATCAGCACGCCGAGCCCACCCACCTCGACCATCGTTCCGTAGATCGATGTGCGCGGAGCGCTGAGCTTCTCAAGGATAAAGGCGCTGTGATGCGTAAAATGACGAGTCTTCATCGGAGTTGTCATAATGACAGCTCCAAGTTCTTTCGCCAATTTCACCTCGTCTTCAAGAGGCTTTTGCCCGTTCGTGAAAACATAACAGAAAGCCTTGCGTTCGCACAAAGCCGCCAAACGCTCAAGCCGCACCTTATCATCGAGCGATCTCAAATAAGCCGTCTCGGACTTGCCGATAAGCTGAAGACGCTTCCAGGCGAAATGCTCAAAAAATCCAGTAAGAGCCAATCCCGGACGGTTTACAATCGGTTCTTTGATAATGCGGTTTATGTTATCACCTCCAACGACAAGCGTAAGCTTGAGAGCCTCACGACCGGCTTCAAGAAAGTCGGCTACGGTGAAAGTCTCACCGTTCACGCTGTCGCTGGACGGTAATACCCGCATATCAGTTCTTTACTGAAGAGGCGCGCTGTTTGCGGACAGTGCCCTTGCGAGCCTTGACGCGCATTTTCAAAAGCTGACGCTCTGCACGCGCCGCTGCGGTGTCAATGACGCTCTTTCCGCTTTCGGAAAATTCCTTCGCGCCAACGGCCGTCTCGCCGAGACGGTTTGCGACGACTTCAGCCATGTACATGTGCTTCTTGACGTCGACATCAATGACGATGGCAACCTTCGTTACCTTTGGAAATCTCTCCTTGAGCTGCGCCATGCGCTTCTCGGCATAGTCCTTGAGCGCCTCAATCTTGACATCGCTATGTCTCATGGTTACTTCTATGCTCATGTTTCTCCTCCTTCTTGTTTTTTTGTTTTTACATCCGGAAATTCTCTCCGAGATATTTCTCTCGGACATCCGGGTCGTTTACCAATTCTTCACTTGTGCCCTCTTTGAGAAGGCCGCCATTATATACAAGGTACGCGCGATTCACGACAGAGAGCGTCTCGCGCACATTGTGATCTGTAATGATAATGCCAAGACCCGTCGCGGCCAAACGCCTTACAATATCCTGAATCTCGTTGACGGACAACGGATCGACGCCCGCGAACGGTTCGTCAAGCATCAATATCGAAGGCTTTCTTACAAGCGCGCGCGCAATCTCGAGCTTGCGCCGCTCACCGCCCGAAAGAGTGTACGCCGGCTGATTGGCAACCTTCATAAGATCAAATGGCGCAAGCAGCTCCTCCGCCCTCGCACGCCTTTCCTTTCGCGACATCGGCAGAGTCTCAAGTATCGCCATGACGTTGTTCCATACCGTCAGCTTTCTAAAGACGCTGGCCTCCTGCGCAAGATACCCAAGCCCCTTTCGCGCACGCATATAGACAGGTAGTTTCGTGATATCCTCACCAAGAAACTCAACACTCCCCTCGTTAGGCTTAACAAGCCCGACTATCATATAAAATGTCGTTGTCTTGCCCGCACCATTTGGCCCGAGAATCCCGACGATCTCACCTCGCGAACATTTTACATTCATGCCTCTTACGACAGTGCGATCGCCGTATATCTTCACTAATCCAGTAGCCTTGAGATCGGCAGCCGGCGACGACACTCTCTCTGACGCCATTGCATTCATAGCCTCGATAACCGGATCACTCATAACACTCCTTTCCCGACACTCTTGCCGGACTTTACCTCTATTCTGGAGTTTTCTATCTCAACTTCTTCAGATTCGGTCCAAAAAGTTATTTTAGAGCCCTCTATCGTTCCTCCGTCCGGCCGTGTATCGTTAAGTTTGGCCGGCTTTCGGCTCTTGCTGTCGGCAAACATCTCAATTCGACGCAAGCGCTTATCGTATGTCGCCATTTCGCACGTTCCTATACGCGCACCGTTCGTGACAGAAACGGAACCTAACGCGACAACTCTCGTAACCTCGTTCGTTCCGCTGATAAAAGCGAAAAGCCGATCGGACGACATCTGATAGCCGTCGTAATCAATGTAGACGTTCTTATCAAACATAACAACGCCTTCATTGCGGTCAAAATCACATCTGAGCGATGTTATGTAGGCGGTCGTGTTTTTAACCGCCTTCTGCGCGAAAGCGCCGTTTAACCCGCAGAGGAGGATAACTGTAAAAAGCGCGAACTTCATCTTACAGCCTCCTTGATCGAACCGGATTTGATGCCGCCGATCTCCATTCGCGTATCGCGATACGAGGAGACGAAGCCTTCAGGCGACGAAAAATATATCCCGTCTCCGTAAAACACCGTCCCGTCATGACGGATTATGGCTCTGCCGTTGGCCCAGCCGCTTTTGGTGGAGCGGTCGATTATGCAATTTCTGGCATCTATTCTAAATTCGAGCTTGCCCGGAGAACGAAAACGCTTGACTACGACGTTCTCCGCCCAGATAAATCCTTCTTGAAGAAAATATTGGGCCTTCTTCGCTTGCACAAGAGTCTTTATCGCCCCATCGGGAAACGACTCGACGGGAACGACGACATTCTCCGCCGGCTCCGAGACTTTGGCCGCATAATTCGTGTACGCGCCCATTAGCCGCTCCGCTTCGCGCGAAAGAATTTCACGCTTTTCAAGCCATTGCTCGGAGTCAAACGCAAAAGCCTGACACGCGAAGAGCAAAGAACAAACTATGACAATCTTTTTCAAGAAGGCAGAAATCCTTTATTTGGATTTTACGATAGCATCAATCTGAATGAGCTTCTTCCAGAGATTTTCAACCTGGGAAAACTTTATCGCATTGGCGGAATCGCTCTTGGCGATTTTAGGATTAATATGCGTTTCCATGAAAACGCCGTCAATGCCGGTAGCGACCGCTGCGCGCGCGATGGCGGGAGCGTACTTTCCATCTCCGCCCGAACCGGTGCCGAGCCCGCCGGGACGCTGGACGGAATGCGTCGCATCCATCACAACGGGATATCCGAGTTCTCTCATGATCAGCAGCGACCTCATATCCGCTACAAGATTGCGATAGCCGAAAGATGCGCCACGCTCGCAAAGAACAATGCGCTTATTGCCGGTAGATTCAATCTTGCGGATAACCTGGGCCATATCCTCCGGAGCCATGAACTGCCCCTTCTTGACATTCACGACAGCCCCCGTCTCGCCAGCTGCGACAACCAAATCGGTTTGACGAGCGAGAAATGCCGGTATCTGAATGATATCGCAAACCTGAGCCGCACGCGCACACTGCCAAGGCTCATGAACATCGGTTATGACCGGAACATCGAATTTTTCACGCACTTCAGCAAGGATATCCAGCCCCTCGTCAATCCCGGGGCCGCGATACGAATCGACGGATGTGCGGTTAGCTTTATCGAAGCTCGCTTTGAAGACATAACCGACATTAAACTTTCTCGCCAAGGCAGTCAACTTGCCCGCTAAATCAAGAGCCATCTTGCGAGACTCAATGACGCAAGGCCCGGCTATGAATGTAAGCGTTCCTGTGCCGAATGAAACGCCTTTGTCTACTATAACTTTTCTCATGGCAAAATTATATCAAATCATTTGATGATGGTAAAGATGGGGAGCCCCCGTTAGTTGAGTCAGAGTTTCTATTCACTTCAGAGTCTTCTGATTTTTGGAAACAACTTTTTTGAAACAACTTTCCTTTGACGCACGGGCGAACCCGCCCGTGCACTCCTCCTCTATTGAGATTAAGTAATTATATCAACAACGAAAAACGCGGGCGTGTTAGCACGCGCACCAAATACAAGTTGTTTTTACCAGTTGTCCTAGTTGTTTCCACTCTAAAGATTCAAACATTCAAACATTCTAACATTCTAACATTCAAACAATATTAGTGGGCAAGAGTTAGCAGATAGTATAGTGGCTAAGAGTTTCTCCGTCGTAATACCCGAACGACCTTTCTGAGCCGCCCTTCGGGAGTGAAATTGAGCCTGGATTGAAAATCTCAAGGCCGCACTCCAAAGTCTTTAATTCCGGAATATGCGTATGCCCATGAACAAGCGCATCCGCCAATCCAATCGGAGGAATCTTAAACTCATTCCACAAATGGCCGTGCGTCAAAAAGAACTTTTTGTTTCCCGAATCAAGAACGGAATAATCGTCCATGATGGGAAACTTCAGCATCATTTGATCAACCTCGGCGTCACAGTTTCCGCGAACGGCCACGATGGACGACGAACGGGCGTTTAAAATCTCCACCACTTTGACAGGGTCGTAAAATTGCGGCACGCCGTTGCGCGGCCCATGGTATAGCAAATCGCCAAGAAGCACGATCTTGTCGTACCCCAGATCGTCAACCTTAGACAATGCCGCCTCAAGCGTCGACGGCACGCCGTGAACATCACTTATGAACGCTATGCGCATAACCATCCTTCCGTTCTAAATCTTTTTGTATAACCGCCCATGCGGCATTTATTTCACTCATTTGTTCCGTTGCGCGCGCGACTTCTTTTTCGCCCGCACCCTGCGCTCTAAGAACATCGGGATGTCTTTTCTTCACAAGATCGCGATATCGCCGCTGCAACGTGGAAAAATCATCGCCTCTTTTCGAGCCAAGTATCTTGTAATACCTGTCAAGCGGATGTGATGAAGCAGATTTCATCGCTCTATTTTTCGCCTTGCGTCCCATACGACGCTCAAAGTATTCTCCGGCGAGCGCTCCCAGTATGGCGCCAAACGGCCCATAGAGACTGCCGATGCAACCGCCGATAGCAATACCCTTAAAGCCCATTTTCCGTATCTTACAACGTTATATTGTCTATAAGTCTTGTCTTGCCAGCGAAAGCCGAGACAAGCACGCAGCACCCTTTAGACGGCTTGCTTCGCCCTTCTAAAGTCTGAGCGTCGACACATTCGACATAATCTATCTTAAGACCGGCTTTTTCCAGCGAGCGCTTAAACGCCGCTATTGTCATGGCTCCCTTCGAAGATTTCAACGCCTTAAGCCCCGCTGAAATCGAAAGAGCCATAGACTTTTCTTTTTCGCTGAGATAAACGTTGCGGCTTGATCTGGCCAACCCCGACTTCTCGCGCACGATAGGGGCTAAAACGATTTTAACGGCAAAATTCAAATCGCGCACCATTCTCCGGATGATCTGCGCCTGCTGATAATCCTTGCGTCCGAACACAGCAAAATCAGGCACTGTTATGTTAAATAACTTCGCTACAACCGTGCATACACCCCTGAAATGCCCCGGGCGGCGGGCGCCGCAAAGGCCTCTTGAAAGAAGTTCCTCCTCAACATAAACGCTGTGAGCTTCAAGATACATATTCTGCGGCGTAGGGAAAAAGACAGCCGTCACGCCAGCCTTGCGGCATTTCTCAAGATCGGCCTTTTCATCGCGAGGATATTTCTCGTAATCCTCATTCGGACCGAACTGAACGGGATTTACAAATATGCTTACAATCACCTCTTGCGCTCCGCGCTTCTTCGCCGTCTCCACGAGACTTAAATGCCCTTCATGAAGATAACCCATCGTTGGCACAAGCGCTATCGTCGCACCTTCGCGCTTACGCTTAAGACACCATTTCTGCATCTTGGCCGGGTCTTTGAAAATTTTCATTACAGCTCCTTAAAATTCTTATGATTTCTACACTTGAAAACGTCCGGATATGGCTCGCTTTAATGTCAGCGGATCGGAATAGGCAACGCCCGAATCAGCTGGCAGACCAAACGCTAGGCGCGTAACCTTAGCGCCCGTACCTTTTAAAAGCTCGATAATGTAACCGGCCGTAGCGTCACCATCCATGTCTGTTGATAGCGCAAGCAAAACCTCTTCCACCGCCTCACTTACAACGCGATCGACAAGTTCCGCAAGGCGTAATTTTTCAGGACCTAAATGATGTTGAGGCGAAAGCTTTCCGCCAAGAGCATGATACCTGCCGTCAAAAGCCCCTGAAGCTTCAATCGATATTATATCTGACGGCTCCTCGACAACACAAATCTTGCGGGAAGAACGCATCTTGTCGGTGCAAAGGTGACAAGGCTGAGCATCAACCGTAGTGAAAGAGCCGCAACGCGAGCAGCATTTAACTTCGCTTTTTGCGCGCGAGAGCGCTTCCAAAAGCGGGACCAAAAGCCTATTCGGCTCTCTGACGAGAGCCAAAGCCGCGCGTGAAGCGCTCCTGCGGCCCAACCCCGGGAGCTTTGAAAGCGCCGTCTCCAAATCGCTGATCGGTTTAAGTCTCATCGCTATGAGTAAACGATCAGAGTGCAGCGATGTTCATTTCTTTAAGAGTGATTCTGCCGTCATAAAGAGCCTTGCCGACAATTGCGGCACGCAAATTCGCACGCTCAAGCGCCTTCAGGTTCTCTATGTCGTACGGTGAACTTACACCGCCCGAAGCGGTTATCTCACAAGTGGGAGCTGCATCGCATATAGCGGCCATCTGCGAAAGATTCGGCCCGCCCAACATTCCATCGGTAGCGGTATCGGTGTAAATAATCGTCTTTACGCCGGCTTTAGCAACCGCTGCGGCCAAATCTACGGCTTTAACCTCGGTTGTTTCTACCCAACCTTTAGTTTGGACAAATCCATCACGCGCATCTATCCCGACGGCAATCTTTTCGCCATAAAGCTCAACCGCCTTCATCAGAAACTCCGGATTTTCAAGCGCAGCCGAACCGATAATCGCACGGGACGCGCCTGCGTCGATCACATTAGAAAGCGCCTCCATCGTGCGAAGACCTCCGCCTACCTCTACGGGACCGCCGAAGGCGCTTATGATATTCTTGATAACCTCCGCATGCTTAGGAGTTCCGGCAAAGGCACCATCAAGATCCACCACATGAAGCTCCATTCCGCCCTGTTGGCGCCAATCGCGCGCCTGCTCGGCGGGATCATCACCGTAAACAGTAACATCATCGGCCTTACCTTGCCTAAGGCGCACACACTTGCCGCCCTTCAAATCTATCGCAGGCAATATTATCATAACACGCCTTTCGAAGAAGGCACACCCTTCTCTAACGGATCAATTTTTACTGCACTGCGAAGTGCGCGTGCAAAACTCTTGAAAAGCCCCTCGCATACATGATGGGCCTCATCTCCATATACTTGGCGAAGATGAATGTTGGAGCGCGACTCAACACTGACCGCCCTAAAAAACTCTTCCACCAGTTTCACCTCGAAATCTTTAACGAACATATGCTTCATCGGTGAGAGCATAACAAGAAACGGACGCCCGCCAAGATCAAGAGAAGTTTCACAAAGCGCCTCATCCATCGGAATCGACGCGAAACCATATCGCGCAATCCCCTTGCGGCTTCCTAAAGCCTCATTGAGAGCCTGACCAAAAACAAGTCCTACATCTTCTACCGTATGATGATAATCAACATCGATATCACCCTTCGCTTTTACTGTAAGATCAATAAGGGCGTGCTTCTTCAGAAGCTCAAGCATATGGTTGAAAAAACCAATGCCTGTATCAATTTCACCTTCACCAGACCCGTCAAGATCAAGCTTAAGAGAAATCTTCGTTTCTTTAGTTTCGCGTTTTATTTCGGCTTTTCTCATTATAATAACACCTAATGTGATTTATGTTGATATATTATATCAAAAATCAGGCGCAATAGAGCAACTATCCGAGGCTTACCAAGGCGGCTATGCAACTGCTGTAGTGTTCCTTGTGCTTCCCTTTCCGTCTTGCTTACGTTCCTGACTTGTCAACGTGCGGCGTTTTTTCACCTTAGCGGCACTCGCCTTTTGATATGGGCGATTAAATATAGAAATACCACGCTCATTCATCGCTCCTCACTGTCAAGTCTCACTTACGCCGCATGAAGCGTATATGCTATATGTCCTCCCCGGCGCTTATGCCCGCAATCTCGAAAACGCAATCATCAAGAGCGTTCTTGTCCATGATGTCCAGATTCAGAAGATACGCCTTCGCGAATTCATCTTATACCTTGAAATCCGTGATAATCGGTCTGCCTGAAGTACCAAGCGAAGTGAGCGGGCGAACAGCGAAGGTCAATGATTTGCCGGGCGGCAATTCAGACTTGGGAATGTCGAGCGTCGTCACACCGCCGTTCGGTTCGTGCCCTATGCCGAGATTGCAACCTGCCGCATAAACGGCCTTACGGAGTTTCCGTGTTCCCTCGTCGCCCGCCACGACAACTTCGTAGGCGTACACCCGCGAATCGGGATTGCCATCAGCAAGAGGGATTCTCACGCGGAGACGCGGAGTCGCGGAGTTTTCTTGGACAGGATTTACAGGATTAACAAGATTATCTGAGGTCTGGGGCTTTGCCCCAGATAATCCTGTCAATCCTGTTAATCCTGTCGAAACATCTTCAACAATCAGCTTCGCGCCTTTGCGGAACTGCGGCTCGCCGATCGCCTTCTTAAGCTCGCCCTTCGAGAACGGGTGCTTCGCCGTTCCCGGTTTCCCGTTCCCCGTTTCCCAATTAAACGGCATCACCCAGTCCGCGCCGAGACTGCCGCCCGCGCCGAACTCCCGCCGTTCGATTGTCAGCATGTCGTCATAGACCTTGACCACATATCCCTGGCGTCCACGCCCCGCATTCTTCCGCCCCTCTATCGGGCATTTTACTATGTACCGGTCGCCCTTCAGGCTGTTTTCACCGTGCGGATGGCAGGTTGGACACTGCACGACCGGCAACCGGCTCTCCAAATCGCAGTTCACCTCGTTCCAGTTCGCCGCGCTGTGATGAATATGGCCGAAGAATCCAAGTCCATTGTGGTGCATCCCGACGGCGGAGCGCAATGCACGGCTCATCGGAGCGTGGGAAACAACAAAAAACGGACTCTTCGTCTCCTTCGTAGCGGCGAAATGCGCATCGACGGCCTCGATCACGCGACTGTCGTCCACGCGCCAATTCCGCCCGAAGAAGTGGATGCCCTTGACGGTCTTGTGCCATACGGGCTCGTACTTTTCGCCCCAGATGCGCTCCCAATTCGCCGCCATGCCGTCGTCAATAAGCTTGCGTCCCTTGCAATCAGCCCTGAATTCGTGATTTCCGGCAACGAACAATTTTGTCGGTCCGTGCTTCCCGAACACATCGCGCCATATCTCCGCATGAAACTCCAACTCCCGCACGCGACCGCGATGCGCCATGTCGCCGCAGTGAACGACAGCATC
>CAJGDE010000023.1 GCA_904502135.1 Kiritimatiellia bacterium
GATAGCGCCATCCATCTGAGCAGCGCCGGTAATCATGTTCTTGACGTAGTCGGCGTGGCCGGGGCAGTCAACGTGCGCATAGTGGCGGTTATCGGTCGCGTATTCAACGTGTGAAGAGGCGATCGTCAAAATCTTGGTAGCGTCACGACGGCCGGCGGACTCGGAAGCCTTGGCGACCTGATCGTACTTGATTTCGTCGCAGAGACCCTTGAGGGACTGGACGTGGGTGATAGCGGCCGTAAGAGTGGTCTTACCGTGGTCGACGTGGCCGATAGTGCCGACGTTCACGTGCGGCTTACCGCCGCGATCGAATGTTTCCTTAGCCATTTTACTGACTCCTGTGAGTTATGTTTGTTGTCTTCTATTCTTGTTGTCGCCCCCTCATGGAGCCACCTAACGGAATCGAACCGTCGACCTCATCCTTACCAAGGATGTGCTCTACCTACTGAGCTAAAGTGGCCTCTTTTGAGACGAAAACTCGCATAGTATACCATAAACTGCCTACATTATGCAAGTGGCACAATTATGATATAATCTTTTCATACTCAGTAATAACCATTATATTTATTCTGATGAACAATAAAACATTAGACCTGAAGGCGCAGATAAGAGGCGAAATGCGTCTTAAACGCAGAAACCTTTCGCCAGAAGAAAAAGTATTCGCCTCTAAAGACATATCCGAAAAGCTCTCGTCGCTGTTTTTAGGATATTCATCCGTTGCAGTATACTTAGCCGGCAAAGACGAACTTAACTTGACGGATTTCATATTAAGCTGTCTTGAGCGGCAGACAAAAATTTACGCTCCGAAGTGGGACGGAAAAACCTACAACCTATCGAGGGTTAAAAGCCTCAACAGCGAAGATCTTTGTATGGGGCCGATGAACATCGCCGAGAGCGCCGAAAATGAAATAGTAAATCCAAAAGAAATTGAGCTTTGGATTATCCCCGGCCTCGCATTCACCGAAAATGGCAAACGCCTTGGTTACGGCGGCGGCTGGTACGACAGGCTCTTGTCTCAAGCCTCGCACGCGTCAACTAAAGTTGGCGTAGCCTACGACTTTCAAATTGTGCAAGACCTGCCAACCGAGCCTCACGACATTACCTTGGATAAAATCATCTGCGCTCGCGGATATCCGCGACAGTAGCCCCCGGAATGGCGCTTAAGATTGAATTGAGCTGCGGGTCATCCAATATCGCCTGCCGAGATGAAAAATCTTTTTCCTTTACGCTTTCGTCTTGCTTAGGGACCGCGACGGACTCTCTTTGAATTTCAGGAACGCTCACAGACACCGAGGGAATTTGCCCCAACGATATCTCTGGCAGATCGCCTTCGCCTTTAAGAGCTTTAACGGCGCGCATCAACTCTTCTATCGTCGCCACGGTCGCGATGCGAGAAGCGCGGATAAGAGACATTTCAATAAGAGTTCTTACGCTCAAAACGTACCTAAGCTTATCTTCCATTTCGGCGATCTGATCGCAGACTTTGAATATTCTGCCGGCATCGACTCCGCGAGATTGCTCAACCAACGTTTTTATCTGTTCTTGCGTCGCCTCAAGACTTTTCGATTCGGGACCTAACGCCTGAAGAACGACTAAGTTTCTGAAGTGCGACAAAAGCTCCCCCGAAAGGCGGCGCATATTCTTGCCCGCAGAATCAAATGTCTCAATCGCCTTTAATATCGCCGCGACATCGCCCTTAAGAACGGCTCCCGCAAGATTCTCAAGCTGCGAGCGCGAGACAAGGCCGAACACTCCAAGAGCATCCTCTTCCGTAACCTTGTCGCCCTTAAAGGATATAAGCTGATCGAGCGAAGAAAGAGCGTCGCGCATTCCGCCCTCCGCGCCTCTTGCGATAGCTAAAAGAGCGTCCTTCTCCGCATCGATGCCTTCGGCCCGGCAGACATGCTCAAGTCTCGAAACAATGTCGTTTGTCTGAATGCGACGCAGATCAAAACGCTGACAGCGCGAAATGATCGTCGCCAAAACCTTGTCGCCTTCGGTCGTCGCGAAAATAAACCTCACGTACGGCGGCGGCTCTTCAAGCGTTTTAAGCAACGCGTTCCACGCCGCGTTTGAGAGCATATGGCACTCGTCGATTATAAATATCTTGTACCGCGACGAGGAAGGCTTAAATTCGACAGCTTCGATTATCGGTTTGACATCCTCTACTTTATTATGGCTGGCCGCATCGAGCTCAGTGACGTCTAAACTGCGAGACTGCGCGATCTCACGGCAGTTGACACACTCTCCGCAAGGCTCCGAGCCCTTAGGCGAAAGACAGTTCATCGCCTTGGCAAAAATTCGGCTCATGGTCGTCTTGCCGATGCCGCGGGGACCGATAAAAAGATATGCGTTGGCGATACGCCCCGTCTCGATGGCGTGTCTTAAGGTTCTGACAACATGTTCCTGCCCGACGACATCATCAAATGTCATAGGCCGGTATTTCAGCGGCAAAGATATATGAGAGGATTCCTGCATCACGACTTCTCCTTTGAATTACGGAGCCATCAAATAGGACTTTCCTCCAGAGTCCTTGAAATAAAACTCCTGTCCGGTAGCATCCATGACGCTGCGCCATAAATCGCTCTTGAGAGAAACGCTCTGTCTCTCTATGGTAGCTAGACTAATGGGAACGAGCGTATAACTTTCGCCCGTATTGCCCACAACGCAATCCGTTCTGCCCGCCATTGCCGCATGAACGGCATTTCTCGCCAGCATATAGCAGCGTATCGCGTCCGTCCCGCGCGCCGGAACAGATCTCACGGTATAACTGGGGTCGAAATACTTGACCGAACTTCTAATGCCCTGTTCTTTGAAGTAGGCAGAAATCTTGGCTTTCAAAAACGCGCCGATATCTTTCTTCAGAATATTGCCGCTCGCATCGCGGCGCTCTTCCTCGCCCTTGATAAGATGCTGCCCGGCTCCCTCCGCCACGACTATGACCGCATGCGACTTTCCGGCGGCGAAGCGCTTTGATAGAGCGGACAAAAGACCGCCGGGCCCATCCAACTCAAAATGCATCTCGGGAATGAGGCAGAAATTCACGACGGGATTAGCGATAGACGCGTAAGCGGCGATAAAGCCAGAATCACGCCCCATGAGCTTTACGAGACCTACGCCATGTTCAGTACCCTTGGCCTCGACATGGGCATTTCGGATGACATCGGAGGCTTCAGCGACGGCGGTCTCAAAACCAAAACTGCGCCCTACGAACTGGAGATCGTTATCTATCGTTTTGGGTATTCCGATTACGGATATCTTAAGCCCCCTTTTTAGACATTCGCACGAAATGTCGTGAGCACAGCGAAGCGAGCCGTCGCCGCCGATGCAGAAAAGAATGTTGATATTCATTCTGACGAGAGTATCAACTATCTCTTCAGTAGGCTGCTGCCCTCTGCTCGAGCCCAAGACCGTGCCGCCGAGCTCGTGAATCGTATCCACAACATCGGGATTAAGCATAATGGGCTGATGCCCGAAGCGAGGCGAGAGCCCCGCGTAACCGTAGCGGATTCCGAAAACGGTTTTAACGCCGTAGTCAAAATAAAGTATTTCAACAAGGCCCTTGATGACGTTGTTAAGACCCGGGCAAAGACCTCCGGCCGTAACGATGCCGACTCTCGTCCAGTTGGGATCGTGAAAGATCTTTTCCAGAGGTCCCGCTCTTTCAAATGTCGGAGTATGCCCTAAGCGCTCTTCAAGATAGTGCAGAAAATTCTTGTTTTCAGTTATCAGAATTCTCTCGCCTGAACATATGAACTCATGGTGATGGACAGGAGAGGCTATCTTGCACTCTCCGAGAGTCTTAACATCGCAAGAAAAATTTTCTCTGTCGGCAATTATCTTATTTAATGTAGATGTCATCATAATTCTATTCTCACCCTTGCAGCGACAAATGTCTCAAATATCCCCCGTAAGAGGACTTTCCGTACGTATCGGCGATTGCAGCGAGCGCATCGCGATCTATCCATCCGCGCGAATACGCGATCTCTTCTATGCAGCTCATCTGCAGACCCTGTCTTTCAACGATCGCGCGCACGAAATTCGTGGCATCAGCCAACGATTGATGCGTGCCGGTATCGAGCCACGCGAAACCGCGGCTCATTATCTCCACCTTCAACTCTCCCCGGCGCAGATACTCGCGGTTGATATCGGTTATTTCGTACTCGCCGCGGGCGGAAGGCTTTAGAGAAGAGGCGATGTCGACGACGCTGTTAGGATAGAAGTAAAGCCCCACTACCGCGTAATTTGATTTCGGCTTGTCAGGCTTTTCTTCAAGCGACACAACATTGCCGCTACCGTCAAATTCCACCACGCCGTAACGCTCGGGGTCGCTGACCCTGTACCCGAAAACCGTAGGCGAGCGCGACGCGCAGGCTTTCATGAGAAGTTCCGGAAGCTGGGCTCCGTAAAAGATGTTATCCCCGAGAACAAGGCACACGTCATCCTCGCCGATAAACTCGCGCCCGAGAACGAACGCCTGCGCCAGGCCGTTAGGGGTCTCCTGAATCTTGTACGAAAATTTCATTCCGATCTGCGAGCCGTCTCCCAAAAGTCTCTCAAACATCGGCAGGTCAACCGGAGTAGATATGATGAGCACTTCGCGGATTCCAGCGAGCATCAAGGTTGAAAGCGGATAAAAAATCATCGGCTTGTCGTAGACCGGCAAAAGCTGCTTTGATACCACTCGCGTCAAGGGATGTAGACGGCTGCCCGCTCCTCCGGCAAGTATTATCCCCTTCCTCATCTTAGCTTACCTCCTACTGCCCTACCGCCAGACGCTCTGCCAGACGCTCAGGGAGATTTGCAAGACGAATTCTCTCTTGCGCAGCCTGAATATCGTATTCTATGCGCCTGAATTTCACAAGACGATTGGCCTGATCGTAAATGACGTATGCCGCACGCGGATCTCCATCGCGCGGCTGCCCGACGGAACCGACGTTTATAAAATACTTTCTCCCCATCGGCAACTTGAAATCTTGCGCATCGATTCTGTACACGGCCCCGATCTGTTTTTCATAAATCATCGGGCAATGCGTATGTCCATGAAAACAAAGAGGCGTTATCTGATGCGAAAAATGTGCTTCCGCCTGAAGGTGGTCAAATACGTATCCGAACTCCTGAGGTCCGTCCATCGTCGCGTGGACAAGAGAAATGCCGGCGGATGTGGCCGTAAAAGGCAGAGACGAAAGGTAGCTTATCTCGCAGTCTATAAGCTGCCCGCGCGTCCATTCTATGACGGCCGCCGCGTGAGGATTGAAATCCGCAAGATTTCGGCACGATGAAACGTAGTGGTCGTGATTTCCCATCACAACCGGACACCCAAGGTCTCTGACGATCTTCAGGCACTCGCGAGGGCAGGCGTTATACCCCACAACATCGCCGGTGCAGAGAAAATCCGTCACGCCCTCTTTGCGGCAATCATCGAGAACCGCCTCAAGCGCCTCGAGGTTTGAATGTATATCGCCGAAAACCGCAAATACCTTGGCCATAAAATCGCCTTACTTAAGAAGTGCTCCCGCGACCTGAAGATCCTCTACGGTCGTAATCTTGAAGTTCGGCTTAAGATTCTCAACCATCTTCACCTGCCCCCCCGCAAGCTCGATCGCCATGCAGTCGTCGGTCACTTCCCTCTTCTCGAGATTTTTCAAAGCGTCTCTCAAAGCGCGCAGCTGGAAGGCCTGCGGAGTCTGCACGGTCCAGAGCTTTTCGCGAGGAACGCTTTCGCTCACGATCATAGACTTCTCAGAACGTTTTATCGTGTCGGTGACGGGCTTTGCCAGCGTTACCGCGACATGACGCTTGAGCATTTTGATCGTCTCGGAGATAAGCTCAGGCGTAACGAGCGGACGAGCCGCGTCATGCACGACCACATTGCGCGTATCTATATCGCAGGCGGCAAGCCCCGCCGCTACAGACTCCTGACGCTTTGCCCCCCCAGGGACAATCGCATGAATCTTTGAAATTCCGAACATCTTCACGACAGCCTTGGACGCCAGAAGCTGATCTTTTCTTACCACAAGAACGATCTTGTCGATTTCGCTTGTGCGTTCAAACGCCAAAAGGCTCCATGCGACGACCGGCTTGTTGACAAGGCTCAGAAAAGCTTTGTCAACTCCGCCGCCCATGCGCTCGGACTTGCCTGCTGCCAAAATTATCGCTGTTGTCATATCATTTCTCTCCCGCAACATTTTTTAAATTTCTTGCCGCTACCGCACGGACAGGGATCGTTTCTTCCCACCGTTGCGGCGTTCTGAACCTTACAGGCGCTCCTAGTCGCCGACATCATCGAGGCGAACACGTCCGCGACCGTCTCGCCTCCGACAGGCTTAGAAGCTTCTGCGGCCATCTCTCTTGGGCCATCGATGCTTATCTCCTGCTCGTTGTCCTTGGCCATCTCCTGGCGCTCAGCCATCATTTTGAACATCGCCTGCATTCTGGCGGCCGTAGCACTTCTAAATTCACTGGAGACGACCTTTGATTTAATCGAGCTCATGAGAGACTCGAACATATCGAAAGCCTCTTTCTTGTACTCGATCAAAGGATCTCTCTGGCCATAGGCGCGAAGATTTACGCCGTGCCTGAGATCGTCCATCGCCCTTAGGTAATCCTGCCATTCGCGGTCGATCACCTGCAGGAACACGCCGCGTTCCATGTACGGCAGAGTATCTTGATCTTCGCCGGCGCATTTCATCTCATAAGCTTCTTCGACGCGCTTCATGATAAGTTCGGCGGCCAACGCCGGCGTTCCCATCAAAGGCTTGATTTCATCTTCGCCCACGGTAACGGGGAACGTTACGGCGAGCCAATTCATGAAATCGTCGAGATTGCCGTCTTTGGCGTCGAAAAGATAGCGCTCGCACTGCGTCAGCACCAAGTCGTTCATAACATCAAGAATGAGATTATGCACTGCTTTCTGATCGCCTGTCAAAACGCGGGAACGAAGTTCGTAGACTATAGAGCGCTGCCTGTTCATCACGTCATCGTATTCAAGCGTGCGCTTTCTTACGGAATAATGCTGCTGCTCCACGCGGCGCTGAGCGGTCTCGACGGAACGGTTGAGCCACTTATGCTCCATCACCTCGCCCTCCTGAAGACCGAGGCGCTGCATTATGCCGGCGATGCGCTGCGAACCGAAAAGGCGCATAAGCTGATCTTCAAGAGAAATGAAGAACTGAGAACCACCGGGATCGCCCTGACGAGAGCAGCGGCCTCTCAACTGACGGTCAATTCTGCGGGATTCATGGCGCTCCGAACCGATGACATGAAGACCTCCAAGTTCCGTCACGCCTTCACCGAGTTTAATGTCGGTTCCACGACCGGCCATGTTCGTCGCGATCGTGACCGCGCCGGGGCGGCCGGCCAACGAGACGATTTCGGCCTCTCTAGCATGATTCTTGGCGTTTAGAACTTCGTGAGGTATTCGAGCGATCTTAAGCATGCGCGAAAGAATCTCGGATGTGTCGACCGTCACGGTGCCGAGAAGAACGGGTTGCCCCTTCTCATGGCGCTTTTGGACGTCAGCGATGATCGCTTTGAACTTTTCGCGTTGAGTGCGGTAAATCTGATCGTTGCCGTCAATGCGGTTGACAGGCTTGTTCGTCGGAATCGAAACCACGTCAAGCTTGTAGATGTCGTGAAACTCCCTCGCCTCCGTCTCGGCCGTGCCGGTCATGCCGGAAAGCTTCTTATAGAGCCTGAAATAGTTCTGGATGGTGATCGTCGCTAAAGTCTGAGACTCTTTTTCGATCTCCACGCCCTCTTTGGCCTCAACCGCCTGATGAAGCCCGTCGCTCCAGCGGCGTCCCGGAAGGACTCTCCCCGTAAACTCGTCGACGATATAAACGTGATTGTCCTGAACGACGTAATCGACATCTTTCTCGTAAAGGCAATAGGCCCTTAGAAGCTGATCCACGACATGAACACGATCAGACCTCTCAACGAACTGAGACTGCGCCAGACGCCTTTTTTCAAGACGCTCGGTCTCGCTCAGGCTGACATCTCCGTCGATGGCCGACATCTCGGAAGCGAGATCGGGCAGGACGAAAAGCTGAGGATCTTGAGGGCAAATCTTAATGCACCCTTTATCCGTAAGAGCGACCTCGCGCGTGCGCTCGTCGATTGTAAAGTAAAGCTCATCCTTAAGCTCGCGGGCGTGTTCCTTGTACATCTCGCTGAGCATCTGCATCTCAACATCTTCGTGAAGTTTTCTTATCTCGGCATCTTCAAGAAGGTGCATAAGCTGCTTATGCTTCGGCATCGAATGATAGACCTGATAGATGCGGTCTTTCACCTTCTGCACATCGCCCGAGGCGATCGCCTTCTTCGCCTCCTGGATAAGGTCGTTGCACATCGAGCTTTGAACTCTGACTATTGAGGAGACGAGCGGATTTACCTCATTGTAGATGTGCGAAGTGGAAACCGTGGCCGGCCCTGAAATGATAAGAGGCGTGCGGGCCTCGTCGATGAGAATCGAGTCGACTTCGTCGACGATGGCGAAATTGTGGCCATTTTGCACCACCTGTTCCGGCGATTGGGCCATGCCGTTGTCACGCAAATAGTCAAAGCCGAATTCACTGTTCGTGCCGTAGGTTATATCGCAGAGATACTGCTGGCGGCGTTCGGCGCTGTCCATCGAATTCTGTATGCACCCGACGGTAAGACCGAGAAACTTATAAAGGTGCCCCATCCACGTGGCGTCACGCTTGGCGAGATAGTCATTTACCGTAACAAGCTGCACGTTCTTGCCTGCAAGGGCGTTAAGATAAAGCGGCAACGTCGCGACGAGCGTTTTTCCCTCGCCGGTCTGCATTTCGGAGATTTTTCCCTGATGAAGAACTATGCCGCCAATAAGCTGCACGTCAAACGGGATCATGTTCCACGTAAGGGTGTGGCCGCACACTTCCTCTGTCGTTCCGACAAGACGGCGACAGGCGTTTTTAACAAGCGCAAACGCTTCAGGCAAAATGGAATCGAGCGACTCTCCTTTGGAAACACGCTCCTTGAATTCCCGCGTGATGCGCGGATAGTCCTCATCGGAAAGATTCGCTTTCTGCAGCTCCTCTTCACGACGGTTTATTTCGGCGACGATCGGCCAAAGTTTCTTAAGCTCGCGGTCATTCTTTGTGCCGAAAAGCAATTTCAGAAGATTCATCGTTTTATTTCTATCAAATGGACTTTCTGTCACAGAGCGCCGACACGAACAGCGCCTTTATCGTATGCATGCGGTTTTCCGATTCGTCAAACACCTTGGAATACTGCGACTCGAAAACCTCGTCGGTTACCTCCAAAGCGCCAGACTCTTTCGTAACTTCGGTGTTGAAATCATGGAAGGCGGACAGGCAGTGCAAGAACATCAGCTTTCCGCCGATATTACCCGTTGCTCGCATGAGATCCATGTTAATCTGGTAGGGCTTGAGCATTTTTATGCGCTCGGCCGTCTTAGATTCCTCGCCCATAGATACCCACACGTCGGTGTAAAGAACGTTAGCGCCTCTGACACCTTTTTGCGGATCATCATAAACATTGATGTCAACTCCGTTGCGCTTAGCCACAACCTCCGCCTCGGCAAGAACGGCTTCATCGGGCCAAAGTTCTTTCGGCGTGCAGCAAACATACCTTACTCCGGCTTTAGCGCAGCCCATCATAAGAGAATTGGCGACATTGTTTCTCCCGTCGCCCACATAAGCGACAGTAGTGTTTTTCAAATCGCCGAACGTCTCTTTGATCGTCAGAAGATCGGCTAGAATCTGCGTCGGATGGTAGTCATCGGTAAGCCCGTTCCAAACGGGAACGCCTGAATATTCGGCAAGTTCCTCACACGTCTTCTGAGAGAACCCGCGGAAAAGAATTCCGTCATAGATTCGACCCAGCACGCGGGCTGTGTCTTTAACGGATTCTTTCTTGCCGAAATGAATATCAGGGCGCGTTAAATATTCAGCTCCGCCGCCCTCGTCGCGAGCGGCGATAATTGAACTATTGCGCGTTCTTGTAGAAGATTTCTCGAAAATAAGAGCAATGTTTTTTCTCTTAAGAAGATCGCCCCTGACGCCGGCATTGCGCCGAGCTTTCAGCTGGGCGGCAAGGTCGATCAAGTCGAGCATTTCCTCATCCGAGAACGAGGCCAGGCGCATAAGACTGCGCCCCTTTAAGCTATCCATCCAATTTAACATACCGTATATTATACCATAATCTGCTATTGGTTTATCTTTTCAGCAAGACTTCCTTTTCGTATTTCTGAACAGCCTTGAGCCATGATTCGTCGGCCGGCATGCCTGCACGGCGGCAGAATTCAGCCCAGACATCGCTTACGGGATAGTTCTTGAACTCCTCTTGCATAACGAGCTGTGAAGTAAACTCGCCGGCGTCCTGCATAGCCTTAAGCGCGTCATTGGGCTGAAGCATCGCCTTAAGAAGTTCCTTTTGCATATTGCGCATTCCAAGAACCCATGCCGCGACACGATTTATCGATGCATCAAAATAGTCAAGCGCGATGATGAAGTTCTTCGGCCCCATACGCACTATCTCTTGCGCGGCGGCGCGCAAGTCGTCGTTCTGACGGATCACATGATCGGAATCCCAGCGCACGGGACGCGAAATGTGAAAAGCGACCTTGCCGAAGAACATCAAAAACGAACTGATCTTATCGGCAACATTTTCACTTATATGGAAATGCCCCATATCAAGAAGCCCTAAAATGCCCTTCTTCATGGCATACCCCATGACAAACTCATGCGAGCATACGGTGTACGACTCGACACCGATGCCGAAGAGTTTCGACTCAAGAAGAGGAATCACCTTTTTCTTGTCGTACTTGGCGTTGAAAATCTTATCAAGCGACTCTGCCATGCGTTTACGCGGCCCGAGACGATCGGAAGGCTCATCTTTGTAACCGTCAGGCATCCAGTAATTGATTGCGCATGGCGAATTCAGTTCCTTTGCGAAATATTCCGCAATCTTAAGGCACTGTATACCATGCTTAACCCAAAAGGCTCGCACCTTCGGATCAGGATTTGAAAGTGTAAGACCGTCTGCAGCCAAAGGATGGGAGAAGAACGTAGGATTAAAGTCAAGCTTAACGCCGCTCTTCTTCGCCCAGTCGACCCAAGGCTTAAAATGCTTGGGCTCAAGTTTGTCGCGGTCGGCTATCTTGCCCTCATGAACCCCGTAGCATGCGTGGAGATTGACGCGGTGTTTCCCGGGAATGAGCGACATGGCCATATCGATATCGGCCATAAGTTCCTGCGGAGTGCGAGCCTTGCCGGGGTAGTTGCCGGTCGTTTGGATTCCGCCCGTAGCTCCGCCAGTCGTCTCAAAACCGCAAACGTCATCGCCCTGCCAGCAGTGCATTGAAATGGAAATCTCAGAAAGATCCTTAAGAACCTTTTCGGTATCGACGCCGATCTTGGCGTACTTTTTCTTCGCCTCATTGTAACTCATTTTCTTATCGCCTTTCTTGCTTCGTTTAAGTCGGTGAATTCACCTGAGAAAATCATTTGAACTATGAGATTGCCGATAGCCGTACCTTCCGTCGGCCCAGCAAACACTTCAAGACCCGTGGCCTCGGCGGTAAGAGCGTTCAGATAACGATCTTGAGAGCCTCCGCCTACTATATTCAGCGACGTGTAAGTCTTTCCGGTAATGTCGCTTAAATTGCGCGCCTCCGAAGCGTAGTTTTCGGCTAGCGACCGGTAGACAAGCTGAATAAGCTCGCCCACGCTCGCAGGAGCGCGGCCCAATTTCGCGGCCTCGTCCGTAACCTCCGCGATCATCGAGCTCGGATTGAGGAAGCGGTGTTTATTCACGTCTAACACAACGCCAACATCGTCAGCCGCACGCGCCGCCATTTCAAGATCGGCGAATGAATATTTGCGCGAGCTATCATAATCCTTGATGGATTTCAGAGCCTCGCGCGTTTCATCGTTATTCTTCCCCTCAACATATTTCACGCCGTTAAGTTCACGGCGGATGGACTGTATCATCCAAAGCCCCATAATGTTTTTAAGGAAACGGAAACGATACCATGCTCCGCCTTCATTGGAGAAATTGGCATTGAGCGACTCCTTGCCGGTAATGGGCTGCGGATTCTCAACACCGATTATCGACCATGTTCCGCTTGAAAGATAAATCGCTTTATCATCGCGGGCCGGAACCGCAAGATAGGCACTGCCCGTATCATGACACGCCGGAAGCACCACCTTCGCGTCGTAGCCGACAGCCTCTCTCACCTCGGGCGTAAAACCGCCGACTTCGCTTCCCGGCATCGTAAGAGGATGGAAAATTTTCTCTGGCAGGCCAAGGCGTTCTATCAAAGTCTTATCCCATGTCTTGGTGCGGGCATTGACGAGCGAACTTGTGGAGGCGTCGGTATACTCGTTAACCATCCTCCCTGTAAGAACATAATTCAGATAATCGGGTATGAAAAGAATCCTGTCGGCCTTTTCCAATTGACCGGGATCTTCCTTTTTCAGAGCCGCCAACTGGTAAATGGTGTTGTAGAAGGCCTTCTGGATACCTGTGATGGCGTACAGATCCTTAAACGGTATAAGGCTCTCGACATATTCGGGCATACCATCGGTCCGCTTGTCTCTGTACGCGACAGCGTCACCGACGCGATTACCGTTCTCGTCGACGAGAACATAATCTACGCCCCATGTGTCTATGCCGACGGTCTCAGGCACCATACCCTTGTCGGCAGCAGCCTTCAACCCCGCTATGATATGCTTCGACAGGGAGTCGAGATCCCAGCATTCGTGACCATTGGAGATAATCTGAGTGTTGTCGAAACGATAAACCTCTTCCAGTTTGATTTCACCGTTTTCGACATACCCGATTATATGACGGCCTGAGCTGGCCCCGATATCAATTGCTAAATGATATTTCATAGGTTATATTATATCATAATATACTCGGTTACGGTTAAAATGAGATAAAAACCGAAACAGGATGAGAGGCCGTCACAGAAAACGACTTTCCTGAAGCGCGGTTGAGTGTAGCGCGAAAAAGCGTATCGAACTTTACTCCGTCAAGCGGCCACTTAAGACCTTTGGACGTCATTTCCGTTAAGGGATGTACGGCAAATATCGATACCCCCGCCCCTTCACGCGATTTGAAACGCTTAGCGCCCTCTACCGGGTAAAAAACACCGTTTTCCGTGATTATGCGCACTTTATAATGAAGAGATCTGAAAACATTGCCTATCGTATGGTCTTCGCGCTTGCCGCTGGCGCCGACGATGACGATATCCCTATGGGCGTTCTTTCGGCACCAGACAATGGCCTTCTCGAGATCGTTCGTCTCCTGATCGCTATCTTTGATGATCTTTACCGTCTTGCGGCTGTAACGCCCGACGAGACTATCCATATCTCCGATTACAACATCGGGCCATCTGCCAAAGCGCCGTTTATACCCAATGGCTGCAGAATCGCAGGCGACGACAAACCGCGCGGCGGCGAGCTGATTCCAAGCCTCACCGCCGCGTTTGGGGAAATCCCCCGCCGCAAGTATCACAGTTCTTGCGGCTCTCATTTATTGGACCTGAACCGTACGCTGCTCGTAATGACCGGGCTGCCACACTCTTATGACGGTTCCGTTGGCCTGGACCTGATCGACATAGCGCCCATCAACCCATACGTTCTGCGTCTGATAAACTGGCGCGGGCGTAGTTACGACAACAGGCGCGCTCTGCACTACCACCGGAGCCGGCTGCGAGACGACGACCGGAGTCGAAGAAGCGACTACTACAGGTCTCGGATTGATCGTATTGACAATCGCATTCCCCAGTATCGCTCCGCCGACGATTCCTGCCGCAACCCATCCCGCATGGCGATGCGAATGATGGTGATGATGGTGGTGGCGGGGCGCATGATGGAATCTTCCGCCATGGCCGTGATGGGGTCTAGCCATGCATACGCTAGCACACAAACATACGGACAGAACCGTAACAATGTATTTTATTTTATTCATCTTTCTTTTCCTTTCTGCCCTGTCATTTGTGGGCTTATGTATATGTAGGTAATATCGTTATCGTTTTCTGACAAAATTTTTTAATCTTTTTCTTCGGCATCTAAAACATGAAGTAAAGATTCCGGCGTAACATCCATTCCTTTTGAGCGCAAGACCATGATCCTACCGATAAGCGCACTTTCGAAATCCGAAAGTTTTACGCCGTCTTTTCGATCTTTCAGAATCTTAAGAACCGTCTCAGGCGTCACTTTAGAGCCGATCTCACGCTGAGGCAGAATATTTGAAATGGCCGCCTGCACCGAGCAAGCAATTGGAGATAAAACATAATCGATCTTATCCCACAGCGGCACAAGCGCAATCATCCTTTGTATTGGACGCGTGGCACATAAGAGTTTCGGCGTAAATTCCCCAAGAAACAAAACTAAAAAGGCGGCTAAAACGCCCCAAATAGCCTGCGCCACGGCTTCTTGCGGATAAAGCCTTGCTGCGAGAGCGGCCGAAACGGATGAAAACATAACATTGGCGATGTTGTTGCCGACAAGAATTGATGTCGTAGTTCGCCCCATGTCGGAAATGGCTTTTTCTATCATCTTGGCGCGAACGCCACCTTCTCTGGCCATGTGAAGGACCCTCGCGCGATTGACGGAAAGAAACCCCGTCTCCGTGCCTGAGAAAAAGCAGGAAGCCGCCAACGAGAGAAGAAAAGCCATTATAAGGACCGCTGTTATCATTATACATCATCCTCCATAGTGCGCTCTACTTCTTCATCTGTCTCGGCGATAATCGCCTCGTCCGATTCGGGCTTAGGCTTTTCAAGTATGACCAGCCTCACCAGCACAACACGGCGGCGGCGGCGTTTAAGTATCGTAGCCAAACACCCGTCGGCCTCTATTTCCTGTCCGACGTGCGGCAGTCTCTCGGCATGGAACGCAACCCACCCGGAAAGGCGATCGGCATCACCCGCAAAAAGATCAACTCCCAAGAGCCTGTTCACCTCATCAAGGTTGGCGCGCGCATCAATCTCCCAGACGCCGTTTTCAACTTCCACTATGGACGGCTCCTCTCCAGGATGAGCGAAGACGCTCGGGCCGAAAATAATTTCAAGAATATCCTTGGGCGAGATTATTCCGGCCGTGCCTCCGTATTCATCGAGCACGACTGCGAGAGGCTTTTTGCTGCGGCGGAAAGTCACTAACAGATCATCAAGCGTAACCGTCTCGGGAACAAAAAGCGCATCGCTTATCTCGCCCGTCTTAACATCGTAAATGCCCTCAATCGCATCTGGTGTGCGGCGAATGACAGGTAAAAAGCGATGGCTTGTTTCTGCGATACTTTTTCGCCTTTCCTCTTCGCAAAGATCAAGGTCATACGTCTGCATATCAACTCGCGGGATCATCTCATCGTTGGCGCAAAGTTCAGATAAGCGCAAGACTCCCTCCACCATATCGGCATCGACAGATGAAAATTCGCCTCGCTCCGCAGCCGCATCAAGATACGATATAAGTTCAGAATCCGACAGAGCTCGGCGCTCCCGCTCCAAAGCTCCGGCATACGAGCGCGAAAGCGCACGAAGAACTATATTGAACGGAGTTAAAATGGTGCGCCAGAAAAGTAGCAGCCTCGCGCAAAGCGGCGCAAGACTCTCGGCTCTTAAAAGCGCGATTTGCTTCGGCATGATTTCACCAAAGACCAAAAGAAGAATCGTCATCACGGGCACGCACAAAAACGAGCCCGCATCTCCGCTTAAAACCGTAAAGGCTTTATAGCCTAAAGTCGCTACCGTGAAATTGACGAATGTGTTGCCGACCAAAAGCGTCGAGAGCAACATGGCGCTGTCGCCAAGACACTTACCGATAGCCGCATCCGCCGCTGGACTTTTGGCCTTTATTCGTTGGCGCTGGATTGAAGTGAGCGAAAACAGAATTGTCTCTGAACAGGAAAAAAAAGCGGAAAGCACCAGCAGAAGCACTATCGGCACCATGTAAGAAACTATTATCAACAACTGCCCCATATGCAACTATTCGAAATACGGCTTGAACTCTTTTACAGACGGACTTGCGTTTTCGCCAAACTTTGAAATTGAAATTTCAACTGTGTACGCGCCTTTAGGTATATCAAGTTGTTTGGTGCGGGAGCGCACGACTTTCTCCACGCGAGAATCTATCACCTGCCGTGCGTCCGTTTTGAAAACATACCTGAAAAGAACGCCTTCGGAAGAATAGGCAAGCTTTAAATTCGGCCTTAAATACTTTGCAGCGGAAGGAACAATTATTTCATACGACTTGATGACGAGTGCAGGATTATACGTCATGTCAACGCGCACTTCTTTCTTAGGCGCCAGACAGTATACGGCCCCTCCGATCAAAAGCGATAGCCCTATCGCGAGAAGAGCGACAACCCTTTTCTTGACTCTTTTAGGATTGGTGCCGCGCTGCATAACGGAAGAAACTAAAAAAGGCAGCGTATGAAATGTAACCGCTCGATCATCAGAGTCGTAAATGACATAGCTTGATTGACACTTTCCGTCAACCTCCCGGGGATATCCGACGGAGCCAGGATTTACAATATAGCGCTTACCCTCCTCCAAGGTGAAATCCGTAGGCCCGAGCTTGTAGACATTCCCTGAAGAGCCGACAAGAAAAACTCCCGGTGTATGCGTGTGCCCGCAGAAAAGAAGCTGTGAATCAATGTGCCCGAAATTTGCCTTGGCCACATCTGTTTCATCTATATAATTAAAAAGCGCAGGCTCAATGAAATCGCCGTGAACCGCAGCGAAATTTTCATCTGAACAGACATAAGGCAGGCTCTTAAGCCACGAAACGTTCTCATGCGAAAGACTTTCCCTATGGCGCTTGACGGCGTCGGAGGCAAGATCGATGAACGCTTCGCTCGACATTCTCCCGGAAACGGCATCATCATGATTCCCCGCTAAAGTAACGGCGCACGTACGTCTTACAAGCGTAACCGTTTCGTCTGGCATCGGCCCGTAACCGACCACGTCGCCAAGACAAATAAACATCTCAACGCCCTTTGAGACAGCATCGTCAATCACTGCCCTAAGGGCATTCTCGTTGGCATGAACATCAGATATGATTGCGTAAAGCACGAGTCGCGGATGTTTTTCTTTCTTACCTTATGTGGCAGATACGATTAAGCTATTACCGTAGAGATGGCTCTACCGGCTTTTTCAAAACACGACAGAGGGCGAACTTCTACCTTAAGCGGCGGCTTTGGAAGCATTGATGCTACGAATATGCAGTCCACCTCCGCCTTGGCGATCGGATTCGTAATCGGCAGGTGGAACGCTGGGGAGAGAATCCTTCGCATAACCTTATTGCCGTCAGAACCTGTAAATGTGACAGTGTATTCACGGGCGCGCAAACTTGATGAAGCCTCGGCCGCCGGGAATTTTACCGTATAAGCGTCTTCATATCTACCTTTATCGTCCTTGGAAAGCTTCACCAGATGCTTCACCTTGGACGCGACGACCTTGCTGTTCGCCGGGAACTCGGGCGCGCGCTGGGTTTTCGCCCTCTTAGCATACGCGAACGGTTTTGACTCTGCTGCCGGCAGCGGCATCACCCAATCGTCACCGAGAGACTGCCCCGTGAAATATTCGCGGCGGTTTATCACGATTTTGTCGTCGTAAACCGAAACGATCATCGCCTGCTTTCCGTCTATTGTATCAAAGCCGCGCATGAAACGAACTTTATTCTTCGGCTTAGGCCCGTTCTCATACTCGCCTGGATATTTATCAGTCATAAGCCCCGTATAAGAAAGCGAACTCGTGCCGATCGACGTGAAAGCACCCTGCCAAATCGACCTCTCATCGGTCAGCGAATAGTGGGAGTGGCCCGAGAAAGCGACGGCGTTAGGATATTTCGAAAGAATCTCCGTCGTAACGCCATTGTCTCTTCCCCAAGCCCAAGGGCCGTAGCAGCTATTTTTGGGATGCGGATGCTGCGCATGGAAAAACGGAAGCGACGGATCGAAGTCACGAGCGTGAGAATCATAAAAACTTTTAATCTCGTCGTTGAAGTCTTCGCACTTTCCGTTGCAGTCGTTCTTAAGCCAATGGGCGCCGACAAACTTGTACCCTTTGACGTCTTTCATGTAAACCGGAGAGAAAGGCTCGTTGAATATCCGCTGCCAATGGCTCTTAATGTCCGAGCAGAGGATGTTCTTGGCAAAATCCTCCTGATTGGCGTACAACTTCTTCGCCCTGTTGCCGTATGTGTGCCCGACCCAATCGTGATTGCCCGTGACAAAAATCTTTTCCACATGGCGCCCGTCGGGTGCGCGGTTCCCTGGAAAAACCGACTCCCATGTGGAGGCGATAAGCTCCAGATCGGATACCATGCCAAGATCGACGATATCTCCGCAGATCATTACCGCGTCAACCTCGCGGTCGCGGAAATCCTCAAGCATCTTCTTGAAGTAATCGATATTCCTTCCAAAGCAAATATGCACGTCGCTTGCCACGCCAAAACGAAGACGCGGTTTTTCCCCCTCGCAGAAATCCGACCCGGCGCTGAAAAATCTACACCCGCTAAAAGCGCCGAACGCCGACGCCCCACCTATAAAAAAGCGACGAGTAATTTTATTTTCCGCCATTTGCATCACTCCCTATCCTTGCGACAAATATTTTGACCGCACTTTTAAGAATATAAAACCTGTAATCGGAACGGTTAGAATGTAAAGGATGCCGACAACCCCGATCGTGAGCCAGAAATTCGAGACGAGAAAGGCTATCAGAAGCAGAAGACCGGCAAGCGTCGGCAACATATAACGCTTTGGAATATGAACGGCCTTAAGCGATATCGTTGGCAGGCGCGAGGCCATAAGAGTGCCAACCAGAAGAAGCATGAATATCCCCACGATGGGCGAAGGGCTCCATTTGCCGCAAAGCGAAATGACCGCCGGCGTTAATACCATCCAACAACCGCCGGGCGCCGGAACTCCAGTAAAAAAGTGCTTCCAATACGGCGCGGTCTTCTGCTCAAGCATCGTATTGAATCTCGCCAAGCGGAAACAATCGCACATCGCATAAAACAATGAGCAGGCGAGAACCGTGCGAATAAGTATGGGATTGACGGGTTCACCGTCTATTACGTGGGACGGCCCGCCCGTAAACCAAAAATACATGAACATCGCCGGTGCCACGCCGAAATTAACGAAATCGGCCAAGCTGTCGAGTTCTGCTCCCAACTTGGACGACGCCTTCAAAAGACGAGCGACCCGCCCGTCGATACCGTCGCACACGCACGCGACAAGAAGTGCCCACAATGCAGGCAGATAACGGCCTTCCGACGAAAGGGAGATTGAGGTAATGCCGGCGCAGGCAGCAATCGATGTTATGAGATTTGGGACTATCGATTTAAGCGGCACACGCTCCTGATGAACGTGGCGATTTCTACGGCGACGGCCTCTGATGCGAAATTTACTCATGATAAACGACCAAGTACTGTTTCACCGGCAACCATAATCTGACCTACGCGAACTGAAGGCAGAACCCCTTCGGGCAAATAAACGTCAAGGCGGCTGCCGAAGCGAATCAAGCCAAAGCGCTCGATGCGCTCAAGTTTCTGCCCTTCTTCCACCTGGGGGACAATGCGTCTTGCGACGAGACCGGCTATTTGCGTAACTGCATAAACCTCGGAACTGTCCGCCTTTATGAGATAGTTGCACCGTTCATTATCTTTTGAAGCTTTATCAAGCGAGGCGTTAAAGAACTTTCCGGGAATATATTCTTTTTTGAGAATCTCTCCCGCCGTGGGCATACGGTTAACATGAACATTGAATACGCTCATAAAAACCGAAACCCGCCAGAACTTTTTGCCCTTATACTCCTCGATTTCGCCGAACGAATCAGGCAATTCGCACTCCTGAATAAGGCAAATACGCCCATCGGCCGGAGAGAGAATCGCCTTTTCGTCGTCCGGCTGATAGCGCTCGGGATCGCGGAAAAAGAGAAAAACACCGTATGCGAGCAAAAAGAAAGGTATTGCCAAATACGAAAGAATGTGTATATGCGTCGCCGCAATTGCAACCAATATGGCCAAGACGAGAGCGATAGCCCCGAACTTCATGCCTTCTGGATTGATATGCGGAAAGAGATATGCCGAATTTGAAAAATCGGGTTTCTGTTCTTTCATGGCAACAAAGCCTTTCTTTTAGCTTACTACGATTTTTACGCCACCTTCACCCGGCGCTTTACCGGACTGAGGCTTCGGAGCGTTCTTTCGAGGCGGTCCGACAAGTGCGCCGTGCACACGACCGAGAGTCTTCGGGGCCTGCTCGATAAAGCACTCGTCTTTAATTTCTTCCAACACGCGGTTGATAACATCCTCACCAAGCTCGCGGTGGGCATTTTCACGCCCGCGGAATTGAAGAGTGAGCTTCACCTTAGATCCGTCCTTCAAAAACCCGCGGATCTGATTGATCTTGTAATTGAAATCATTCGTATCGGTGCCGGGATGGAATTTGATTTCCTTCACCTTTTGCACCTTCTGGGCCTTGCGAGCCTGCTTGGCCTTAATTGATTCCTCATACTTGAACTTCCCGTAGTCCATAATCTTGCATACGGGAGGATTGGCATTAGGAGTAATCTCTACGAGATCAAGCCCCATACGCTCTGCCATGCTTTGAGCATTTCTCGTCGGCATGACACCGAGCATTTTACCGTTCGAATCAAGAACGCGAACCTCAGGAACGCGAATCTTGTAATTTACACGTGTGAACTGTGCGATAACTCACCTCTTTTTTATTTTGGTTGATGATTTGCGTATTGTATCAAATTATAACCCTCGCAATCAACCTGTCGGTAATCGGCACCCTTATCCCACTTTTTCTGGGGTGATTTATCCCAATTTTCAAAAAAGCCCAATAAAACCCTATGAAAATTTATTTTTACACCCCTTCTTTTTCGGTGTAGACTTTTTCATCTGAAGGCGCTTTTCAGGCGCAAGAGCC
>CAJGDE010000024.1 GCA_904502135.1 Kiritimatiellia bacterium
AAGAACCACGCGCCGCATCGCCATCCGAAAAGAAAGTCGGTTTCCTGCCAGTCGAGAACTCCGTCCGAGTTGATATCCTGCCCGAACGCAAGCTGCAGGGTATTACTTGAAGTCGCGTTTATCGCGAGCGATAAAGTAAAGATCCGCGAATATTCGTTCCCGGCAGAAAATGTCACATTGGTCGATATCTCAGTATCGTCATACGGACTTTGAGGTAATTGAGGCACAACAATCTTCGCCGCTGCTAAAGCGGTTACTGCAAAAAATTCGATAAAAATAAACGAAATAAACTTCATGCGGATAGTTTATCATAAATCCACCCGCTCCTGCCGCAAATATTGTGTAGCGTCATTTTTGCTATTGGCGATTTCATTTCGTTGAAAAAAGCGGCGTTCATAACGAAGGCGGGCGGTTGCCCGCCATAAACAAAAGTTGTTTCAAACAAGTTGTTTTCCCATCCTCAACTACACCTACACCTAATCTCTACACCAAAACTAAAAATTCCACTCTCCCACTCCCACTAATAGAAGCTCGAGCTCGAAGTTCGAGTTCGAGAATGGACATCTTTTCCCCCTAAACCTTCTAAACCCCCATTCAAACATTCCAACATTCCAACATTCTAATATTCAAACATTCTCCCACTCCCTCACGCGCACTATATGCTATAATTTAATCAAGGCTATGAAAACTATTTTACATGTCGATATGGACGCGTTCTTTGCGTCAGTGGAGCTTATTGCCCATCCTGAATGGCGCGGTAAACCACTGATTGTCGGATCAGCTCCGCACGAACGGGGAGTCGTGTCGACATGCTCATACGAAGCCCGGAAATACGGCGTTCACTCCGCAATGCCGTCAAGAACGGCATACGCGCTTTGTCCTCATGCAATATTCACGCCTCCGAACGGCGAACTCTACAGCAAAGTCTCCCAAAAAGCTTTTGAAATTTTTGAGCGGTTCTCTCCTTATGTTGAAGCGGTGTCGATAGACGAGGCCTTTCTCGACATAACAGGCACTATCCACCTGTACGGCAGCGCAGAAGCTCTCGCACAGGCGCTGAGAGCAGAAATTAAAAAAGAATGCTCTGTAACATGCTCCGTAGGAATCGCCCCGAATCGGCTCCTCGCAAAAATCGGCTCTGAAGAGAACAAGCCTGATGGACTTACGATAATGCCGTCTGACCCTGACGAAATCACAGCATTCCTTAGAACAAAACCAGTTGGCATACTATGGGGAGTAGGAAAGAAAACTCAAGAACAGTTAAAACCATACGGCCTTACGCTTTGCGGTGACATACAAAGAACGAGCGTGGAGCGCCTTACAAGCGTACTTTCCTCACGCGCCGCCGCTGAGGCGTTAAAGGCCTATTCCATGGGCATTTCCGACGACACGGTCTATTGGCGCAAAGAGCCCGACAAATCCGTCTCCAACGAGCACACTTTTGCAGAAGACGAAAAAAGCCGCGAAACAGTGCGCACAAAACTTATAGAGCTAACTTCTAAAGTAGGCAGACGCTTCAGATCCGAAGAGCGCTGGGCCGCAACCGCCAGACTAAAAATCCGCAATGCGGCCTTTGAAACAATATCGCGTCAAGCCTCTTTCCAAAGCCCTTCCCGCGACGACATCTCCTTCAGAGAAAAGGCTCTTGAGCTATTTGATTCAATCTGGCCCGCCAACGAAAATTGCCGAACGGGCTCAAGCGCCATAAGACTGATCGGATTTGGTGTTACGAACATCTGCGAAAATCCCGCCGGCAATTTTCAATTGAACCTTTTCGACTCTCCCGATGAAGCGAAACGGAAAAAGCGCGAGCGCCTAAGCGAAGCGCTCGACAGCCTGCACGAGCGCGGCTTAAATTTAGATTTTATCCGAAAGTGATTCGCCCGACCCGCCAATATCCTCCGCTCCCGCGATGGCATCCTCTTTATCTAACCGCTTAAGCCGACCTTTCGGCTGAACTCCATACTCAAGCAGATTCTTGGCAACTCGCTTTATCGACATCTGTCCCTTTTCAAGCGTAGCCCTCTTATAAAGGCTGTCATATGCACGATGGGCTTTCTCAAGCGCATCTCCCATCGCGGAAATATCATTTAACAGCGCATCGACTGCATTTACAACATCGCGCCCTCTCGACTGTATTTCGTCATATTTGCGCTCGACCTCGCGCTGCTTCCATCCCCACGACACGAGCCAGAGATAACCCCAAAGCGTAAGCGGCGTGACAAAAACAATGTTTCTTTCGTACGCATATTGCACAAGCGTCGGATCAACAACTAGCGCCGCTTCAAGAATCGTGTCAAATGGGCAGAACATCGCAACAAGAGGCAAATTAACGAACCCCTCCTTCGGAGTTACCTTATTGGCGTAATCTTTAGAAGAAAGAATATCCACCTGCCGCTTTATGCTCGCTACATGCGCTTTCAGCGCGCGAGATTTTTCCTCCTTGTGAGCCGCGTCATCAGGAAGATTATAGGCGCTAATATAATCTTTGATGTTCATTTTTGAGTCCACAAGTATAACGTGAGCGTTTCTTACATCGTATATGCTTACATCAGGTCTGCCTTCTTCGCGCATACCAGTTTGCACATCATAGTGAATGCCTTGCTTAAGACCGCTTTGCTGCAGAATATTGGCCAATATCTCTTCGCCCTTATTGCCCTGTATTTTGTTTCCGCCGATAAGCGCCGAAACGAAAGATCTCGCCTCGGTAGCGAACTTCTGAAGACTGTCGACGTGACTTTTTATCTCCGCGCCCATGTTCATATTGATCCGGGCGACGCTCGCCACACCCTCCTCATACTTGTCAAGGCGCTCTTTCAAACCTGAAAAAAGAACTCTCACTGAATCCTCGTTCGCTCTGGCCAAAGCAGACTGCTTATCTATAAGAATTTCCGACGCGAGAGAAGAAAATTCCGATTTCAGCTGCTGTCGCTGAGCGGAAAACTCGGCGTTTCTCGCCTGCTCCAAAGAAAGCTGATTATCTAACTTAGCCTGCGTTTGCGCAAGAGCCACTCTTGTTCTGAAGAGAGCTTTTACACAATAAAGAACAACGCCTGTCAGCGCGGCTATCAAAATTACGCAAATAGCTATTACCATACCCACCATAAAAACCTCCTTTTATAAAATACTTTATTATGAATCTTCTAATGAAAAGAACTCTTCAACCCGCTGTGCGAGTTCTGAAACGTCGCTCACCGCATGAACGGTAGCTGGAATGGACTTTCTGAAAATCGCTCCGTAATTCTTTGTCACTATTCTTGAGTCTGTGACTATGACAACCCCGCGATCTGATTTACTGCGAATAAGCCTGCCGAAGCCTTGCCTGAATTTAATAACTGCCTCAGGAAGAGTATAATCCCTAAAGGAACTGCCGCCTTCTCGCTGAATCTTCTCGCCTCTTGCTTCAATCACAGGCTCACCCATCTGAGCGAAAGGCAATCGCGACAAAACGACGCACGAAAGCGCCTCGCCTGCGACATCAACACCTTCCCAGAAACTCTGAGAACCGAAAACGACCGTATTGCGCCGCTCCTTAAGTCTTCTGGTCATCCCCTCGCGCGAAATACCTTCGCCCTGCACAAGAAGCTCTATCCCCAAGCGCGCCAGATCATCCCTGACATAAGAGGCGACGGAATTCATCATCTCGTAACTTGTGAAAAGAACGAGCGAGCGACCTTTAGTTATGCCAAAGACCTCTTTCATCGCATCTGCCAGCATCAAGGCGTACGCGTTGGAATCAGCTGAAGGATCCGGCAGCGAGTCGCACGCCAAAACAAGAGATTGTCTGAAATAATCAAAGGGGCTTTGGGCTGTAAGCGCCTCAAAGCGCCCGTCGCAGCCGAGTCGGCGAGACATATATTTAAAATCATTTCCTACACGCAATGTCGCCGACGCGAAAACCACGGAATCCTTAAGCTCATAGAACATTGAACACAAATCATCTGCAACAGACAAAGGCGCTGCGACAAGACGGATATACGACGGGTGTTTCGTCTCGGTTACTCTCTCGACCCAATAAGCGTGGGTGTCCTTTTCTCCTCTGACCACGAAATCCGTCTCATTGGCAAATGAGACCAAAGCCTCGCTAATCGCGCCGATCTGCACCGCGACATCGCCAAGATAATTAAATTCGCCTTCCTGCGAAGACTCTTCAAGCGCAAGCCTCATATCGGAAAGAAGATTGACCATCTGCGCCAACTTCACTTCAAACTCGGAAAACGCATCGACAAATTCTTTCTCATTCCATTTTTGCGGCGGATAGGGCTCAAAAAGACCGTTGCGAGAATAAAGTCTTGTCGAATAAATCTGCTGCGACTCGTTTTTAAGCGTTTTATATCGACAGACGTCCGCCCCTTTGAGAGGCTCTATAAGCCGCGCTGAAACCGCCGAAAGCCTCTCGGCCGAATTAGTGAGGCGCACAATTGAGGACGTAACGCCTTTTACATAATTCAAAATGGCGGCGACGCGCGAACTGTCAGATATAACCCCTTTCTGCAACTGACGTTCGATCTGCGACAAAACTCCCCCGGGACGCATGCGGCGAGACTTCGAATGACGAATGAGCCTATTTAAGACTCTGGATAAAGCGGGCAACGAAAACTCTTTACTTAAATATTCCGTAGCGATCGATTCAAGATTATGAGCCTCATCAAAAACAATCCTCCCGTAAGAAGGCAAAAGCCCTCCGCCCGCCGACGAATCGGCCAGAACAAGCGCGTGATTGACTATTACAAGATTCGCTTCTGACGCTCTCTTTCTGGCCTTGAAAACGAAACACTTAGACCTATATGGACAGCGGCGGTGTGCGCATTCTTCGCCCGGGCAGGTGATAAGCGAGCGGGAAAGTCCCTCATACGTATCAAGATCCCCATCCGGCGTCATTTTAAGCCAACTGATGAAATCGGGCATCAGGCGCTGCTCTTCTTCAGACATCGTCCAATAACCCGAAGCGAAAAACTCCCCGAGACTTCTGAGACAAATATAATTTGTCCGACCTTTAAGAAGCGCCACCTTGAACGATGAGGCTTCATCCCCGAGCACCGACAATGCTTTAGGAATGTCGCTGCCCACAAGCTGAGACTGGAGATTTCGCGTAGCCGTAGAAATTATCGTCGGCGTATCATTGACATGAGCCCACAGAATGGACGGTACGAGATATGCAAGCGACTTCCCGACACCAGTGCCGGCTTCTATCATAAGATGACGCTTCGTATTGAACGCCTCGGCGATTGCGCGGCAAGCATGTATCTGCCCAGGGCGCTCCTCGTAATTCGCCATTCTGCCCAAAGTCCCTCCAGCTGAAAGATGCAAGGCCGCCTCTTGTGCATCTATTTTAGAGCAGTCCTCATGGGCGGGCAGACTTCGCAGAGAAGCCTCTTCTCTCGTCTCCGGAATAAAACGCGCCCAATCCGGATCGTCGATAAACTTGGCCGGACTTGATTCCAAAGTTCTCTTGTATTGGGACATAACTTAAAATCAAGCGATAGAACGAGGAGAAAAAACTTCCACCTTGCGACCTGTGCGAGGATGGACAAATACGATTTTAGCACTATGGAGATATAGCCTGTCGGCGCGCTTCGCACCGTACTTCTCATCGCCTACGACCGGGTGGCCCGCCTCGCTAAAATGTACGCGTATCTGATTCTTTCGGCCTGTTTTTAAGGCGACTTCCACCAGTGACACGTCGGCATCAGCGTCATAGGATATCTCTTTCCATTCGGTTGAAGCGAATTTGCCCTTTGAGCGATCGCAAACGCTTGAGACTTTCATCGTCTTCGGATCGTCGCGAAGGTACGACTCAAACACGCCGAAGGGCTCGTCAAGGCGCCCTTCAACCTTGGCGAAATATGTTTTTTCCGTTCGCTCATTCCAACTATCCCTAAACTCTTGCGCCACGGATTCGCTTTTCGCAAACATTATAACACCGCTCGTCTCACGATCTAGCCTGTGCACAAGCCATGCTTTTTTACGGGATTTAAGCTGGCCTTTTCTGAGATAGCCATCTACAAGCTCCTCAAGCGACGGCAAACCCGGCGCGTGAGATTTTCTGCGAAATCCAACGAATGATGTTATGATGCCAATAGGCTTTTCAACAACTATCAAGTCTGCATCTTCATAAAGAACGTCAAACGACAAACGCCCCTTTCTTGAACCAGACTTTCCTGGGAAATTTTTCTTCATGCAAGACGCCTCGACGCCGCCATCGAAAGACTGACACTGACAAATACCAATAACGCGCCGGCCAAAAGAAACTCGGCGAAATGCTCGTCCCATCTGTCGTAGGCGCTGGCTTCCAGCTTGGTGGTCTCAAGTTTATCGATTTCGGAAAGCGCGCTTTCGAGCGAATCCCGGTCGTTTACGGAAAAGTAGGCTCCGTTGGTTTTTGAAGCAATGCGCTTGAGTTGACTTTCATCAAACGTCATATCGGCATAGCTTACGACTTCTCTGCCGAAGATGTCGCGCGTAATCATCGGAGTGCGCCTCGCTTTCGTGCCTACACCGATGGCATACACCTTTATGCCGAGCTTTGCCGCGGCATCGGCTGCCTGATCAGGCTCAACTGCCCCCGTATTGCTGACACCGTCGGAAAGAAGAATGACGACCTTTGACTTGGGCTTTGCGTCTTTAAGACGCGCTATCGCGCAGGCTAATCCATCTCCGACAGCCGTCATCTGCTCATCTTGAGCGATAGCCTGACCGTTCGCATCGAATGCGATTGGCGGAATCTGCACTCCCTTTAGAACATGAAGAAGCATTTGATGGTCTGCTGTAAGCGGCGAGCGCGTCGCGGCGTAACCCGCGAAAGTAACAAGCCCTATAAGATCATCAGGGCGCTTTGAAACGAAATCGGCGAAAAGTTTCTTCACTATGGCAAGGCGCGTTGTCTGACGCGAAAACCTCTCGCCTTTAGGCGTTAAATCAAGCGCGTCCATGGAGCCCGAGACATCCACCGTCATGGCGATGGCGATCGCATCAACAGAACGCTTCTCTCTTGCGAGCGGAGTACGCGGACGTGAAGAGGCGACAATCAAAAGCGAAAGCGCCGCAATCATCATATAAGGCGTAAGAGAGGCAATTCGCGCTCTCCAGCCCCCATTACCCGAAGGAAGGCGCGATAACGCAGAAAACAGAATCCCCCGTTTTCTGCCACGGCGCAAAAGCCTCCATGCCGCCACCGCCAGCGGCAAAAACAACATAAACATCCATGGATTAGCGAAACTCATGCGTCTATTCTATACCTTATCGATCGGAATTTCAAGCCTCGGGAACGAGAAAGAGAAGAATGAGATTTAATAGATTGAACAAGCTGTGATTCAAAACTGTCGGAAAAAACGAATCCGTCCTGCGATAGAGCCAGCACTGGGCGAGACCGAAAAAGAATAGAGCCGCAAATGCCGTATCGGGGAACGGCTGGTCTATATAGTGGGCAGCCGAAAAAAGGATCGAAGATACGAGCGCCACTGTAACGAGCCTAAGCCTTCGAGCCCATTTGGGACCTGACTTAATGTAACAAGGCAACCTAAAGAGGAGAAATCTGAAAATGATTTCCTCTATAAGCGGAAGTATGATTACTATCTGAGCGACGACGTAGACAAATCGCCAATTCCAGCCTGCGGCCTTTCTGACAATTTCAAGATTAAGCTGATCCGGCAGATCTACGCCGAAAAATTTCGCGATCTGCTGAGTCAGAAAACAAAGCGCGACCGTGATCATGGTGATCACCGGCCACGCTTTAAGTGTGAACTTGATTTTGTTCATCGGCTTATTAAGGCCTTAAGCCTCCATTCCGCGAATCTTGAGATGAAGCTCACGCAACTGCTGCTCGGTGACATAGTTCGGGGCATTCATCATAAGATCCTGCGCCTTTTGGTTCATCGGGAAGGCTATGACTTCACGGATGTTCGGCGTATCGGTAAGAAGCATCACCATGCGGTCGACGCCTGGGGCAATGCCGCCGTGCGGAGGGGCACCGAACTTGAAGGCGTTGTAAAGACAGCCGAACTTCTCCTGAATGACTTCTTTCGGATAGCCCGCGATCTCAAAGGCCTTCTCCATGATGTCAAGGCGGTGATTACGGATGGCGCCAGACGAAAGTTCAATGCCGTTGCAGACGACATCGTACTGATACGCCTCAATCTCCAAAGGAGCCTTTGTTTCGAGCGCCTCAAGCCCACCTTGCGGCATTGAGAATGGATTGTGCGAAAAGATTATCTTTCCGGTTTCAGGATCTTTTTCGAAGAACGGGAAGTCAACGATCCAGCAGAACTTGTAACAATTCTTTTCACGAATGTCGTTTGTCATGTTATCGGCGATATTCGTTCTGACAAGCCCTGAAAGACGGTTGCACTCATCGACATCGGCGGCCATAAAGAAAAGGCAATCACCGGGCTCCATCTTTGAGAGCTCCTTCATCTCGGCAAGCTGCTCTTCTGTAAGGAATTTTGCGATTGGCCCCTTAAGTTCACCTTCTTTTGTCCAGCTGATGTAGCCTAAGCCCTTGCCGCCATTCTCCTTGACGAAAGCTTCACGCTTATCAAACCATGTGCGCGTTTCGACGCCGACGATTCCCTTGACGAGAAGACCTTTAACAAGGCCGCCCTGCTCAACGCAGGAGGCAAAAGCCTTAAAGCTCGCTCTCTTGAAGAAGTCCGACATGTCGAACCACTTGAGAGGGTTTCTAAGGTCAGGCTTGTCGCTTCCGTAGACCATCATCGCATCGCGATATTTGATGCGGGGCCACGGCGTCTGACCGCAATCCCAGGTCGAGAATTTCTTGAACGTCGCGCCGACCACATCTTCCACGACGGCGAAGATTTCATCCTGCGTCGGATACGACATTTCAATATCAAGCTGATAGAACTCGCCAGGGCTGCGATCGGCGCGAGCGGCTTCATCGCGGAAACACGGGGCGATCTGGAAATACTTGTCAAACCCGGAGACCATCAAAAGCTGCTTGAACATCTGCGGGGCCTGCGGCAAGGCGTAGAACATCCCGCGGTGAATGCGGCTCGGGACGAGGTAGTCGCGAGCGCCTTCGGGCGAAGAGGCCGTGAGAATCGGGGTCTGAAACTCGTTAAAGCCCTTCTCCCACATTTTTTCGCGAAGGAATTTTATGACGTTCGAACGAAGGATTATATTGTTATGAAGCTTCTCGCGGCGAAGGTCGAGATAGCGGTGTTTAAGGCGAACCTCTTCCGATTCGTCAGCCTTCTCATCAGGAATGTAGATAGGCGTAACTTCAGAGGCCGACTCCATGATAAGCTCATTGGCCTCGATCTCGATTTCGCCTGTCGGAAGATCGGGATTGATCGTATCGTTCGTACGAAGCTTAACTTCACCAGTTACGGTGATAACAGACTCAAGGTGAGCCTTTTCAACAAGTCCGAAAAATTCGCGGCTCGGATGAACTACAATCTGAGTAAGCCCATAATGGTCGCGAAGATCAACGAAAAGAATACCGCCATGATCTCTAAGGCGATATATCCAGCCAGAAAGTTTAACCGTCTTGCCCGCGTCGGCTGCGCGCAGAGCATTGCATGTATGAGTGCGATAAGGGTGCATTCGTCTTTCCTCCTTGAATCTCAAAATTTCCGTATATTATACCACATTCTCGCGCATGACTGCTCACTTATGATAAATTTCGTCATTTAAATCTACATAATTATCTTGTATATCATGTTAATCATTTCAAAAACGAAAGGCACGAAAGCGGGGAATGGGGAACGGGGAACAGGGAATGTTGCCAGTTACCAATTTAGGTGAAGGTGAAGAGGTAAGGAGAAGAGGCATGGTAGGACGGCGAACCCCTTCGCCGCCGCATGGGTTAGTTCAAGTTCGAGTTCTGAGTCAGGGGTAGAGAAAAGCGATTGTAGTAGAAAGGAAAGAATAAACATCAGCTCTACATCTACACCTCCCACTAACTCAAACACTTACCTAATCCCCATTGGAAATTGGTACTGAAAACTGACACTACTGGATATTGGCAACATTCTCCTTGTCCACAAATCATCACTCATCTCCACCAATCTGATTTGTGAGGATTTGTGAAGATTTGTGGACAAGATTTTTTCTCGTTCCGATACATCACTTCATCTTCACTCGGATGAAGAATGAACTAAGCTTTTCGCCGCTCTCCATTTTCGGCGTTACCGTGAACTTCACATTACCATTCTTAGGCGCGGCAGCATTCACCTCCACATTATCAGAACTGAACCCAACACCATCACTCACCAACTTCTCTACACCCTCAATATCGAACACCTTCCTGATATTCGCCTCAAGAGCGTTATCACCGACTTCAATACCATCAATCTTGACCGTGAACTCAAATGCGTCCTCATTTGCCGCGCTTTCAAAGGTGTTAATGACAACATCCTCTTCCTTCGGAGCGACAGCAATCAACACATCAGTATCGAGAGCGTACGAGAGCCATGCATTTGGAGAATCCTTTACTTCCCGAGGGGTAACACCTCCAAGCTTCAACGCCCAAGTACGATACGCCGCGTACTCCACCGCCGTCTTGATGTTCTCAGCAAGATTCGCATCTGCCGAACCTTCCAATGCCGCAGCAACTTCTGATGCGGTAGCCGAGGCGCCAAGATCCGGAATGGGATCTGTGCTCATTGACCAATAGTTTATCGGACGACCTTGCCATGTTCCAGGTACCGCGCCCCATCCGCTCGTTCCCTTTTCAATAAAGGTTGTCACTTTCGGAAGATATATGTCATATACATCTTCTACAGAGCCGCTCGATATTGTTACATAAATATCACCAGCAGGGAAGCCTTCTTCTGTCTCCTCGGCAAAATTATCAATCTCTGGCGCATTACCCAAAAAACGAACACTTTCTAATGCATCGCAAAGTCCAAATAAATGTGAGCCTACCGTTCTCAATGTCGAAGGAAATACTACTTCTTTCAATGAACATCCCGCAAAGGCCTGCTCTTGTGCAAGAGTAAGCGAAGTTTTCGAAAGATCGCCTGTCGTCAGATACGTTCCTGCGAATGCCTCATCTCCTATTTCCGAAAGAGCTGTATTCCACACAACTTCGTTAAGATTGCAGCTATGCAAATTGTTATGGTGACGAAGTGGTTGCTCCGTCCTATGTCCGTTTTACTGAGTTATTGAGCTTAATCCTTTCATTGTTCAGTTTTCGGGTTTTAAAAATTACATGCTATGCTGACAATTTTTCGTCTAAGTCGGCAAAGGCGTTTTCAATTGCTTCAACATGATACAACTCATACATGTCAACGGCATAATCAACCAAATTCTTCTCTGCGAGACGCCGATAAGCAATATCTGCCGTTACACCGAGATGCGCGGCGTATCGTTCAAGCAAATAGATGAAAAACTTGAATTCTTTACTCATATCATCCTTAAATACGCCGAATTCTTCGGTGAACCTGTAATCTTTTCGCTCTCCCAGATATTAAATATACCCTCGGGACCAAACTGCCACATCTCCATGCCCGGATTTGCAAGCATCGCATACGTCTGCGATTCAAGAAACTGTTCAAGTGCCTCGCGCTCGCTATAGCCATACCTCTCAACGATGCGCCGCACGACTTCTTCATCGTAATAATCAAGGATATCAACGGAAACGGTATTCATACAACGCTCCCTTCAATAAACTTTAGACATGCAAGCGCAGCATCCGTTTTCAACGCAAACTGATCCCTCAAACGCTGTGGCAACAGTCTGCGCAATGCTTCATCTTCGGAATATGCACCCTTGAAATAAAGATTCAAAACAGGCATTGTATTATCATTGGCGACAGGACCAGAAACGATATCATAATCAACAGTATCAATTATTCCATTTCGGTTTTGAGATACATATTTTAGCCATGTCGCATCAGGACCAGGGAAATTAAGTGTCCACAACTGCGAAGCCGCCGACTCGTCTAACTCATAGACTGAAACAATTGCGCGCCCTTCATTGCGACGCAAAACTGAAGTTTTAGCCCAACGAGACGCCTGATCAAAATCAGAAGTAAGATAAAACGCCTGCCCGAAATCCAAAGCCCGAGCGCTCTGAAATAATTTAGGCGTTACCACCTCAACATTACTTCCGTGATATAACTTCATTACCTGATAAATTTTCTTTCTTAGATTAGTAAGATTCTCTCACTGAAAACGTCTAAATTATATCATTTTTGCGCCTATAATTATAGAGGGCCGGAAATTAAAAATATTGCCAGTGTGATTCCTTTTACGGTTGACATCTTAATAAAGGTAAAGTATACTTTGGCTATGAAAAAAATTTGTACAGGTAAGCGAGCTTTTATAATCGCTATGGAATGTGAAGCTGAGCAGGTTCGCCCGTGGATGAGTGATACCGATATTCTTATCGTTTCCGGTATCGGCAAGGTCAACGCGGCGGCCGCAACACAAAAAGCAATCAGTGAATTTTCGGCCGATGTTATCATAAATGCGGGGTTGGCGGGAGGGTTTTCTCCAAGTATGAACACCGGGGATGTCTATGAAATTGAATCGGCGGTGGAATACGATTTCGACCTTGCAAAACTAAACGGAACGCGCGTTGGCGTTCTCGATGAATACGACACACCGTACATTGAACTCAATACGCTTAACGTGTTTCCCAATGCGATTCTCGCCACAGGCGACCACTTCAACGACAGCGAAAAAGACTATTCGCTTATCCGCGATGAACTCAAAGCCACAGTGCGCGATATGGAAGGCGCCGCAATCGCCCACGTCTGCAAAAAAAACAACATTCCCTGCTACGCTGTAAAATGCATTACCAACGTAGCCGGCAAAGGCTTGATGACAGAGCAATACGAAAAAAGCCGCGCGATATGTCTTGAAAAACTAAAAATCGCGCTCGGAGCTTATTTGTCGTAAAAAAAGCGCCGATAAAAAAATAAAAAAAGAGGCTCCGGAAAAGGAGCCTCTTTTTTATGGCGTAAGGCGCGATTAGAGATCGCTGAGCGCCGCAACACCGGGAAGAACCTTGCCCTCGAGGAATTCGAGAGAAGCGCCGCCGCCCGTTGAAATATGAGTCATCTCAGCAGCCTTGCCGCTCTTCTTGACGGCAGAAACGCTATCGCCGCCGCCGATGATTGAAGTTCCGCCATTGGCCTTGACTGTCGCGACAGCCTCGCAGACACCGTACGTGCCCTTGGCCAAAGGAGCGAACTCAAAGCAGCCCATAGGCCCGTTCCACACGACGGTCTTGGCGCCCTTGACAGCCTCGGAGAAAAGCTCAATCGACTTAGGACCGATGTCAAGGCCCATCCAGCCGTCAGGAATGTCACCTTCGCAGACCTCAATCTTGATGTCGCTGGCATCCTTCTCAGCAGGGAACTTATCAGCAATGACATTGTCAATAGGAAGAAGAAGCTTAATGCCCTTAGCGGCGGCGGCCTCCATCATCTCCTTGCAGTAAGAGACCTGCTCATCCTCGCAGAGAGAATTGCCGATATTAAGACCCTGAGCCTTCTTGAAGGTATAAGCCATGCCGCCGCCGATAATAAGCGTATCGACCTTATTAAGAAGATTCTTAACAACCGCGAGCTTATCGGAAACCTTCGCGCCGCCGAGGATCGCAACAAAAGGACGGACCGGATTTTCGACGGCATCGCCAAGGAACTTGATCTCCTTTTCGAGAAGGAAGCCCGAGACTGCCGGCTGAATGTAATCGGCAATGACGGCGGTCGAAGCGTGAGCGCGGTGAGCCGTTCCGAACGCGTCGTTGCAGTAGATGTCACCGTAGGAAGCAAGCTTCTTTGACATCTCGGCACGCTCCGCCTTAAGCTCGGCCTTCTTCGCGGCGAACTCTTCGTCGGTCAAATGAATACCCTTCTTCTCGTCATCCTTCTTCACCTTGCCGTCTTCAGCCTTGTAGAAACGGGTGTTCTCAAGAAGAGCGACTTCGCCCGGCTTGAGAGAAGAAACAACCTCATCAGCCGCCATGCAGTCGGGAACGAACTTAACCTCGCGGCCGAGCTTCTTTGAAAGCTCTTCAGCTACGGGCTTAAGTGTGAACGCGGCATTAGCCTCGCTTGGCGCTGCACCGAGCTTAACGCCCTTCGGACGACCAAGGTGGCTCATAAGAACAAGGCTGCCGCCCTGATCAAGAACATACTGAATAGAAGGAAGAGCCGCTACGATACGCGTATCGTCGGTTATCTTCCCGCTTCCGTCCTTGGCCATAGGAACGTTGAAATCAACACGCATCACAACGCGCTTTCCAGCGAGTGCGACATCTCTGAGCGTTTTCTTTGCCATAATATTTTTCTCCGTTATCGAATGTTTATAATAAAAATCAACGACGGCCTTCGAACTCTTTCGATTGCCGTCGTGACGATTGCCATCGACTGCTGTCGAAAGCGCTCGAAGTACCGATTGGTTTACTTAGCCTCTTCGGTCTTAGCCATCTTGTTGAGCTTCAACTGCGCACGGCTCTTCTTGCGGTCAGCCGTATTGCGCTTGATGATGCCCTTCTTGACAGCCTTATCAAGACCCGAAACGAATTCCTTGAACTTCTTCTCGGCGACTTCCTTATCGTTGGCATCAGCAGCCTTAAAGAGTTTCTTGTGCGAATCATGAAGCTTCGCCTTGCAGCTCGCATTACGCTTGCGAGCCTTTTCGTTCTGACGGTCACGTTTACGGGCGGCGCGGCCGCCTTTGATATTAGCCATGTTGTTTAATCCTCTTCTTTGGAAAATGTAATATTGAGTATTTTACTATTTTTGCCGAAATAACGCAAGGGGGTAATTTTAACTTTAATTGCGACGAACAAAAGGACGTTCAGACGCGACGAAACAGGTCTCTTACCGCGCACTTAAAATCAAATTTGCCCCGCGCATAATCAAGCGTAGGGAAGTTGCCGCGTTCATACAGGATTTCTCCATTGACCACCGTCATAGAAACATCGCTTGAACGCATTGAATTAACGATAAGGTTGGCGGTGTCGAGATCTGGCTCAAGATGTATGTTGTCTAAATCAACGACACACAAATCCGCAGGCGCCCCTTCGCGAAGCACACCCTCCACGTCTGGTCTTTTCAGCGCACGCGCTCCGTTGACGGTCGCCATCTCTATCACATCCCAGGCCGAAACAACTTGCGGATCCCGCTTAACTCCCTTATGGATGAGCGAAGCTAAATGCATTTCTTCAAACATGTCAAGATTGTCATTCGAGGCGCACCCATCCGTTCCTAATGCCACATTAACCCCCAATGCCAAAGCCTCGGGGATGCGGGCGAAACCAGAACCGAGTTTCATGTTGCTTGAAGGATTATGCACTAAAGTGACATTCTTCTCCTTCATGATCCTAAAGTCGTCATCGCTGCACCAGACACAATGCGCGGCATACGCACCGTTATCTAAGATGCCCGTTGAAGCGAGATACTCAATCGGTGTCATTCCATGGCGGGATATACACTCGTCATGCTCTCTTTTCGTCTCGGAGACATGAACATGCAAGGGTCTATTCATTTCTTTTGTGGCCAACGCAAGAGAGCGGCAGAATTTTTCATCCGTCAAATATTCGCTGTGAATGCATACATCTGCAATTGCGCCAGAGCCGCCCTTGTGCGAGCGTAAAAACTCTACGCATTCGTCAAGACGGCCATCGACAAAATTCAGCCCCACGCGGCAGACATTGGCCTTCATCCCCGCTTCATTGAACACATCATAGGAAACATCCGGAAAATCATACATATCGGCAACGGCAGTTGTGCCGCAAGAGAGCATCTCCATCACACCCCAAAGAACACCTGCGCGGATGTCGTCGCGCGTCATCTTAGCCTCTACGGGAAAGATGGCCTCTTCAAGCCAGCGCTTTAAAGGGAGCCCCGAGCCGAGCCCGCGCACGAGAGTCATGGCGGTATGCCCATGACAATTGACAAGCCCCGGCATAACTATTTTATCGACTGTGCATTTTTTTTCAACAATCTTAGTTATGACGCCGCCTTCAATTTCGATGTCGCCATCAGCAATCCGACGACCGGGAAGAATCATCCGGGAATTTTGCAATTTAAAGTTCATCGCAAGGATTATATCATAATTAAAAACACTATGGTGAATGACTTTTTTTACACAACCTCTTGCATAAAGAAAAAAAATTAGATACAATATGTAGCAAATCGTCTGGGAATGGTTCTCGGATGAAAACAAGGATCAAATAAGATGGCTAAGAAAGAAGTCGTTCCCACAACCAAGAGCGGTATCATCATGGCTCTCGCCGAAGCTGGCGAAGTCACCAAAAAGCAGGCTCTCGCGATGTACGATCGCCTCGTCGATCTCGCGATCAAGGGTGCCAAGCAGGAAGAAAAGGGTCTTATGCTCCCTGGCATCGGCAAGGTCAAGCTCGTCAAGCGTCCTGCTCGCATGGGTCGCAATCCCGCCACCGGCGAGACAATCAAGATCAAGGCCAAGAAGGTTGTCAAGCTCGTCGCTTGCAAGGCTCTTAAGGATGCTATCCTCGGCTAAGCCTTCTTTAATGCTAAAAAAAAGAACCGCGGAAATTCCGCGGTTCTTTTTTTGCTTTGAATTTGCCTTAAGCATCAGAAGATGCCCTGCTCCATCATAGCGTTAGCGACTTTCATGAAGCCCGCAATATTCGCACCGGCGACAAGGTCATAACCTAAACCGTACTCCTCGGCAGCCTTTGCAGATTCATCGTGAATGGTCTTCATCATCTTCTTGAGCTGATTGTCGACCTCTTCAGCCGTCCAAACGAGACGCTCGGAGTTCTGAGCCATTTCAAGCGCAGAGACGCCGACACCGCCAGCGTTAACCGCCTTTGAAGGAGCAACGATGATGCCCTTCTGCTCACGCAGATAGTTGAGAGCCTCGTTCGTCGTGGGCATGTTGGCGACTTCAATGTAATACTTAACGCCTGATTCGGCGATCTTCTTCGCCCAATCAAGGTCAACATCATTCTGCGTTGCCGCAGGCATGTAAACGTCAACATCCTTAACGCCCCAGCACTTCGTGGCGGGAACGAACTCGCAGCCGAACTTCTTGGCGTAAGGTTCGCAATGCATCGGATCGTTCGCGCGCATCTCAAGAATGTAGTTGAGCTTCTCTTCGGTGTTTACGCCGTCAGGGTCGTGGATATAGCCGTCAGGACCAGCGAAATAAGTGACCTTTGCACCAAGATGCATGGCCTTCTTCATGATGCCCCAACCGACGTTGCCGTAACCGGAAATGGCAATGCGCTTACCCTCGATGGAATCTCCCTCGTGAGCGAGAACTTCCTGGAGATAATACACCGCGCCGTAACCGGTAGCTTCCGGACGAATGAGAGAGCCGCCGTAGCTAAGACCTTTACCCGTAAGAACGCCATTTTCCCAGACGCCTTTCAAGCGGCGGTACTGACCGTAGAGATAGCCGATTTCACGGCCACCAACGCCCATATCGCCAGCGGGCACGTCAACATCCGGACCGATATAACGATAGAGGGCCGTCATGAAGCTCTGGCAGAAACGCATAACTTCAGCGGGGCTCTTTCCGGCAGGATCAAAGTCTGAACCGCCCTTGCCGCCGCCGATCGGAAGACCGGTAAGCGAGTTCTTGAACGTCTGCTCAAAACCGAGGAACTTGATGATACCGGAATAAACGTTCTTCTGGAATCTGAGACCGCCCTTATAAGGACCGATAGCACCGTTAAACTGGCAGCGATAACCGATATTGGTGTGCGTTTTACCCTGATCGTCGGTCCAAACGACACGGAACGTGAACATACGTTCAGGCTCGACCATACGACCGAGCAAATCAGCCTGTTCGTATTCAGGGTGCTTATCGACTACTGGAGAAAGCGAGCTCAATACCTCTTCGACCGTCTGGACGAATTCTGGCTCGTTACTATGTTTCTCGCGCACATACGCGATTGTTTTTTCTACGTACTTGTTCATTTTGTTTTCCTTGACGACCCTTTAGAGATTATCATTAAGGTCATTATTGGTTTGGTTTTCCCGGGGTTTAGAGATTATCGTGGGAATAAATCTTACTTATCCTTCTTCTCTTCGGCTGCAGGAGCCTTGGGAACAGGCGGCGTCTTAGTTGCAGGCTTTTCATAGCGCTTTACGACATCAATCGTCGCTTCGATGCGGGCCTTTGAAAGCTCATCGGCCTTATTTGCCTCAAGAAGCGCATCAAGACGGGCGAGAGCCTTCTTCTTATCGCCGCTCTGAGCGTAAGAGCGGGCAGCGCCGAGCTGGGCCGTAAGCGTAAGATAATTATCTGTATTGCCTTCGGCAAAAGCATCAAAAGCCTTGGCGGCCTCGTCAAACTTTCCGAGAGCCTCAAGACACTGGGCCTTACCGACTACCGGAATATCCTCAAAACCTTCGAGCGGCTTTCCGACAAGGCCTTCATACACCGCAAGAGCCTCTTCGAAACGGGCATCGTCAAAGTAGCTCTTCGCAAGGCGGAGTTTAAGAGCCCCCGCGGCCTTTTCGGATGAAAAGCGAGAAACGGCCTCTTCCATCTCCGCTGTCGTGATTGAATTTACGAGAGCCTCGCTGGCCGCGGTCTTCACCGTCTCACGGTGGGTTTTCCAAGCGTACCAGCCGCCGTAAGCAATAGCAGCGACGGCCAAAAGCGCGACTATTTGCTTTCCGTCTTTTTCCCACCACTCGATAACGGGGATGAATTCAGGACTGACTTTCATTGTTTATTTCCTTTCTCTTCATAAAGATCGGCCCATTCGTTAAGGACCTTTTCGTTGCGTTTTTCCGCTCGAGATATGATGCGATTATAATCAAGCGCATCAAGAAAATCTCGGTTGTAAATAAATCTTGATTTACCTTTCGCCGGATGCGTGGCAAGACGCCGAGAACTCTCCAGCAGAAGAACGGCCGTAAAATAAGTGGCCTTCGGAATCTTCAGCGCCTGCATCATCAAAGACATAGCCCTTCTAGCGGAGCCCTCCTTGGTGTCTTTGCGGTAGATTCCTGTCATAAGAACAGCGGCTCGAATTGCATTTGAAACATCAAGCCCCTTTTCACTCATCATATTGTCGTACTCATCAAGCATTTTAAGGTGCTTAAACGTGACCGACTTGACCCCACCGTCAGAATCGATGAATTTCGCGAGATCAGGAATCAAATCGCCCAAAAGCCCATACTGATACATCTGCTTGAAAGCTTCGGCGCTGTGACCGTACGAAAAAAGCCTGAACACCTCCTCGCAGACGCGCGGGACGCTCGCGGTTAAAATGGCCGAGTGGTATTTCTTCATCGCCGCGGCCGTTTTCTTTTCTATTTTAAAGCCGAGCCTAGATGAGAACTTGATGGCCCGCATCATTCTTACCGGATCTTCTTGAAAACGAATTTCACTATCGCCGATTGATCTGATAACCTTTTTCTTAAGGTCATCCATTCCGCCGACCCAGTCAATGACGGTAAAATCTTTGATGTTATAAAAAAGACCGTTAACGGTAAAATCCCGCCTGTACGCATCGGTCTCGGGCGTACCGAAAGTATTGTCTTCAAAGGGCCCTTCCGAGGCGTGCTCTATGATTTCGCCGACAGTCTGGGAATTTCGTCTGAATGTGGCAGTTTCTATAATCTTGTCGCGAAACTTGACGTGCGCGAGACGGAAACGTCGACCTATCAAGAAGCAATTTTTGAATGCGCTCTTGACCTCGTTAGGCTTGGCGCTTGTGCCGACATCAAAATCTTTAGGCTCGCGGCCGAGAAGCAGATCCCTTACTCCGCCGCCGACAAGATAGGCCGTGTAACCAAGCGAGGAGAGACGATAAAGCACCTTGAGCGCGTCAGGATCAATATTCTTTCTGGAAACAGAATGATCCTGCCGCTTGTATATGACAGGTAAGTTACTGCGCTTTTTCAAAAAACCGAACATATTCCAACAAACCGCCTCTTAGCGCACGCCCCCGTTTTGTTTCGCCAATCGCTTAAGTTTAGAAGCTACCGACAGGCGCTCTACAGCGGACATTCTGTCAACATACAAAACGCCATTGAGATGATCTATTTCATGCTGAAGGGCGCGAGCGAGAAATCCCTTGGCCGAAATCATCTGCGCCATATTGTTCTCGTCAAGATAACCTACCGTGACCATTTCAGCTCTCGTCAGCGAGCCGCCGACTCCGGGAAAACTCAAACAGCCCTCTTTATCGCGCTGAGAACCTTCTTGAGCGACGATCTCGGGATTGAAAAGTTTAAGAGGCATTGAAATCGGCGCGTTGAAAAGCTCCGCCTCCTCATCTTCGCACCCTTCAGGTATATCGATAACGCAGACTTTCTCAAGGCGACCGACCTGTTGGGCGGCCAAACCGACTCCACCAGATTCATGCATCGTCTCAAGCATATCATCGGCAAGGCGACGAAGTTTATCGTCAACGAACTCCACGGCCTTCGCCTTTTCGCGCAGAACCTTCTCGCCGTATTTATAAACCTTCATG
>CAJGDE010000025.1 GCA_904502135.1 Kiritimatiellia bacterium
CGCGCAAGACGGGCGGCTTTCTTCGCATCGGCAAAAAGCCCCGCCAGTTGAGCATGGTACGGCTGACCGTTCATAAGGGGTGCTAAGTAGCCGTGTTTTTCCACAAGCCCGCGATGATCCATAACTTGCATGCTTGTCAAATAATGGTCAATGCCGTGAAGCGCCGACATCCAAATCATCTGGCGCATACGGGATGCCGTCATATCATTCGGCCCGCAGGCGAAAAGTTCAACGAGTCCGCCGCGTTTGTTGCGCGAGGTCGCGTGCTGCGCCGTCGCGAAAGTAAGCCACTCAGGTTCGTTCTTTCTCTTGTCATAGCCCTTGCCGAGACTTGCATTCGAAAAAATCTCATCAATCCCGGGAAGAGACTCGCCCTTAAGCGCCAAAAGCGGATCTCCATTGCAAAGGCATGCGCCCCAAGCTCCGCCCTCGCAGATTAAATGTCCCGTAAAAAGAATGTTCATCCTGTCGCACCAGGCGCGAATCTGATCGAAGTACGCCGTGCGAAAACGCCTTCCCATCAGCTTGCCGTAAACAGCCCAGACCTCAGCCGAGCCTCCTGAAAGAAAAGACTCAATATCGGCGCGGAAATCACGCCCCGTCTCATTCTTATATTCGTCCTCCATTCCAATCCAACGGCGAAAATGCGTTCGGCAACCTGGTTTTAACGAAACGGAAGTATGATGACCTGGCTCATCCGTGAAAATGCCCGCTATCGTCTTTGAGGCAAAATATTTCGCCAGACGCTTTTCATAAACTTCGTGCGTCATTTTGATAAAAAGACGGATCGCATCTGGTTCGCAGACATTGACCCATCCTTGAGGCGCATAAACTTTCTCCCACTCATAACCGCCGCTCTTCTTAGGGTAAAGCGCCCACTCGCTGTAACGAAAGCGCTCATCTGCTGCAGGAACGCGCCCCTTGCATGTGCCGCTGGGCCAGTTGTATTCGTCATAAAGCCAAACCTTCATTCCGTTCTTTTGCGCTTCGTGGCAAAGCGTTTCGACGGCGTGAAGCCATTCTTCGCCCATGTACTTATACTGCAAGCCGCTTCTCGCGTAGATAAGAAACTGCTCGTAGCCATCCGATTTGAGGCTGGCTATTTTCGCTACAATATCCGCATCGGTGGGTTTTCCTGTAACGGCAAGAAAAGGAATAACCGGATTAAGCTCATCAATCTTGCCAAATGCGTCAAAAATAAATACTACGGCGCACAGTAAAGTTACGATATATTTCATAAAAGAATTATATCATAAATCCGTCAGACCGGGCGCGATTTTATCTCGTTGTCCCTTTCAACATCATCCCCTCTCTCATTCAATTACTATTCTTCCGCCGTTTTCGGTAACTTTGACTGTAGAGCCAGGAATAATTTCGCCGGCGATGATTTTATGCGCTATCGGATTTTCAAGCTCACGCTGAATAGCTCTTTTAATTGGACGCGCCCCGAATTGAGGATCATACCCCAATTTAGCCAAGGCCGCGATAGCTGCATCATCCACATCCAACGCCAGATTCTGTTCCGACAGACGGGCTGAAAAATCTTTAAGCTGCAGTTTAACTATAGACGCAATATCTTTTTCACTCAAAGAATGAAATTCCAGAATCTCGTCGAGCCTGTTAAGAAACTCAGGCCTGAAAATTTCACCTAACGACTCTTTCGGCGCATTTGATGTCATGATAACGACGGTATTCTTAAAATTAACTGTCCGTCCGTGACTGTCAGTAAGACGCCCGTCATCTAAAACCTGCAGAAGCATATTAAAGACATCGGGATGCGCCTTTTCTATTTCATCAAGCAGCACCACCGAAAACGGCTTTCTTCTGACGGCCTCCGTAAGCTGCCCCCCATCTTCAAACCCGACATAACCGGGAGGCGCTCCCACAAGACGAGATACTGCGAACTTCTCCATGTATTCCGACATGTCAAGACGAACCATGGAATTTTCATCGTCAAAAAGTTCCTGCGCCAAAGCCTTCGCAAGCTCCGTCTTACCGACTCCCGTAGGACCGAGAAAAAGAAACGCCCCTACAGGTCTTGCCCGATTCTTTATGCCCGCTCTAGAACGGATGACTGCGTCTGCTACAGCCTCTACAGCCTCATTCTGGCCGATAACGCGATTATGTAAAATCTCCGACAGCCGCATCAATTTTTCCCGTTCACCCTCGACCAATTTCGTCACCGGAATGCCTGACCAGCGAGAAACGACCTCGGCTATCTCTTCTGCAGTAACCTCCTCGCGCAAGAGCGCTCCCGAGGCGTTCCTGCGCAGATCGTCTTCATGCATTTTTAACTTTTTCTCAAGCTCGGGGATCACTCCGTATTTCAACCTTGCGGCCATTTCGTTATCGCCCTTCGTCAGAGCGTTCTCATACTTCGTTTTCTCCTCTTCAAGACGATTTCTCACACGTCTTACATCTTCAAGCTGAGCCTTTTCTTCTTTCCATTGCCTCGTCATGCGCTCTAATTTCGCCTTAAGGCCGACAAGCTCGCTTTGCAATTCTTCAAGACGCTTTCCGCTCGCATCGTCTTTTTCTTTTTTAAGCGCGATCTCTTCGATCTCAAGACGTCTGACATGACGAGATATCTCATCCAACTCCTGCGGGCAGGAATCCATCTCGGTGCGTATACGCGCACATGCCTCATCAAGAAGGTCAATCGCCTTGTCCGGGAGAAAACGCTCTTGTATATATCTGGCCGACAAGACGACCGAACTTACTAACGCCTCATCGCGGATATGCACATTATGGTATTTTTCAAATCGCTCTTTTATGCCTCTTAATATGGAAATCGCGTCTTCCTCCGACGGCGGCTCTACGAGAACAGGCTGAAAGCGCCTTTCCAAAGCGGCGTCTTTTTCCATATACTTTCTATATTCATCGAGCGTCGTGGCGCCCACGCAGTGAAGTTCGCCTCTGGCGAGCATCGGCTTTAACATATTGCCGGCATCACTTGAACCTTCTGTTTTACCGGCGCCCACTATCGTGTGAATTTCATCGATAAATAAAATGATTCGCCCTTGCGATTCTTTTATCTTTTTCAGCACCGCTTTCAGGCGCTCCTCGAATTGTCCGCGATACATCGCTCCCGCCATAAGAGATGTCATATCAAGAGAAAAAACTTTTCTATCTCTTAGTCCTTCAGGCACATCGCCTCTTATTATTCTCTGCGCCAAGCCCTCGACAATCGCCGTTTTTCCTACGCCGGGTTCACCGATGAGAACAGGATTGTTTTTGGTTTTTCTCGACAAAATGCGAATCACATCGCGTATTTCCGTATCGCGACCTATTACCGGATCAAGCGCTCCTTTCGCCGCCAATTCAGTCAAATCAGTACCGAACTTTTCAAGGCAGTTCTCGTTCTCTTCAGGTGGTGTATAACTTGCATTCATTTCACTTTCCTCCTTTTTACTATCTGTAAAATAAAAAGCAAAATTCGTGCCAACGGAAATAAGCGCATTTCCACAAAAAAACTGCGCCATTTTGTCGCACAATGCGAAAAAACGGCGCAGTTGTCACAGATTCAATTTGCTTTACTTAGCGAGCAAAGGAAATAGAACCGCAGGCGCAAAGATAAGCGAATCAAACATATCAAGAAAACCGCCAAGCCCCGCCGGCATAAAGGTAGCGGAATCCTTAACCTCACACTCTCTCTTAAATCGGCTTTCAACAAGATCGCCGAACGTGCCGACGATAGCGGCTATAGCGCCAAGCAGAAGAGACTTACCTAACCCAAAACCCGTCATCGGGATGAAAAGACATGAAATAAGGCATGAGGCAAAAACACTGCCGAACATCCCCTCCCAGCTTTTATTGGGGGAAATCGTAGGACACATTTTGTGATTATCGCCAAATATCTTCTTTGAGCCAAGACCGAACGCAAAACCGCCCATATCGGAAATCTTGATTATCGCCACAACAAAGAGCAACATCTTAACGCCGTAAACAGCTGGTATCTTACAAAAAGACAAAAGCATCAGCGGAATATAGATAACCGATAAAAGCGTTGTACCTACAGCCGTCAAAGGAGAGCGGAATCTGCCGAACAGCGTCCTTATCCACATAAAGATAAAGAGAGCGCAAAACGCAATAGGCGCAAATCGCAAAAGACGCGACATCGAAAAGCCCGGCGGCATTTTTATCGGATAAAAGCTTGTAGCCATAAGAGCAACGCCAAGGGCAATACCGATAAAAGGCATCGTCTCATGCTTCTTAGAGACAATCTGCAGAAACTCAAGCTGCACCAGCGCAACCAGTGCAACAAGAGCAATCTGCACAACAGTAAGCGGCAAATACAAAAGCGCGATTACCACGAAAGTTGCAGTTGTAAGCGCGGTAATCGTGCGTTTGGCTACGGGATTCATCAGATGTTTATCCTAAGGGTTGTCTCACGGGCAGGCCCGACAGAAAGAACACCGAGGCTTCCGCCGACAAGCTCAAGAATACGGTTTATATACTTTTTCGCATTCTCGGGCAAGTCCTCATACTTGGTGATCTTCGACGTCTCGCACTGCCAGCCGGGCATCTCTTCATACACAGGCTCGCATTCAGCGAGTCTATCAAGATCAGCCGGGAATGTCGTGTAAACAAAGCCATCCTTGCGACGATAACCTGTACAGATTTTTACCGTAGGAAACTCATCCAGAACATCGAGCTTCGTCATCGCCCAATAATCAATGCCGTTGACGCGCTGCGCATAACGGGCGATAACTGCGTCAAACCAACCGCAACGGCGAGGACGACCGGTCGTCGCGCCGAACTCACCGCCGCGAGAGCGCATAAGTTCACCGTCGGCATCAAAGAGCTCCGTCGGGAACGGACCCTCACCTACGCGGGTAGTATAAAGCTTAAGAACGCCGATAACGCGATCAATGGCTCTTGGGCTTACACCAGAACCAGTGCAAGCGCCTCCCGCCGTCGGATTTGACGACGTCACATAAGGATAAGTGCCAAAATCGATATCGAGCATCGTAGCTTGAGCGCCCTCAAAAAGAATAGGCCTCTTAGCATCAAGATTCTCATGAAGAAGCTGAATTGTATCAGTAACATACGGCATAAGAGCCGTCACCATCGGAGTATAGAGTTTTACCATCTCCTCAGGATCAATAGGTTGCGCACCAAGAGCCTTAAGCGTACGATTGGCCTCAGCGACCTGATCTCGCACCAAATCAAGGAAATTCGGCTTTAAAATATCGCCCACTCTCATTCCATAGCGCCCGACCTTCGCCGCATAGGCAGGGCCAATGCCGCGCCCGGTTGTGCCGATCTTCTTGCCTTCGGGGCGGGCAGCCTCTTCCGCCTTATCGATTGCACGGTGCCACTGCATGACCATCTGGGCGCGCTCTGAAATATGGAAGCGGCCTTTAAGCTCAAAGCCCCAGCTTTCCACCTGCTCAAGCTCGCGCATGAGATCAAACGGATCCATAACGACGCCATTACCGATAACGCAATGCTTGCCATCATGGAGAATTCCGCTCGGCACAAGATGAAGAACGTACTTCTTGTCGCCTACGACAACTGTATGGCCCGCATTCGAGCCGCCCTGAAAGCGCACGACGACATCCGCCTCTTCGGTCAAGAAGTCGATAACCTTGCCTTTGCCCTCATCGCCCCATTGGGCTCCAATCAATACTGTATTCATGGCGAATATTATATCATTATCACCCGCCTTGGTGCAACTGCACCAATAAACATTTATTGAGGCGCTTCGATAAAAAACAAAAATCGACCCCGCCTTTAAAAAGCGAGATCGATTTCTTATGACCTAAAATTATCTTAGGCTTCGGGTTTGGTCTTCTTCAGACCGAGGCCGCGGCTTCCTTCAGCCCATTCACCGCGCTTCTGGAGAAGGTTAACTCTCTCGAAACGCTTGAGAACGTTGCGCCTTGAAGTGATCTTACCGGAACCTTTAAGAGATGCGTGCTGGCTCATTTTTCTTTCTTCCTTTCAAACGAGTGGATATTATATCATTTCTTTTCTGACTTTTCAACCGCACCCTTCTTGGGCTCTTCAGGAAGCTCTGGCGGAGGGAGAAGATACTTGAACTCATCAGATGTCGTAATCTTCGCCTTCTGGATAAGACCCATAATGAAAGTTCTTGCGAACTTGCCGGTCTCCTGGGCTTTAAGACGCTTTTCGAGGTCTTCCTGCTTGGGAACGTCCTGGGGAGCGTTGATCTTGACGAGAATGTGGCTTGCCTTTACCATCTCAGGCTTTGCAGGCGCCTCCCCCTTGGCCTCAACGGCGGGAATCTTCTTCGTCGTCATGATGAGATGATAACCATATTGCGTCTTGACGGGAGCCGAAACCTTATTGACGGGCAGATTGAAGACAGCCTCATCAAACTCTTTTACCATCTGACCACGAGGAAACTCCCCGAGATCGCCGCCTCTCTGACCCGAAGGGCAAGCCGAGTTTTCTTTCGCGAGCTCCTCAAACTTCTTGGCGAGATCCTTTTCGGCCGTCTTATCAAGCTGAGCCTTAAGTTCATTAATCTTCTTAAGCGCGTCGGCCTGGGAGTTTTCACACGCCTTGTTCTTGGCGATGATGTCTTCGATCATCTTCTTCGCTTCGGCGGAGAAATCCTTCTGAGGGGCCTTAGCCTGCTCGGCCTTGAGCATCTTGTCGATCAAAATGCCGCTCTCGAACTCGCTGCGTGCGCGCGCCTCGCCCAAAGGAAACTTCTTGAAGTATTCGTCAAGAGACTTTGGCGCGTCGGGCATCTTCGCGGCGGCCTTGAGAAATTCGTCTTCGCGAGCCTTGCGGTCGGCATCGGTAACGGTATATCCGTCGGCCTTGGCCTTGGAGACGAGAACCTTCTCGACGAGGAAGTTCTGAGCCAATTGATTGGCCAGCATCTGCTTGGAGTACTCCAGCTGCTGGGCCGGGATCTTCTGAGCCTTTACAATCTTCTCAATATCGGCATCGATCTGACTGCGCATAAGCGTCTGACCGTCAACCACTATAGCCGCAACATCGGCCTTTGATGAAGTGTCTTTTTTCTCCTGAGCGGTTTCATCCTTGGCATTGTCGCCGCAGCCTGCAATCATCGCACCTACGAAAAAAGCCGCAGATATTTTCTTTATGTTCATTTTCCTTTACCTTTCTTTTATGAAATCATCTTAATGACTGTGCGCCGTACATCCGAGGCACAATCCAGGTGGAACTGATAGAATACACCAATTACCCTAGCCGCGTCAAGTGGGATTGTTAAATTTTCTGATGCGTAATCGGATCTGTCTATGTACGCAGCCACATCCTTTGACACCCGCATAAGCCTGCCGCCCGAATCATCAAAGCGCCCAGTTTCAACAGAAAAAGGCGACCATTGCGAAGTTTTGTCGTACCCTGAAAAATCGGGTTTAAGCCCGCAAAGATCAAGAATCCCCTTCTCAAAATGAATAAGCCGGCCCATAAGAAAAATTTTGTACTGCGCATCTGTCGACACAACTTGTCCATCAACGAGGCCGTCAAGCGAATGTTCAAGAAAACTCATCCACTTGGAACTTTCGTCGCCAAAAGGAACGAGCGACATGACAAGCGAGCGAAAATATCCCGCCAACAGCGATGCGCGGTAACTCACCCTCAGATTCTCTCTAAACTCCAAAGGCGAACATTCCCGAAGAGCGTGAACATCCCCCTTTGAGCGGGCGTAATACACGATTTCGCATGTGTAATTCAAATCATACTGGCCGAGAAACGCGCTCTTGGGTCTTACCGCCCCCTTCACCACCGTCGTAACTCTGCCCTCGGGCGTCAACCACACGACAATATGCGAGGTTTTCGACCACGGCCTAATATCAAGACATAGAGCCCTTGCTTTCAAAGTCTCGCCTGCTCTACTCACCTAAGAGGCCTTCCTTTAAGAACGTCGTCCTTTACCTCCGTAACGACAAATCCATAAAGTCCCTTGCGCTTGAAAGAATTACCGAAGCCGACGCCTGCAGACTTAAATCTCAAATACTCTCCCGTCCACCCCGAACACTCCTTTTCATCTTCGATAACGACCTCCACCTTACGTCCGATGAATTTCTTCGCATAGCGCTTGCGCTGCGCCATCGCGAACGATGAAAGCAGCCGGGCGCGCTCGATGCGGATTTCACGCGGCAGAGCCCCTCCCATTTGCGATGCCAACGTTCCAGGGCGCTCCGAATACGGGAATATATGGGCGTTTGAAAAATTCAACCGTTTCAAAAGCGATAGCGTCGCTTGAAAGTCGATATCCATCTCGCCGGGAAAACCGGTCATAAGATCGCACCCGACGGAAATTAACGGCATTGCCTTTACTGCGGCTTTGACGAGATTATCAACGTCCCGCACAAGATACGGTCTTTTCATCGCCGCGAGAATCTGAGGTGAACCGGACTGTACGGGAATATGAAGGAACCTGCAGATGTTAGGATTCGAGGCCATCACCGAAACGCACTCCATATCGCAAATCCCGGGCTCAAGCGACCCTATCCTTATACGGAAAGGCTCATCCTGCGAACGAGGCGCAAGTGCAGCCAACGACGAAAGGAGGTCCGGCAGACGTTTCGAGCAAGAAGCGTAAAGCGAAAGATTGCACCCCGTTACGACGATTTCTCTGTAACCCGCCTCTATAAAACGCTTCGCCTTATCCATCACTTTTTCGAAATCAACCGAAACGGATGGACCACGGAATTTCGGAACTATGCAAAATGTGCATTTCCCGCTACAACCGTCCTGAACCTTAAGATAGGCGCGCGAGGTCCTCAAAGGCGTGGCTTCGGTCGTTTTGGGGGCTAAAATATCTTGCTCCCTTTTTCCGATACAGCCCGTTACCCGGATTTTAGCGGCAGGATACTTTTCTTTAAGATGCTCTATCAGCTTTAGCGTATCTCTCTCGGCTCTTCTGGTGACGCTGCAGCCTCTTACCACAATAAGATCCGCATCACTGCGATGTCCAGTAACCTGCCATCCGTCGGCGATATAACGTGCCTCCTCATCTAACGCCTCGGCGCGATTAAGACGACATCCGAATGTCTCGAATCTGACTTTCATCCGCGTGAGAACGATGGATCAGCGTAATCGATCACACGTCCGAGATCCATTGAATGCGACGCCTTCACCAAAACCAAATCACCGGACGAGACATCAAATCTGAACTTATGCTTCAAGGCCTCGGGCGTCTTATACGCCAGATTGCAAATGCACTTTGAAGACATCTGCCCAACTCCGATAACAAGAGGTATTTTAAGCTCAAGCGCGCGCTTGAAGACCTTCTGATGAAGTTCAAGGGAATTTTCCCCGAGCTCAAGCATATCTCCTAAAACGGCGACATGCTTGCCATCGCAAGGCATGGCGGCGAAAGTCTCCAAAGCCGCTATCATCGAATCGGGCGAAGCGTTGTAAGTATCGTCAATAAAGTCGACGCCATTTCTTGTGACACGCCGCCATCTGGCACCGGGAATCTTCACATCGCCGATCGCCTCCAACGCCTTATCGCGCGTAAGGCCGAAGCTCTCCGCTGCCGCAAACGCCAAGGAAGCGTTCGCCACATTATGCGCACCGGGGAAAATCCCTTTAAGCGCCTGTTCGAGCCAAGGCGCAGAAGTGTCGACATCGCCTGGCAGATATTCGCATGACTTAGCCGAAAAGCCGACTTTCGCACGCTTAAGCAATTCACCTTTTTCTGCAGCAATCCCCTCGCGCGAGCCGAAAAACTCCAAATGAGCCGTGCCGACATTTGTCACTACACCAACATCAGGCGCAGCAACCTCGCAAAGCGCGGCGATTTCGCCTGGATGATTCGAACCCATCTCTACGATGAGATAATCGGCATCTTTCGGACAGTTAAGTATCGTTATGGGAAGACCTATATGATTATTGAAATTGCCTTCTGTGGCATGGGTTTTACCCAACTTCGAAAAGAAAGCACGAAGAAATTCCTTTGTCGTCGTCTTTCCGGCAGAGCCCGTAACGGCAATAACCTTCGCCTTTAAAGCCTTTCGATATTCACGCGCCGCAGAGCTGAGCTCGTCATATCCGTCTATAACGCCCGCAGCTCCATTTTCAAGCGCCTGAGGTATAAAATCATGCCCGTCTGTTTTTTCGCCTTTAAGGGCGACAAAAAGCATCCCCGGTTTTACCTTGCGCGAATCAAACGTCGCGCCGCAAAAATCATGAGGCATCGGCATCTCTAACAATTGGCTGTAACTATGACATCAACGCCCGTTTCGCAGACATCGGAAATAACGACATCTCCGATAACCTTAGGCGCAAGAACGGTGGTATTGGCAAGAAGGTTCGTAACTTGCGCTATTTTTCCCTTGGGAATGGCGACACGGGTTTTTACCGGCAAGGGCTTTCTGGTGCCGGCGACTTTTACAAGGCCCGTGACCATACGCGTAGGATTCGTAAGCTCCTCCACCGCATACGCTTCACCGCGAGGGCAAGCGTGACCGGAAACCTTTATCTCATCATTGACGCGATCTACCGTAAGTTCACAACCTCTCGGACAGTTGATGCATATAAGATTCATTATAAAATTCCTTTCGCGTAGGCTGCCGCACTGCGACCCGCTATTTCAGAATCACGGCTCACCCAGTCAACCAAATCATAAACCTTGACGACATTGCCGCCGGCGAAAATTCCAGGTACGCTCGTAGCCATGGAAGAGTCGACCTTAGGACCTCTCGTCTTAGGATCTATCTCCACTCCCGCTCCCTTGGAAAGCTCATTCTCGGGAATAAGTCCGCAAGACAAAAGCAGAGTATCGCAATCGAAATGCATCTCTGTTCCCGGAATCGGCTTAAGATTGTCGTCAACCTTTGAAACCTTAACGCCCGTGACATGTTCGCGCCCTTCGACGTCCGTTACCGTATGACTCAGCAAAAGCGGAATGTCATAGTCTTGCAGACATTGAACGACATTTCTCATAAGCCCCGAGCTCTTCTTCATGATTTCAATGCAAGCGAGAACCTTCGCGCCCTGGAATGTAAGGCGGCGAGCCATGATAAGACCTATATCGCCGGAGCCTAAAATCACAACTCTCTTTCCGGGCATTATGCCGTCCATATTGACAAGTCTCTGCACGGTTCCGGCCGTATACACGCCCGCAGGACGGGTGCCAGGCGTCATCAACGCTCCGCGGGGACGCTCGCGGCAGCCCATCGCCAGCACTACCGCTTTAGCTTTAATGTCTTCAAGACCTCCACGGCGCGACATAGTCGTTACCGTATGATAGATCTCTCCTTCTTTCGGGGGCACTATTTCGACGACCATCGTGCCGCATTTTATGTTCACATCACACTCATGCGCCTTGTCGACGAAGCGCTGGGCATATTCGGGACCAGTCAACTCCTCCTTGAAACGGTGAAGACCGAAACCGTTATGAATGCACTGCTGCAAAATCCCCCCGGGGGCATCATCACGCTCTACGACAACAACTTTGCCCGCGCCGTTTTCTTTCGCCGCGCAGGCGGCGGCAAGTCCGGCCGGACCTGCGCCAATGACGACAACGTCAACCGCGCCGAAAGAATCGGTAGAAGCTGACAAAGCCTCTTGTATGAGCGCCTTTGGAGCTTTTTTGCGCGATGCCAAAAACGCTTCGGGCTGAAGCCCCAGCTCTTCACCGAGAATCTCGATAAGTTTCGGAGTGCAAAAGCCTCCTTGGCATCTCCCCATGCCGGAACGCGTGCGGCGCTTGATGCCGTCGAGCGTTCTTGCGCCGACGCGGCAGCGGATGGCGGATCTGATCTCACCTTCCGTTATCTCTTCGCAACGGCATATTACGCGGCCGAACGATGGTTCGCGCTGGATGAGATCGGCGAGATCTTTTTTCGACATCTCCCGCGTGATCGGCCACCAGCTTACGTCGTGCGAAATATCTGTGGCCGCCTTCTTTTCCGCGCCGAGTTTTTCAGCCACACATTCCGCCATCCAAAGACCTATGGCGGGCGCACTTGTAAGCCCTGGAGATTCAACGCCTACGGCATTGAAAAACCCGGGCGCATCGGCCGCTTCACCCAGAATAAAATCGCCGACCGTTGTCTCGTGGGCTCTTAAGCCAGAAAATTCATTTATCACCTTCGCCAGAGGAAGATCCGGCCAGGTACGGCGAGCTCCTTCTTTAACTTTATCAAGCCCCTCATAAGTCGTCGCCTTATCCTGCTTATCGTCTATGTCTTGCGCAGTCGGGCCGACAATCACCGTTCCGTCGACGGTGGGAGAGACTAAAATACCCTTACCCATGGGGCCTGGAACCTGAAACATCGTCGCCGAAAAACTTTTCTCCTCGTCGCGATCGAGCATGAGATATTCGCCGCGGCGCGCTTTGATGCAATACTTTGTTTCACTGACGAGATTGTTAAGTTCATCCGAATGGCAACCGGCGCAATTGACTATCACCTTGGCGGTAAAAGTGCGCGCATCCTCGCAGACGACCTTCCACCCTTTTTCGATTGAAACGACCTTTGCGTCAAACACAAATTGGGCCCCGTTGGCGGCCGCATTTTCGCTGGCTCTGAACGCCAGTTCATACGGACAGCAAATGCCTCCCGTAGGCGCCCAAAGCGCGGCTGTGGCCTCGGGCGAGACATTGGGCTCGCGCTTTCTGAGTTCTTCTTGGCCGATCACTTCAACGGGTACGCCGTTCTTCTCCGCCTTGTCGACAAGCTCTTTCAGCCGCTCTTCATCGTCCGCGCCGAAAGCGAGAACAAGCGAGCCGTTTCTGCGAAAAGGAACTTTAAGTTCCTTGCAGACATTCTCAAAAAGCTTATTGCCCCATACATTAAACTTGGCTTTGTTCGTCCCGGGCTTAGCGTCAAATCCGGCGTGAACGATGGCGCTGTTGGCCTTTGATGCCCCTTCGGCAACATCGCTACCGGATTCAAGAACCCTGACGCTCAAATTATAACGGGAAAGTTCCCTCGCCACCATCGCGCCGACAACGCCCGCTCCAATCACTATAACATCTGATTGCATATTTTTCCTTTATCTTTTCCTTTATCTTTATCGTTCATACGGCGGAGGCGAAACCCGGGCGTTAAAATCATCTTGAGTCCAATTTTCCCACCGCTCTTCGGCCAACGCCGCCTGATATTCACGAAAACCTTCTTTCCAAATCATCCACGCGATAAAAAGGGAGATAAAGCCCCATCCGCCGCCTGAAAAAATCGAATACAATCCGCGAAGACCGATAAGTATCGCGACAGCGCGGCCAACGACCATGGCTACAAAAGTCGCCTTGGCGCGCGACATGAAAGCGCGCATGACACTTCTGAATATTCTGCCGCCGTCAAGCGGAAACCCGGGCAGAAGATTAAAAAAGCCGAGCATGACATTCATCCAAAGCGCGTATGAAAGAACCGAAAAAAGCCATGCGTTTTCAATCGGCACAAAAGTCAAAACAAGTAAAACGCCACCCGCTATCAAAAATGAAACTACAGGCCCAAGAATGGCGGTGAGAAACTCCTGCCAGGCCTTGCGCGGCAAGGCTATTAAAGAGGCGCATCCGCCAAGCAAAGAGAGCGTTATGTCCCTTGTTTTGAAACCGAACGCTCCGGCGGCAAGAGCGTGACCAAGCTCGTGAAGAGTTATTGAAATGGCCAGTACCATGGCTGTAGCAAGCCCGAATGAAAACGAGCCGGAATTCATCACAAAAAGAACAAGCAGCACCAAGAAGGAAAAATCTATGTAAATAGGTATTCCAAATGCATCAAACAATTTATATTTCGACTTGAACATAACACTCATTTCTGGCCGAAATCCGGTTGACGGCGGCCCTTAAAACTTTTTCTGTTATTACGTTTCGCTTTATTCCGGTTTCTGTTAGCCGGGTGAATCCACTCTGCCTGAGCTAAGCCCTGCGAGGACTTGCCCGCCTTGCGGTCAGCCTCATCGCTGTGAAACGGATGATCGCGATCGACTTGAATAGTCTTCTTGATAAACCTCTCTACCGCCTTGAGCTGAGAGCGCTCTTCAGACGACACAAAACTTATGGCTACCCCTGAGCCTCCCGCACGCGCGGTTCGGCCTATGCGGTGAACGTAGCTTTCAGTTTCGAGAGGCAGCTCCATATTAACGACGCAGTCAACATCAGGCACATCTATACCGCGGCTGGCAATGTCGGTAGCCACGAGAACGCGCGTAACCGAACGCCTAAAGCCGTCGAGCGCTCTCGTGCGTTGGCCTTGGGTTTTATCGGAATGTATAGCCGCCGAAGCGATGTCGGAACGCATCAATTTCTTGTTTATGCGGTCTGCTCCATGACGCATCTTGGTGAAAACGATCACCTTATCCCATTCGGGATGCTCTTCAAGAAGATGGATCAAAAGAGAATCCTTCTGCGATTTTGGAACAAACATAACCTTCTGGTTTATCTTTTCGACCGTCGGAGTCTGGGGCGAAATCGACACCTGATGAGGGTCGCTTACAAGTTCGCCGGCAAGCTTCATAACAGCGGGCGGAAGCGTGGCCGAAAAGAAAAGCGACTGACGGGCCTTGGGCAGCTTTGACATTATGCGCTTAATGTCGGGGAAAAAGCCCATATCAAGCATTCTGTCGGCCTCATCGAGAACGAAACATTCCACCTGATCGAGAAAAATTATACCCTGCGTCATAAGATCAATAAGACGACCGGGGCAGGCAATCAAAGTTTCGGCGCCGCGTTTAATGTCTTTTATCTGACCTACCTGGGAAACCCCGCCTATCACGCAGGCAAAAGGCAGATCAATATACTTCGAGAATTTCTTGACGTTCTCGGCCGTCTGCATCGCCAGTTCGCGAGTGGGCGATAAGACGAGCGCTCTTGGCCGTCCAATGCGCCTTGGTCTGCGATTTTTGAAAAGATGGTTGAGAATCGGCAGCATGAACGCGGCGGTCTTGCCCGTGCCCGTTTGAGCGCACCCTATCAAATCGCGCCCCGCCAGGAGGTATGGGATCGCTTTTTCCTGAATAGGAGTAGGAGTCTTATAACCAGCGTCTTTTATAGCGTGCTGGAGTTTTTGATCTAACTTTCCAAATACTGAACCTTCAAACATTTTTACACCATCGGCTTTATATATTTTGATTTAAGCGCACGCCAAAGAACAACACAAAAAGCTGAAAGCGGTATTGCCAGCAGCATCCCGAGCATCGGTCCTAAGACTGTGGCCCAAAAGAAAAACGAAAAAATAACGCCCGTATATCCAAGACCTGTTTTGTCGCCCTGAATCTTCGGCGTGATAAAATACCCGTCGAGAAATTGACCTATCCCCCAGACCACAAGCACAAGAAGAACTCGAAGCCCAGAGCCGCCGTTCACGAAATAGGCGATCGGCAAAGCGATCGGCAAACACACTACAGAGCCGAAAAACGGGATTAGATTCATCACTCCGAGACAAAAGCCGATTAAAAAGCCGTACGGCAGCCCAACTAAATAAAAGCCTGTTCCGTACATGACGCCTTCAATAAGACATATCACAATCTGCCTTTGGAAGAACGATACAAGAATATCTATAAACGAATCAATCTGCTTAGCTATAAAAGCCTTCGTCTCGTCTTTCAGAATCGGAACGTGCGCAATGATTTCGTCGCCGCCACGATCTTTCGTCATCAAAAAGAAAACGAAGAATATGGCGGTGACAATCACGGTAACAATACCGAGAAGACACTTAAGCGCCCCTGAGCCGGCCTTAAGCGCCGTCGCAGCATATTTCGAATAAACCCCCGCAAAGTCTTCGGACGAAAACCCTGTTATCGCAAGGAATGAATCGAATTTCGGGAACGTGGTTTTGAACCACGCCGTGACGCTTTTCACAAGCTCCGGACCTTGAGCGATGAGATTACTTATCTGATCAATAAAAACCGCTCCCGCATACCATAGAATCAACCCAAGCGGAAAGAGAACCGTAACCAGCATCGCTATAAGCGCAAGAGTAGGATTTCTTAGAATTCTTTTCCACCACCCGTAGTAAGGCTTAAAGAAAAGCGCCAGAAAAAACCCTAAAACAACAGGGACGACTGCTGATGATGCAAATGAAAGGAATTTAAAGATGACAAAAGCGATAAGCACGATAAATGTCAGCATGACCGTGAGAGAAAGCACGGTAAGAGCATTGGCTATGGTACGCTTTTGGTTATCGGTAAACTCAATCATTTGCATCACTTCTTTTTAGAAAACTTCACAAACCGGCAACTCTCCGACGAGCGGACGGGCGTATTCTATAAACGCAGCTGTCACGTCATGGCCGTTCTTGGCAATATACTGCTTTGGCACTGAACGCGTATATTTAGCCGCATCAGCTATGGGACGCGCGGCAAAAGCGACTTGATAGCGCTTCGTCTCGGCGCGCAGAATCGCGATCGTACCTTTGTTAAGTTCTCCCTTAAGAGCCGATTTCACGGCGGCGGAACCGGCCGCACGCGCCTCAAGAGAATCTGTTTCGCTCGCAATACCGGGGAACGAACGCTGAAGATATCCGAACGTATCGGCTCTTACGCGCTTGATGTCAGCCTTCGTTTTCAGAAGCTTTGCAAGCGCATCCCCAAGCGCACCGGTGCCGGACATCTGGACATTACCGTGGCTATCCGTCTCTCCGGAGCCGAGTTTGGCGCCGATCGGTATGCCGTCCTTTGCGCGGATACCCTCAGACACAGCGATAACGCAGCGCCCAAATTTCTTCATCGCGGCCTTTACGTCTTTGACGAATTTTTCTTCGGAAAAAGGAACTTCCGGCAAATATATGAGATGCGGGCCATCATCCTCTCTTACTCGCGCAAGCGCCGAGGCGGCCGTTAAAAACCCGGCATCACGCCCCATGATAACGTCGATCTTAACGCCCCCCAATGCGCGATTGTCAAGATCGTCGCCCTTTATGGCGCTGGCGACAAATTTGGCCGCACTGCCAAATCCCGGCGTATGATCGCAGCTTCTAAGGTCATTGTCTATTGTCTTAGGTATATGGTAGACGACGAGAGGATAACCAACCTTCTCCGCTTCTTCAGCTACTATTCTGGCAGCATCTGCAGAGTCGTTTCCACCAATATAGAAGAAATAACCTACGTTTTTCTTTCTAAAAGCTTCAAATATGGCCTTACAATCATCGGCCGTAGGCTTCTTACGGCAGCTTCCAAGAGCCGATGAAGGCGTCTGCGCAATAGCTTCAAGCTTCTTCGCGGAAACCTTTCTTAAATCAAGATAATCATCGGTCAAAATCCCGACGATTCCATGCCTGGCACCAAGTATCTTGCCGATTTTTGCCGACTTTTTCGCCTCAACCACAGCCCCGACAAGAGACTGGTTGATAACCATAGACGGACCGCCCGACTGGGCAATCACCATATTCATCTTTTTCATAGGCAAAATTATAACAAATCTGTCCCTTACAGCGCAAGGCGATGTTCAAAGACCCATTTCCCAACTCCCCCATTCAAACATTCAAACATTCCAACATTCCAACACTCCAACATTCAAACATTACTCACTGTTGGATATTCATAGAATATCTTTTCGACATATTGGACTTTGTTGAGAAGTGTACTTTCCCGTCACGCAGTTCAAAGGTGATGAAAAGAATTGCAGGAGATTGAACGAAATGGATTCTAACAGTGAACGTGTTCGGCGTTGTCCATGCTCCTGCCGCCGCGACTGGTTGCCTGCCGCCGGAAATGCGGCTGAGAGTTTCGGTGTTTTCTTCTTCAACGACAATCTCCGATCTCTCCCAGCTATTCTCGCCGACACTTATCGATTGCTTTGCGAAACGGTTTTCAATTGTAAGAGTTCTCGTTTTGCAGTCATAACCGGCGGCAGTTAGGAAAAGCGCGTTCGTTGAATCTATTTTCACGCTCTTAAAGGCGCTGGCTGCCTCATCCGACATTCTGGCGCTGCTTTTAGGGGGCGTAATAACGAGATTCTTAGATCTTTCTCTAAGGCGCTTAAGTTGAGTTGAGTTTTCTTTAAGGGGCGTTTGGGAAAGCGCCGGCAATATTGCGTCGTAAAAGGCGTTAAGCGATGGCTTGTTAGAACCGCGACCTCCGGCGTTGCTGACAAAAATAAGATTCTTGTCGGGTATGATAGAGCCAATCTGACCGAATGCGCCGCAAAGGCGGAATGAGTCGTGATGCCCCATCCAAAGTTGCCAGCCGTAACCAACCTGCCAGTCGTCCGGCTTTTCTACGTTCTGAGCTTTGCTTCCGTGAAGGGCAAGGACACTATCGGTGATATTTCCGTATTTCGCTTGAAGGCTTGTAGCTTGTTTTATCCACCAAAGAGGCAGTATGCGCTCACCGTTCCAGACGCCTTCGTTTTCAAGTAGAATACAGACTTTCGCGAGATCCTCCGTGCAGAGCTGAAAGCCAGAACCTCCGATTACGGTGCCGTTTTTAAGACGCGGCCAGTAGTTTGCTTTTATGCCAAGCTTATTGAAGAGTCTTGGGTTAAGGTAGGCGATAAGATCTTTCTCACCCGTTACCTTAGCGTGGATGAGAGCGAGCATCGCCGTATTGCCTGACATATAGCGAAAAAGTCTTCCCGGCTCATCGCGCATCGGCATGGAGAAAAACGCTTTAGCCTCTTCTCCGGGCATTGCATTTCTCACTAATGCGAAGGTGTCCTTCTGCTGACCGCTTTTCATCGACATCAAGTCACGTATTCGCATTTCTTTAAGGCGCTCGTCTATATTTTCGCCTGCTGCTTCAGGGTAGAATTTAACTACCTTGTCATCAAGAGCAAGAAGGCCGTCTTCGATCGCCATGCCTATTGCCATAGAGACGAACGCTTTTGAGACTGAATAAAGAGTGTGGGGCAATTCTGCCGCAAAAGGCGCCCAATGACCTTCGGCCACAACTTTGCCGTTTCGGATCAACATATAGCTGTGTACATCGCCGTTTTGTTCTTCAAGCTTGTCGATGAGGTCTAATACCGCTTCGCTTGGAATGCCTTGTGATTCAGGCGTAACGCGCTCAAGAGCGCCATAAAGGTTTTGTGCGCTGATGACAGTTGATAAGATGGCTGCTAATGCAAAGAATGAGTTTTTGATTTTCATAAGTTTAAGTTATTTCATAAGTAAGCCGCTTTACCGCGAGTGAGTTTCAATTTTATTTTCGTATCATCTCCAGAATACTTATAAGCAGTTAATTAAAGCCAATGGATTGTCATGGCCGACAACGCGGCATTCACTCTGCGTAACGCCTATGCGCTCATTAAGAAGCTTCATCATCTTCGACATCGGAGTAGTGGCGCCGACAAGACAATTGCGCGCAGGGTTCCACAACAGGCCCGAGGGCTCAAGTCTCGCATTGGCTCCGCACACTTTATATTCTCCAGGAGGCATACCCGCGGGGTACTGAGCGTCGGAAACAGCGATAAGGCGCTCTAACCTGACGGCTCTGAAATAGAGCTTAAGAAGCGTATCCGGCAGATGATGCCCGTCGGGAATAAACATTACAGAGGCTCTATCTTCAACGAGAGCTGTCGCGATAATGTTATTGAAACGGTTTATCTCATTAGGAAGCCCATTGCCGAGATGCGTAAACGCCTTCGCTCCGGCCTTGATACAAGGCTCTATGTCTTCAGGGGAACTCGCCAACTGATGGCCGAGCGTGACCGTAACGCCGCTTTCCGTAAGCTTACGTGTAAATTCAGCCGCGCCCGGGACTTCGGCCGCTATATTCACAAGCCGGACTAAACCTTCCGCCGCATCTTGATATTTCTCAAAAAGCGCGAAATCAGGTTCACGAACCCACTCTATGGGGTGCGTGCCTACCGCTCCTGGCTTTGCCGAAATAAAAGGCCCTTCAAGGAAGAACCCAAGTATGCTTTTTTCGCACTGCGCATAGCGGCGGCGAGCTTCCATCACAACACGTGTATTTTCAATAACCATCTCAGGATCGGCCGTTACAAATGTAGGCTGATACCCGGCCGTTCCGTCCGCGTTAAGACGATCGGTCACTTCCTTTACGGCTTCAACCGTAAGACCTTTGGAATTGAAATCTATGCCCGCATAGCCGTTTATCTGCAGGTCAATCCATCCATCCATTTTTCAACTTCCTTTCTTTCATCGGGATTATCCTGAAATACCTTTGAACCGATCGCGAGAAATACAATTGTCGATACTGCTGTTGAAGGGAATATCCACACCATCTCTCTCAGGAAGGACAATTGATCGGAGGAGCCGGCGATAAACATCGAAAGACCCACGATTATTCC
>CAJGDE010000026.1 GCA_904502135.1 Kiritimatiellia bacterium
ATTTTTGATTATACGGGAGTTGTCGAGGAGGTCGGGCAGACGCAGAGCTTCGGCAGCAATGGTTTTACGAAACGCGAAGTGATTGTCGGCAATGATATTGATTCGCCGAGCAAGTACCCTAACCCTGTGAAATTCACATTTAAGAAAGATAATTGTTCGCTCTTGGACTCTATAGCGAAAGGTCAGCGCGTCAAGATACGCTTTGCCATCGATGGTCGCCGTTGGGACGGGCCTAAGGGCGTGGCGTATTTCGTAGATTTGACGGCGCTTAAAATCGAGGTCATGAACGCCGACGGCTCATCGACCGAGCCTGTGCCCTCTCCTGCCGAACCTGAGGCCGGCTTCGATGTTGACGCCATCGACGACATGCCGTTCTAACGATGATCTGGCGCGAAACGTTAGAAAAAACGGTTTCGTTTCTCGAGTCGAAAGGCGTGCCCGACGCGACGGTGGCCTCAGAGCTGCTTGTCGCGCGGCTTCTTAAGGTGTCGCGCGGTTTTCTTTCGGGCTGTCTCGACAAAGAGACGCATCCGCAGCATCTTGAGGCCATGCGCCGGGCGATGAAGAGGCTCGCTTGCGCAGAGCCTCTTCAGTATGTTCTCGGGGAGTGGGATTTCCGCTCTCTTACGCTAAAGTGCGACCGCCGCGCGCTGATACCGAGACCTGAAACGGAGGAGCTTGTCACACGGGTGTTGAAGTATCTTCATTCCCGCAGTTTTCCCTCTTCTCCGTTTATCGTTGATGTCGGCACGGGAACGGGCGCCATCGCGCTTTCGCTGGCCAAGGAATACCCCTTAGGCGTATATCTTGCAACCGATATCAGTGAAGATGCGATAGAACTTGCGAAAGAAAACGCCAAAGCCTGCAATCTTGAAAGCAAGGTGAAATTCGCCATCGCCGATGGGCTTGACGATTTCAGCGACCCGCAGATTTTCGATGTAATTGTTTCGAATCCGCCGTACATCGAAACCGATGTCATAGCGACGCTTGATGCGAGGGTAAAGGATTTCGAGCCGCGTCTTGCGCTTGACGGCGGCCCGTCGGGGCTTGAATTCTACGACCGCTATCTCGCTGATGCGATAAACCTTTTAAAGCCCGGCGGAGCGGTCTTTTTCGAGATCGGCGAAAATCAGGGCGAGGCCGTCCGCTCGCTCATGTTCAATTGCGGTTTCGATGATATAAAAATCGATAAGGACTATTCCGGGCATGATCGTTACGCCTATGGGATTCTTTCGTAGATTATGGGTTCTCAAGACATAATGATGGCCTCGCGCCTTTATCACATGCGCGATCTGAAGGCTGAGGTTGCTAAGCTTAAGGCTGAAAATTCCCGCCTGTCGGAAAAGCTCTCGACGCTCGAGGCCCATTTCGATATGGCGCTTTTGGCGGCAGAAGATCTGCGCTCGCTCACGGAGGGCGAAAAAATGCTCGTCGTTGACGGCTGGAATTTGATTCTCGGCTCTAAGCGAGAGGCCTCTTCGAGAGAGGATCTTTGCCAGGCCGTGCAATCGCGAATAGATTCCGGAGAGTATAAAAAAGCGTGGGTTGTTTTCGACGGGTCTAAGGAAAATGTAAAGGTGAGCGGTTCGCTCAGGCTTTCATATACGGGCGGCGACGGAGAGCATCGCGCCGATAAGTTTATATGCGATTATATCCGCATGGCCAAATATCTCGCGATAGACTCGCGCGTTGATGTCTGGACGAACGATAAGGATTTTCTGAAAACCGTCGATAGAATAAAAAACAGGATTTAAAACACGTAAGTGGAAATCAAAGAAGGAAAAAAGAAGATGCAAAAACATGAATTCAAGGCAGAGATCGCCGAAATGCTTGATCTCGTGGTAAATTCGCTTTATTCGAAGAAAGAAATCTTTCTGAGAGAACTGGTGTCAAATGCGTCGGACGCGATTGATAAAGCCAAGTTCGCTTCTCTCACCGATAAGACCATAGACTTAGGTCATGGCGACTGGAAGATAGAAATAGCGGTCGATAAGACGGCCAAGACGCTGATGGTGTCCGACAACGGCATCGGCATGAACCTTGAAGAGCTCGAGCGGAATTTAGGTACTATCGCCTCTTCCGGCACTAAGGCTTTCCGCAAAGCGCTCAAAGAAAAAGAGGGGAGCGACCTTCCCGAGCTCATTGGTCAGTTCGGTGTCGGTTTTTACGCGGCATTCATGGTCGCAGACAAAGTAAGAGTTATTTCGAAAAAGCGCGGAACCGACGAGGCGTTCATGTGGGAAAGCGATATGACGGGCGGTTATTCCACCGGTTCGTCGCAGCGCGAAGGTTTCGGCACAAGCGTCATGATTCACCTTAAGAATGAATATGAGGAATATCTCGACGAATGGCGAATCCGCGAACTCGTAAAGAAATATTCGGACTTCATTTCCTATCCGATCAACTATCGCAAGGTGGATATTCCCGCGGATGAAAAAGAGGAAGACAGAAAGCGCAGGGAAGAGAGCGAGGCGAAACCCCTTAATACAATGACCGCTCTCTGGAAGCGCGCCAAAAAAGACGTGAAAGATGAGGAATATGCAGAGTTCTACAAGCATCTTACGCATGATTGGGAAGATCCTTTTGAGACTATCGTCTTTTCGGGTGAAGGCCAGGTTGAGTTCAAGGCTCTTCTGTTTATACCTAAGAAAGCCACGATGGAACTTTATATGCCCAATCAGAAGCGCGGGCTTTCGCTGTATGTGAGAAACGTTTTCATCGGCGATGATATAGAGATGCTTTTGCCAAGCTATCTTCGCTTCGTCAAGGGAGTTGTTGACTCAAGCGATTTGCCGCTTAATGTTTCGCGTGAGATGCTGCAGGACGATGCGATCATCGCCAAGATCAAGAGCGCCGTTACGGCAAAAATCCTTTCGACATTGGAAACACTGAAGAAAGACGAAAAGAAATTCAATGAATTCTGGGCTGCTTTCGGCACGGTTCTTAAAGAGGGTGTCTGCGTTGATTATTCGAACGCCGAGAGAATCAAGAAGCTTCTTAAGTGGCCGACGGCGCGCAACGACTCGGGTAAGGGCGTTTTTCTTGAGGACTATGTGAAGGATATGGGTTCGGAGCAGAAGGATATCTATTATCTTCTTTCCGAGCGCGAGGACGATGCGCGCAAGGCGCCCCAGCTGGAAGCCGCGCGCAAACACGGTTGCGACGTGCTGCTTTTCTGCGATCCTGTTGATGAATATCTTGCGGAGCAGCTGCGCGAATTTGACGGTAAGAAGTTCGTTGATATCGCGCGCGGCGATGTGAGTTTCGGCAGCGAAGCGGAGCAGAAAGCCGAGAAGGACGCGAATGAAAAAGCCTCGGCCGAGATGAAGGGCTTTTTAGAGGCGATGAAATCTGAGCTCGGCGAGAAAGTGTCCGATGTCAGGGTTTCTACGCGCCTTACCGATTCTCCATGCTGCCTTGTGGCCAAGGAGAACGCGCTTTCGCCCTCGATGATTCGCATGATGAAGGCGATGAAAAACGATGTCCCCGAAGAGAAGAGAATTCTTGAACTGAACGCTTCGCATCCCTTGGTTAAAAAGGTTTCTGAAATGAAAGGCGAAGAGCTTTCCGATGCGGTAACGCTTCTGTATGATTCGGCATTGATCGCTGAAGGCTCCCCGGTAACCGACGGCGCGCGCTTCACAAAACTTCTTTCGGCATTGATGCTTAAGTAAAGTTGCATAAGTGACTAATGTGCGGAAATTTGATATAATCAACGGTCATGAAGTTGGAATATATTTCAAAATCTGAATATTGCCGCAGGTATATGCGGTATCTTGGCGCTGCGAAAACGGCGCGCAGAAGCTATTTTGAGAGTTTAAAACTTCTTGAATCCAAAGGGTTCAAGGAGATATCGTCTTTCAAAACCCTGAAACCCGGCGATAAGGTCTATCGTGGGTATGGCGATCGTACGATTATGGCCGCGGTCATCGGAAAGAAGAAAATTTCCGAAAGCGGAATTAAAATCGTGGGTGGTCACACCGACGCGCCGCGTCTTGATCTTAAGCCGAGGCCTCTTTATGAGAAGGGCGGCTATGTTTATTTTGATTGTCACATCTACGGCGGCATCAAGAAATATCAGTGGCTTACGCTTCCGCTTGCGCTTTATGGAACGATCGTGAGAAAAGACGGCTCGAAAGTAGACGTAGCGATCGGCGACGGGAGTGACGACCCGGTATTTATGATTTCAGATATTCTCCCCCATCTTGGTAAGGATCAGGAGAAGAAGAAGGTCAATGAGTTTTTCCCGGCGGAAGATCTCGATGTCGTCTGCTGGACGAGCGGTGAAAAACCGCTCGAAGCGCTCAAGGCATATTTGAAGAAGAAATATAAGGTCAGCGAAGAGGATCTTCTTTCGGCGGAGCTTGAGATAGTACCCGCTGGAATGCCGCGCTACGTAGGGCTTGATGAATCGCTCATCGCGGGCTATGGCCATGACGACAGAGTCTGCTCGTTCGCCGCCTTGACCGCGCTTTTAGACGCGGCGCAGAAGACTCCTGAAGTTACGGCCTCAATGCTCATGTGCGACAAGGAGGAGGTCGGCTCGATGGGCGCTACGGGAATGCAAAGCTCGTTCTTTGAAAATACCGTGGCGGAATTTATCGAACGCCAGGAGAAAAATCCCCGCGACATCATGGTAAGACGCGCTCTTGAAAAAAGCTCCATGCTTTCTGCTGATGTGACGGCTATAGCCGATCCGCATTTTCCGGATGTCGATTCGACGGGCAACAGCGCGCGCTTCCACAAGGGGCCTTGCGCCTCAAAGTATACCGGAGGCGCTTCCAAGGGCGGCGCGAGCGATTGCTCGCCGGAGTTCGTTGCGAAGATCCGCAAGATCATGGATGACGGCGGCGTCGTTTGGCAGATGGCTGAATTAGGCAAGATGGAGAAGGGCGGCGGCGGCACAATTTCGCAGTATATGGCCCGTTTCGGCATGGATGTTCTTGATATGGGCACGGGCCTTTGGAATATGCATGCGCCATGGGAGCTTGCCAGCGCCTTTGACTGTCACGAGACATACAAAGCATACAGCGCGTATTTAAGAAGTTGAAAGACACCTAAAAGAAAGAAATGACAAAAGATGAACATTAATCGTAGAAGTTTTCTGTTGGGTTCGGCCGCGGCTACTGCGCTCGCGGGTTGCGGCACGACAAAGATGGGGCTGCGTCCGCTTCAGCCCGGGCAGAAGCGCCGTATTGCGATGATCGGTTACGGCATTCAGATGCGCACGGCACTTGTTCCGCAGTTCCTCGGCAATACTTCGTTGTCGAAAAAGGTGCGCGATATGGTCGAGATCGTCGCCGTTTGCGATTGCGACCGCGTGCGTGCGGCCGCGGGCGCCAAGCAGGTCAACGATGCGTACAAGACGAACAATTGCAAGGCGGTTGCAGATTTCCGCGATATCCTTAAAGATCCCACGATCGATATGGTCTGCATCGCAACGCCCGATCACTGGCACGCTTACATGTGCGTCGAGGCGATGAAGCACGGTAAAGATGTCTACTGCGAAAAGCCTCTTACTTTCAGTGTTGAAGAGGCGAAGAAGGTTATCGCCGCGCAGAAGAAGTACGGCCGTGTTTTTCAGGTGGGCTCGATGCAGCGCAGCTGGTCGAAGCTTTCTGAATTCTGGGTCGCCTGCATGATCGTTCGCAACGGCCTTATCGGCGATGTGAAGTATGTCGACGCGAACTTCGGCATTGGCGGCAAGAAGCTTGGCGGCCCTTCCCATCCGATTCGCTTTTTCAACGATCCCGTGAACGCCGCGAAAGAAGGCGCGCCCAATCCCGATGTCGACTGGAACATGTGGCTCGGGCCGGCGAAATGGAGGCCGTATTCTGATCAGCTCGCTCCTCGCGGCGTAAATCATTTTTACCCGATGTTCTGGCGCTTTGATGATGACATCGGAACAGGCTATAACGGCGACTGGGGCGCACATCACCTCGATATCGCTCAGTGGGGTCTTGATATGGATCGCAGCGGTCCTTATAAAATCATCCGCTCCGACGAGCCGTACTCCACCGATCTTTATCATGGCGCGCGTCGTCAGTACGGCATGAAGATGCTCTTTAAAAAGCCTTATGGTGATGTTGAACTTTACCACGGTCCTTTCGGAACTTGGGGAACGGTCTTCTACGGCACCGATGGCATTGTCGCTGTCAACCGCGGCAAGATTGCCGTTTGGCAGGGCACCGGCCTTGTCAAGCCCACGGCTGAAGTGAGAAAGGCCCTTCAGGACGCCACGTTCATGAAGGATAAGATCGTTGCCGAATCAGTCGGAAAGGATTACGGCACCGACGCTATCGTCAAGACCGATAACCGTCTCGCCAAGGCCCTTGACAAGCTTATGTCTTATTACAAACTCAACGATGCCAAGGTTCAGCTTTACCGCTCTGAAAACCAGGTGCAGAATTTCGTAGAGTGCGTGGAGTCCCGCAAGCTTCCTGTTTCAGACGCCGAAACCGGTGCCAGAAGCGGTGTTTTGTGCGTCCTTTGCAATATGTCGTATCAGTATGATACCGGCTTTGACTGGGATGGCGACAATCTTGAGCTCGTCGGGCGCAATGAAAAAGGTCTTTCGTTCAAGCGTGATGTCTACCGCAACGGTTGGGATATCGTCGTTTGATGGAAAATGTAAAATAATAACCGAAAAAAAAGGAGTAAAAAAATGCAGTTAAATGCTTCAAGAAGAGGATTCCTTTACGGAATGGCTGGCGTTGCGGCGCTTGGCACAAGCGGATGTTTTTCAATAGGCCGCAAGGGCGGAAAGATTCGCCTTGCCGCTGTGGGTATCATGGGCAAGGGCTTCTCGGACTGGTATCCGATGGTCAAGTCGGGCAAGGCGGAGCTTGTCGCGATTTGCGATGCTGACGCGATGCAGGTTCCCGCCGCGCAGGCTCAGCTTAAGAAGATGGGTTCGCTCCTTGATCTTTCCAAGATTCCGTTCTTCACCGATTACCGTAAGCTTCTCGACAACGCTTCGAAGATTGGTATCGAGGCGATGACGATTTCTGGCCCTGACCACATGCACGCTCCTGTGGCGATCCCCGCCATGAAGCAGGGTATTCATGTATATGTTCAGAAGCCTCTCGTGCGTACGCTTTGGGAACTCGAATACTTTGGCCGCACCGCGCGTGATAATGGCGTTTGCGTTCAGATGGGCAACCAGGGCAGCGCTCTTGACGGGCTCCGCCGCTGCGCGGAAGTTCTTCAGTCCGGCATTCTCGGCGATGTAAAGGAAGTTCACGTTTGGACGAACCGCCCCGTATGGCCTCAGGGTTTGAGCGCTGCGGCCGCGACCAAGGGTGCCGCCGACGCTATTCAGAAGGGTCTCGATTGGAATTCCTGGATCGCCACCGCCAAGATGCGCAACTTCAAGGGCGCGTACAAGCCGGGTCAGAAGGGCTATGATCCGTGGAATCTCTGCCAGAACGTCTATCATGCGTTCAGCTGGCGCGGCTTCTTCGATTTCGGCGCCGGCGCTTTCGGCGATATGGCCTGCCACACGATGAACCTTCCTTTCCGCGGTCTTGAGCTTGGCGCAGTCGAGTCGGCTGAGATGATTGAAGTTTCCGAGTGGAACGATATCACCTATCCGATGAAGTCCATCGTAAAGATGGTTTATGCCGAGCGCGAATCAAAAGTCCGCCCTGGCGTTAAACTTCCTAAGGTGAACTTCTTCTGGTATGACGGCGATCTTAAGCCGAAACCTGAAATCATGCCTACCGTCATCGCCGCTCAGGGTAAGGTTCCCAATACCGGCTGCTTCATCATCGGTTCGAAGGGTGTCGTATGCTCGACGAATGACTACGGCGGGCAGAGCTTCATCTCGCTTAACGGTGAGAAGAAGGTTGTTGACATGTTCAAGCACGAGGCTTGCCAGGCCATTGCCCGCACGATTCCGTTCCGCCGCGACGCTGCTGACGGAAAGGCGGACGGTCCCGGAGCTGCCGCCGTTTCTGCAGATGGTCACTACATCGAATTTCTCGATGCCATCAACGGCCAGGGTCCGATCTATCGCGATACCCATTCACGCTGCTTTTCGGACGTCGAATTCTGCATTCCTCAGATGGAAGGCATACTCGTCGGCTGTATGGCTCAGCGCATGGGCAAGGGCGTCAAACTCGCTTGGGATTCAAAGAAGCAGTTGTTTGACAACGCCAAGGCCAATTCCTTCATCAAGCCTTACATCCGCGAAGGGTACGCGTTCTGATGAATCGCAGAGACTTCTTCAAATCCGCGGCCGCCCTTGCGGCGGTCGGCGGGCTTGCGGGGAAAGACGCGTTCGCCCGTTCCGTCAAGCCGGCGCCCGGGAATAATCCGATTTGGCTTATGACCTCGGCGCTTGCCTTTGAAAAGGATTTTGACGGCGTTGTGAAACGCGCTCTTTCCGTTGGCGCTCAGGGTTTGGAACTTTGCGTTTTCCGCTCTGATACAGATCGTAAGGATCATGTCGCCACCCACTTGGATTACAACAACTTTACTCCTGAGACCGCAAGGCGGGTAATTAACGTTTGTAATGAAACGGGGCTTCGCATTTCTGTCGGCTCGTACGATAATCTCATCGGCGGCGATCCAAGCCAGCAGATTAACAACCAAAACCACATTTTAAAGCTCATCCGTATCGCTTCGCTTCTCGGCGGCGATGCGAACGATGTCGTCTGCGGCACGTTTGTGGGCTATGATGTAGGGCTTGGCAATGAAGAGAACGGCTTTGAAAAGAATCTTCTTAAGTTCAAGAAGGTGTTTCAGCCGATGCTCAACTACGCTAAGTCTCTTGGCGTTACCGTCTGCGTGGAGAACTGCCCGATGGAGGGCTGGAGGCCTGTTTCGTCTACTGATTGCTATTGCAACCTTCCCGGCTGCTTAGCGGCGCGTAAGCTTATGTACGCCATACTTGACGACGACAGCGCTCTTCAGGAGACGTACGATCCTTCGCACGACATTTGGCAGCATATCGATCCGAGCGATGTTATTAACGCGATGGATTTCAAGAAACTCCGCCGCGTTCACATCAAGGGTACGCGCAACTTCCCCAACGACAGCGAGGCAATTCATTGGGGGCGCTTGTTTCCGATGCAGAATGTTGATATCGCTCTTGCGAAAAAGGCCGGAGTTCCTCTTGCCGCTCACGAGTGGGATCGTCTCAATTACGAACCGCGTCTTCCAGGCTTCGGCGGCAGCGACAGCTGCGATTGGACGAAGTTCCTTGAAACGCTTATGGCCAAGGGCTACAAAAATCCCTTCGTCATCGAGAATGAAGGTTCGAATTCTTCGCACACGGGCAATATCGGTGCGACGATGCAGGGCTTCAAGGCAACGATACTGAATACGGCTCCCGCCATTTGGCCATTAGGTCCCAATGGCTACGAGTTTGACAAGAAGTCGCTTAAGCCGATGACCGATGCCTACTGCAAGAAGAATATTCCGGTAGTAACCATCGACAAGCTTTCGTAAATCAAAATAAGGAATTGGAAATGAATATTTCAAGAAGAAACTTTCTCGGCATGTCGGCTTTCGCCGGCGCTGCAGTTCTTGCGCCGGGATGCTGCTCGCTTTGCTGCGACAAGAGCGCCAAGGTGGGCGTCCAGCTTTACTCAATCCGCAAGTACATTAAAGATTTCGGCATTGAGAAGGCTCTCGCCGATGTAGCCGCTATCGGTTACAAGGGCGTTCAGTTCGCGGGCTACTGGAACAAGAGCGCCAAGGAGCTCAAGAAGATTCTCGACGACAACGGTCTTCTCGCCTGCGGAACTCACGTCGGCCGCGATGCGTTTTCGCCTGAGAATTACGCAAAGACCTGCGAGTTCAACCTTGAGCTTGGCAATAACTTCATCTGCTGCCCGGGCGGCGGCAATATGCCCCCGAAATGGGGCTGGGATGGTTCTGGTGTGCCTACGAAGGAGTCTGATGACTTCGTCAAGATGCTTTGCGACTACTATAACAAGGCCGCCGAGAATTGCGCTAAGTACGGTTGCTACGTAGGTCTCCACAATCACATGTGGGAATTTCAGGTCAAGATGAGTGACGGTTCGCTTTACTGGGATTACTTCTTCTCGAACACTTGCAAGGACGTAAAGATGGAACAGGACGTCGGTTGGACGACCTGCGCCGGTTTCGATCCGTGCGATCAGTTCAAGAAGTATGCGGGCCGTTCGATCACTCTTCATGCCAAAGAAAACGGCATGGGCAAGAATGTGAAGAGCTTTGATGCTATTCTCGGTCAGCCCGGAAAGCCAGGCGCCGTTCCTGTCAATTGGGATGCCGTCGCCAAGGCCGCCGATGCTGATGGTGTGAAGTGGTGGGTTGTAGAGTGTGAGCGCCACGAAGGCACTCTCAATGCAATCAAGCCTTCGTTCGAATTCCTTCGCTCGAAGGGTCGCTGCTAATCACTCACCAAGGAAAGCGCGGCTGATCTTATTGATCCGCCGCGTTTTTTTTGTGCAAAAACCGTATTGACGCAATGGCCTAAGGTTTGATATACTATCTTACTCAAAACAAGGCCAGGTTAGCACAGTTGGTAGTGCGGCTCATTCGTAATGAGCAGGTCGGGGGTTCGAGTCCCTTACCTGGCTCCAAAGTATGGCGGGAGTAGATCAATGGTTAGATCAACAGATTGTGATTCTGTGGGTTGCGGGTTCGAGTCCCGTCTCCTGCCCCAGAAAGGTGAAAGATCGTGACGATCATCGAAGCGCTTATCGATTTGCAAGAAGTCGACGGAAGAATCCGTGAACTTGAGATTGAAATGAAGGATCTTCCTCGGCGAAAGGCGCTTGAGACAGCTCGTTTAAGTGGTGTCTCTGCGGATTTACAGGCAGCTAAGGCTAATTATGAATATGCCAATCAGCGCGTAAAGAATTTCGAAGAAGAAGCCAAGGGCCTCAAAGAGAAGGTCATGCAGCTTAGAACGACGCAGGCCGGGCTTAAGACCAATAAGGAATATCAGCAGTATTCGATTCAGATAGATCTTGTAAGTCACGAGCTTGAAGCGGCTGAAAACAATCAGATAGCCGCGATGGATCTTTTGCCTTCCGCCGAGGCCCGCATTGCGGAGGCTCAGGCGAAATATGATACAGAGAAAGAAGGCGTTGACAAGTTTTGCGCAGAGGTCGATGAGCGCATAACCGCCGTTAAAGAAGAGCTTGATTCTTCCATGTCGGAGCGCGCCGAAAAGGTCAAGGCCGTCAACGACCCCAAGTTTATGCTTTATTACGAAAGGCTGCGCACCAAGCGTTGGCCTGTAGTTGTGCCGCTTACGCATGACGGCGTCTGCGACGGCTGTCATCTCGTTCAGCCGCCTTCCGTCGGTCAGCTCGCCGATGCCAACGCGAAGAACGGTAAGGAAGACAAGCCTCAATCCATCGTCGCCTGTACGATGTGCGGGCGAATCCTTTACCGCGACTGAGTTTAAGCGCGATCTTTGAAATTTTCTGCTGAAGCGACGCGCGTGTGACCGATCGCTGCCTGACGGCAGAGGAAAGTCCGGACTCCACAGGGCGGAGGATCCGCTTGTTAAGAGCGGAAGATCGGGGCAAATCCCCGATGATGGAAAGTGCCACAGAAAATAGACAGCCTCGCAAGGGGTGATGGTGAAATGGTGAGGCAAGAGCTCACCGGCGTTAAGTGAAAGCTTTGCGCGCGGGGTAAACCCTCCTCGGAGCAAGATCGAATAGGAAGCCGACCGGCGGCCCGTCGGGTTGGTGTCGCTAAAAGACGCCATTAAGGTTTCGGGTAGATCGCTAAGATGAATGATCGGACCTCGATAAGGGGGAACAGAATCTGGCTTATTCGCCGCGTGTCGCTTCAGCAGAAAGATATTAAGGTAGACGACAATGAAAATCTGGGGTATAACAGGAACGAACGGAAAGACTACGTGCGCGTGGATCACGGCCGAATTTATTCGGGCGGATCCTTCGCGCAAATGCGCCCTTATCACGACCGTTGAAACTGATACGCTCTCCCGAAAGTTGTATACCGGCTATACGACACCTCCATTGGCGACGCTTAAGGAGTTGTTTGCCGAGATGCGCCTGAATGGAGCTACCGATTGTGTTATGGAGGTCTCTTCCCACGCTATTCATCAGCGCAGGACAGGCGATACCGTTTTTTCAGGCGGCGCTTTTACGAATCTTTCGCAGGATCATCTTGATTATCATCGCACGATGGAAGAGTATTTCAGGGTGAAACTCTCGTTTGCTGAGCGTATCGCCTCTGCCAGATGGGGAGAAGGCGGGGTCGCTCCTGCGCACCTTGGAAGGAGAGATTTTCCGCCCTATATCGTCTGTTTGGACGGCGATATGGGTAGAGAAATGTTTAACGCTGTCGGGAACCTTCCTTTGAATGTTATGGGGATAAGTTCCACGTCTTCAAAATTTGATCTTTCCCGTTTGCAGCTTAAAGGAGCATATAACCGCTCCAACGTTCTTGTTGCCGCAGCTTTGGCTGAATCAGCTGGAATAAGCCATGACATCATCCAATCTGTCATACCCACGCTTAAGCCGCGTTGGGGAAGGCTTGAAAATGTTTCTTCCAAGAGCGCGGCTCAGGTTTATGTTGATTTTGCCCATACTCCCGATGGCCTTAAAAAAGTTTTGACAGCTGCACGGGAGTTCACCAAGGGCAAACTTTGGGTCGTTTTCGGCGCGGGCGGCGATAGAGATCGCGCAAAGCGCCCTCTTATGGGCAGGGCCGCATCCAGCATAGCCGATGAGATAGTCATTACAAGTGACAATCCGCGAGGTGAAGAGCCAAAGGCGATTATAGAGGATATTCTATCGGGGATTGAAAACAAAAAGCCGTTTATTGAGTGCGACAGGCGAAAAGCTATACATTTGGCGCTTTCGTCGGCGGCCGCCGATGATGTCGTTCTCGTCTGTGGCAAGGGTCATGAGACTACGCAGGAAATAGCGGGTGAAAAGTATCCGTTTGACGATCGTGAAGAAATCCGCGCTTATGCGCCATAATTAAGGGTAGAAATATGCCAATTTACGTATATGAGGCGAAGGATGCCGATCAAGGGTGCGAGAAATGCAAATCGGGCTTTGAGATAACTCAGTCCATAAAAGATGATAAACTAACCCGTTGCCCTGATTGCGGCGCAGAGATTTTTCGTGTGATACAAGCTCCTGGTCTGGGCCGATCGAAAACAGACCTTCATTATCGAGCCAAGCGGGCCGGGTTCAACTGCCTTAAGAAAGTTGAAAAAGGCGAGTACGAAAAAATGTATTGAATTTTCCCCCTCGCCATGGCCGTCGCCTCGCATAGAGATTTCGATGCCTGTTGACTTCTTTGGCTATACTTGGCTATACTATCGGGCGTAGAGTGTAAAAAGGAAGGATGAATGACATGGTTACAGCAAATGAACGGCTGATGGCTAAGGGCGCTGCGATGCTCGCGGCGGCGACTGCGATTGCCTTTTCGGGGCAGGCGGCGATTCGCCCGCCCGCCGTGCCGCTTGTCTGCGTTGAGCCGCATTTCAGCGTGTGGAGTGCTGCCGACAGGCTTTATGAGGCGGACACCTCGCACTGGAGTGGTGCGAGGCAGCCGCTTGAGATTCTTTTGCACGCGGACGGCAGGACCTATCGTCTCTGCGGACGCGGCAAAGGAAAAACGCTTGAGCTTCCGGTTTTGCCGCAGACAGACTGCCGCGTAGGCGCTACGGAGACGGTCTACTGCTTTTCCAACGGGAAGGGGCTGTCTGCCGAAGTCGCCTTCATGACGCCACGCCTGACGGATGATCTTGACGTGTTTTCGCGTCCCGTCTCCTACGTGACCATTCTCGTTTCTGGCGCCAAAGAGTGGTCTGTCGATACATCAATCACCGGCGCGTGGGCCACGAATGACGACAAGGCGCTGATGGAATGGGCGACGAATACTGTGGCTGGAGTACGTGATGTATCCGTAGGACGGATCAATCAGCAGCCGTTTTCGGCAAGCGGCGACAGGAAGCGCGCGAACTGGGGAAGGGTTCATCTTGCTGGGCCTGTACGCGATGGCGCGGTGGTGCGCTATTTGATCGCATACGACAGCGGGAAGAGCGTTCGATTCTTCGGGAGGGAACTTGTCGACTGGTGGGCGCGAAACGGCAAGTCGTTTGATGCAATGCTGACGGAGGCAATAGGAGATGCCTCAGCATTATCGGCGAAGTGTCGCACGTTCGACAATCGTTTCCGTTCAGAAATGCTGCGCGTAGGAGGGGAAAAGTATGCCGACATCGCCGAGCTCGCATGGCGTCAGAGCTTCGCGGCATGCAAATTCGTTTCAGGGCCGAACGGGGAGCCGTTTATGTTTTCCGCAGAAAACGACTCCGGCGGAATGATCGGTACGACAGACGTGTTCTATCCGCAGTTTCCGCATCTTCTCTATTCCAGTCTCGTTCTTGCGAAGGCGACGCTTGCACCGACGTGCATATACGCAGCCTCAACAAACTGGCCCTACGCCTACGCGCCGCACGACCTCGGGCTCTTCCCCGTTGCGGAAGGCCAGTACTACGGCATGAAGAAGGGCCAGTCCGTCGGGGGCGGAACGGACGACACTTTTCGGATGCCCGTCGAGGAATGCGGAAACATGCTGATTCTTCTTGCGGCGGTCGCAAAAGCAGAGGGCAACGCCGATTTCGCTGGCCGCTGGTGGGGCGAGGTAGAGAAGTGGGCGGAGTACCTTGCGCAGTTCGGCTACGACCCCGGCAACCAGCTCTGCACGGACGACTTCGCGGGGCATCTTGCTCACAACGCCAACCTTTCGATCAAGTCCATTGTCGCTCTCGCGGCGTTTGCGGAGATGGCGAAAATGCGAGGTGAGGAAGAAGCCGCCGCGAAGTATCGCGCTCTCGCCGAAGAAATGGTACCGAAATGGATAAAGGCCGCAAAGGGCGGCGCGTACGGAGGTACGCGCATCGCATTCGACCGCCCCGGAACATGGAGCCTCAAGTACAACCTCGTGTGGGATCGCGTACTCGGTCTCGGACTCTTCCCGCCGGAAGTCGCCGAGGCTGAGATGAAGACCTACCGCTTGGTTGCATCGGAATACGGCGTGCCGCTCGACTGCCGTAAGACGTACACGAAAGCCGACTGGATCGTATGGGCGGGAACGCTCACGGGGCGGCGCGAAGACCTTGAGTTTATGTGCGAGGGGCTTCATCGCTTCCTCTGTGAAACGCCGGATCGAGTTCCGTTCAGCGACTGGTATATGGCCGACAGCGGACTTTACCGCGCCTTCATCGCCCGAAGCGTCGTTGGTGGAGTGTTCATGCCGGCAGTAGATTTGTCCACAAAGAGGATAAAGAACGCAAAGAGGTAATAGGGGTTGAAGAAGAAAGTTCCATTTTTAGTTTCAAGGGGCGACGGGAGAAGTCTTGTCGCACAGGTCACGGATGGGAAGAGGGAAAAGGGAATGGGGAACTAGTTGAAGGATGCGCGGTAGTCGCGCATGGACATTTTAAAGCGTTCCTTGAAAATCTTCTTTAATGACGCTGAAGATGCCCAGCCGCATTTTTCCGCGATAAGTTCAATCGGCTCATCGGAAGATTTTAATATCGATTGGACTGATTTAAGCCTGAATTTCAAAATCGTTTCATAGACCGACTCATGCATTAGCTCGTTAAAGCGCAGGTTAAGTAGCGAATAGGAGATTTTTAGGTGATTGGCGACATCCTGTACGCTGATGCCTTTGGCGGCGTTCTTTTCAATGAAGACGAGGGCTTTTTGAATCAAGAGTCCCGCTTGCGAAAGCGGATGGGTCGTGTCGCGATGGACAATCTGCTTTACTCCCACTTTGTAGACATTTCCGCATTGACGCTTTCGGTAACTCGCGCTTGAGAGCATCCGTCCGAGAATGTCGGCGGCAAGCCTGCCTTCTTGAATGAAGTCCGGCTGGACGGACGAAAGGCGCGGCTCGGAGTTTTCGCAGAGAATCGGATCGTTGTTGATGCCTAAAATTCCGATTTCTCCAGGAACGCGAATGCCTGCCTCTTTGCATGCGTCAAGTATTTCAAAGGCGCGATCGTCGCAGGAGGCTAAAATGCCGCATGGTTTGGGAAGTTTTTTTAGCCATTCCTTTATGGTTTTCGGGTTTTCGATATTCTCGGCAAAGTGTTTGATGTCGAACATCTGTGAATCGTATCCGACCTTTTTCAATTCATTGGCGAAGGCTACGCCTCTTTCAAGGCTCCAGTCTTTGTTGACGCGGTAACCGGCGTAGCCGAAGCATTTGTAAACGCCTTGCCTTAGTAATTCGCGGGCCGCTGCCTGTCCTATGGCCGCTGAATCGCTTTTAACAAAGGCTATGTTGGAATTCCTTTTCTCTATATTTCCACCGCCGGCATTCATGATTACTGTTGGAATGGATGACTTTGACAGAATCTCAAGCGCGTCCTCCGCATCTGGAATGCCGACTATAAAGCCGTCGGAGCCGCGGTCGATTTCACGCAGCACGGTTTCCCCGGTAAACTCTTGCGCGGTGCGGAATATTGACAGCTGCCAGCGATGACCATTACTCAGGTGCTCGAATATTCCGTTAAGTTTATCTTGCCCAGCAATGCCTGCCATGCGTAAGGCTACGGTGATTCTATAGGGATGGTTTGGTTTCATGATGGAAAAGTATATCAAAAATGCGTCATGAGTGTTAAAGAAAAGTAGATATTTTTTTGAAGAAAAGTCAATTGCGTTTAAGACGGTAAAAAGATATAATTCACACCATGAACGAAAAAGGATACATTCGTCTTTCATTGATAGCCTCCGGTCTTGGCGGTATGCTCTACGGCATGGACTTTGGTGTGATTGCCGCGGCGGAGCCTTATATGAAGGCGATGGGTATTTATTCTGATTCGATGATCAGCCACATTGTCGGAGCGGTGCTTCTCGGCGGACTCGTCTCTTCAATTACCGCCGGATGGCTCTGCGATTTTTTCGGACGTAAAAAAACGATCATCCTTTCATCCGCGATGTTCCTTGCCGCGATACCGGTCGTCAGCCTGTCGTTAGACTGTTATCCGGTGCTGTTTGTCGGCAGAGTCCTTCAGGGAATGAGTGCCGGGTACATGGCGGTAGCGATGCCGATGTATTTGGCCGAAGTTCTTCCTGCCGATATCCGCGGTCGGGGAACGGGCGTATTTCAGTTCTTCCTCGGTCTTGGGCTGGTAATCGCGGCAGGCGCCGGGTGCCTTATCGCGACATGGTATGGTGCTAGCGACACTGCAGATGCCGCCGGCCGGGTGGCGGCGTGGGGAGCCAATTTCTGGTGGACGATGTTGCCCGTGGCGGTGCTTTTCGTGCTTTCCTTCTTTCTCGTTGAAAGCCCGGTGTGGGTAAAGGGAACAGGGAAGAGGGAAGTGGGATGTGGGAAGAGGGAAGAGGGAAGTATTTTTTCTTCTCGCTATATCATTCCTTTTCTGCTCGCGGTTCTGGTTTTGACATTCAACAAGACTACGGGCATGAGTTCGTTTACAAGTTATCTCGTGACCATTTTGCATGAAGCGGGGTTTGATGGGATATTCGCCAACTGGGGACAGCTCGTCGTTAAGCTAACCAATCTACTCGTCACGATTGCCGCCGCCGCGCTCGTCGACAAAAAGGGGAGAACGTGGCTACTTAAGGTGGGTACGGGCGGCATGACGCTGGGGCTCGCGGCAATCGGGTCGGTGTTCCTTTCAATTGAACGCTTTGGCGTCGAGGCGAATAACTTTACAGGAATTTTGACGTTGGTTTCGTTTTTCTTCATGCAGGTTTTTTATGCGTTAGGTCCCGGGATTTGTGTTTGGTTGGTATTGTCGGAGCTGATGCCTTCTCGCATTCGCGCCAACGGCATGGCGATTGCGCTTTTTATGAATCAACTTGTCGCCTGGGGGCTTGCTTCCTGGTTCCGTCCGTGGGTTGCCGAATGGGGCTGGTCGTCGATGTTCTATTTCTTTGCCGTCAATGGCGTACTTTACTTTATAACGGTTTGCTTCATTCCCGAAACGAAAGGTAAAAAACTCGAAGAACTCGAGCACCTCTTCGATAAAAAGAAGCCCCTAACCCCTAACCCCTAACCCCTAACCACTATGATCACACAAACATCAATCAGTTATTACGGTCTTAATTATGTTGAACACGCCGAGGCGGACTTTAAGGAGATGAAGGCGCACGGAGTGACGCAGGTGATTCTCGCAGTCACCGAATTCGATTTCGATTTCTGGCGCCCCAACATCCCCGCCATCGTCGCCAAGGCTCATGAACTTGGGCTTCGCGTTCTTATCGACCCTTGGGGCAACGGCAAGTACTTTGGCGGCGAGCAAGTCTCGAAGTTCCTTCAGGACAATGTTGAGAATCGCCAGGTTTCGGCTTTGACCGGCGAGAAGCTTCCTTACGCTTGCTTTAACACCAATAGCTACCGCGATTACTTCAAGAACTTTTGCGTGACGCTTGCGCGCGAATGTAAGCCCGACGGCTTTTTCTGGGACGAGCCGCATTACGCTTTCCCCAAGGGCATCGCGTCGATTACCGGCGGCGTCGCCGACGACTGGACATGCTACTGCCCTGTCTGCCGCAAGCGCTTCGAGGATTATTACGGCTATCCGATGCCTAAGTACATGACGAACGATGTTAAACTCTTCCGCTGGCGCGAAGCGCTCGTTGTACTTTCAGATACATCCAAGGTATTGAAAGAACTTGACCCCAATCTTGAGATTACCTGCTGCGTCCATGCTACGCAGAATGGATATTATGTCTCCGAATACCGCGGCTACGACAACTGGGATATGGTTGGTGAGTGCCCTTACTTTGACGTATTCTCAACGACGATCATCAACTGGGCTTTACCGGAGGATTTTTACCGCGACATTACTGAGCGTACCGTCGCCATCGCCAAGAAGTACGGCAAGAAGTCCGAGCGTTGGCTTATGGGGTACTATAAGCAGCCTAAGGACTGGGCGCAGGTTGCCAAGTGGGTTGACATCGCCGAGGAAGCGGGCGTCGACCGTCTCGCGGCGTGGACGTATCGCGGCGGCTACGGCACGGTCGTCGGTGCGCCAGACGCGCTTAAGCTTTGGGACACGATCGGCGAGAATTATAAGAGAGTGATTAGTCGTTAGGAGTTAGTGATTAGTCGTTAGTCGTTAGTCGTTAGTGATTTAGTCGTTAGTGATTAGTCGTTAGGAGTTAGGTATGAAAGAATATCTTGATAATGTAACCAGTATCCTCAATAAGATTGAGGCAGAGGAGGGTAAAGCGCTCTCCGCCGCTTCCGATGCCGTGGCGGATGCAATCTGCAACGATAGGTTGGTTTACGTTTTCGGGTGCGGCCACTCGCATCTCGTCGCGCTCGATACTTTCTATCGCGCAGGCGGACTTGCATGCGTTTCGGCGCTTCTTGATGAAGACCTAATGCTTCACGATGGAGCTGCGAAATCAAGCCGCATGGAGAAAATGCCCGGGATCGGCGCAGAGGTGTATCGCCGCCACGCCGTAAAGCCGGGAGACCTTGTCGTTGTAATTTCCGCAAGCGGCAAGAACGCCGCTCCCGTCGAAGTCCTTCGCGCGGCAAAAGCGGCAGGTGTTAAAACCGTTGCCATTTCCTCTTCTGAATATCGCTCAAAGGGAGGTGTTCTTCTTGATGAGGCGGATATCGGCATCGACAGCAAGGTCGCTTACGGGGATGCGGTAATTCCTGTCGGGGATGCGTTTATGGGCGGAATGTCCACCATGGCCGGGCTTTTCATCCTC
>CAJGDE010000027.1 GCA_904502135.1 Kiritimatiellia bacterium
GCAACGCTTGTTGACGAGAGAGAGTGCGCCACGCGCAACAGGGAATAAGCCAGTAATTGATTTGAGAAAATCAATCTCTGAACCGCCTAATATTTCATCATTTTGTTTCATGTGTATAGTATATCATATCCCATACATAATGTCAAGCGCAAAAATGATTTTTTATTTCTTTTTTTTGATTAAATGGCAGACGGAACGGCTGTTTTAAAACAATAGGAAGTCCACACTGCCAAACACCTTAGTCGGATGGGCGGCGTTAGTCCGCACATTCGACTAACCGATTACAAATCGCACCACCCAGCAAGTTGACCGTTCGACTGAGGTTATGGTATAATTTTAAGTGACTATGTGTAAATTAGGTTTGAGATTAGCCACATTCTTAGCTGTATGCGTTTGCATTTACGGCTGTGGGAGTATTGTAAAAAATCTTGGCGTAGGTGACGGTGAAAATGAAAATGTCGCTTCTGCTATTGCGGCCACTTGGTGGGATGGCCCTAAGGTTCGCCCTGGAGTGGGCCTTATAATTCAGGTCGGGACAAGCGCGACGCAACCTTTTAAAATGGATGCTCTGGTAGATCAAAAAGGCGAGATAACATTGCCTTTGTTGTTACAAAAGCCGGTAAAATGCGATGGTCTTTCATTAGAAGCGCTTAAAGAGACGCTTGTTAAGGAGTATTCCGTCTATTATCGTCAGCCGCAGATTACCGTTACTTTTGCTCCGTTTGATCCACGCTCGGGCGTAAGCCCGTGGGGGACGGTTACGGTGCTTGGCGAGGTCAATAATCCAGGGCCTGTCAATATGCCTTCCACCATGGATTTGACGGTCACGAAAGTTCTTCAGACCGCAGGTGGGCTTAAGCAGTTCGCTGATCGCAGAAAAATTCAGGTTACCCGTTGCGATCGAAATGGTGCCCAGACGAAATATATGATCAATTTAAACGAGATAGGCAAGGACGGCCGTTTTGATAAAGATATCACGTTAAAAGCAGGCGATGTCGTCTATGTCTATGAAACATGGTATTGATAAACGTATAAAAGAGGTGTTTATATGAAATCGATGAAAAAAGTATGCGCCCTTGCAGCTGCCGTTATGGCTGCATTTTCGCTTTTTGCTTCTGAAATGCCTCTTGCTGAGGCGCGCGCGAAAATCGGCGAGGCTGTAGCTAATTCTCAAGTAATGGCTCAGACGATGAAGAGCCTTAGCGCTGATAATCAGAAGGCCTTTTTAAGTGAAGTTAATGCCGCTATTTCAAAAATGCCAGGGTCGACTGAATCGAAAACTGCGACATTCCTGACAGTTAATCGCACAGCGTTGCAGAATGCTGCCAAAGGGAACATGAAGACGCTTTTGGCCGAGGTTTTTGCTACTGTTCCGGTCGAGGCTCTCACTGTTCTTAACGAGAGTTTCGCCAAAGACCTCTTCAACAGAAAACTTTCCGGCAATGATAAGCTTTCGGATGCGCAGTTTGAGAAAATCGCGCGTGATGTCGTTCAGGCTGTAGGTGAGCGCGCCACTGGCTTGAAAGATGCTGATGTCAGAATGGCTTTTACCGCGCTTATGTTCATCCGCTCTTCCAACGGCGAGCCTGCCAATCTTACCGACAATCTCGTTTCGGTGATGCCTGAGAAGAGCCGCGAAGTGGCGAAGTCCGACTGGCTGCCGGCGGCACTCGGCCAGAATCAGGATAAAACGTACGATCCTCTGCTCGGTGGCGCTGATGCAGGGCGTGAGCCTGATGTTCAGGTGGTTATGAATATTGCCGGTTCGATCGTTTTAGACGCGCTTTTGGCCGAATTGGTCGAAGGCGTTGAAATGATCGATCCGACAAAAGAAGTCGAAATGCCTTTGCTTGATGCGGACGGCACTATTCCGGTACTCACTGAGCCTCATGGTTATCGTGATACATCTACGGGCCTTAGCATTCGTAAGTAACATTTGATCTTAAAGGGTTTTAAAATGAAACGGATATTGTTATTTGCAGTAGTTGGCTTTGTGTCCTGCCTGCAGGCGGAATATATGGACCGTCCTGTCGGGTATAAGATCGGGCAGCGCATGACGATAAAGCCATACGTCTCAATGTCGGCGATTTATGATTCAAATGTCGACGGTAATCGCTATGGTGATGATGATATCATTTGGAATATAAACCCTGGTGTTGGCTTTCAGTACATAGATGAGTGTTGGCAGTTGATGGCGAATGCGTTTTATCAATACAACGCGTACACAAGGGATACATCAAAAACAGGCAACGCATACGATTATCATGGCTATGGAGAGGATGTGACATTTCGATGGACTGATTCTGAGCGCACCGAAAAGGGCTGGGACTTTATGCTTCACGAAAGTTACAAGCGTGTCGATCAGTCTGAGGATATGTCGCTTTCCGACGGCACCGGCTACAGCCGCGACAGAGAGGAATTGCGTTTTGCCGCCGGGTTGCAGCGCAGGTTCAACGAGTATTGGCATTCAGATGTAAATACAGGTTATTATTTGTTGGATTATGACAATACGACCGATAAGTACGCCTCTTGGCTTTATGGCTGGTCGCGTTGGACTGTAGGCGGTGAAGTCGGTTTTGCCCCTACAAAATGGACTGATTTCCTTTTGGCCGCCAGCTATCAGGGGTATGAACAAGACAACACCAATAACGCTAAGTCGAGCCGTTTTTCGGATGAATCCGATGGCTTTACGATTCAGGCTGGTATAGGTTCATGGGCTACTGAAAGAATTTCATATCGTGTTCTTGCAGGTTTCAGCCGCTTTGAGTACAGCTCAAACGCTTCATCAAGCGATGGTTTTACCTATACCGTCGCCGGCCGTTGGAAAATCGGAGAGACGTGGAATACGATGCTTAGCGCCAATAGCTACTTTCAGCCTTCCGAAAGAGAATACGCTACAGCCGTCAGAGTCGACTCGATCAGCTGGGGTATCGCCAAGTCGCTTGTTCGCGGCAAGGTTTCGGCCACGTTCGATGTGTCGTACCGTAAAGAATCCCGCGAGTACAGCTACAGCAATGACGCTGATTACGATCTTGATTGGATGACCGCTAGAGTGGGTCTTAATTATGTTGTAAATCGTTATGTAACGCTTTTCGGGCGTGCTGAATTTCAGAAATGCAGTGGCGATGGCAGCAAGCGTGCCGAATATTATGATTATGACCGCTTCCGCGGAACGATTGGGTTGAGGTTTACATACTAAGTGCAAAAGTTCATAGCCAAATATGTGTTGGCGGCGCACCTTGCGGTTCTCGCAGTAGCGCCGCTGTGTCTATTGCCGTCATGGGTTGCATGGCTTTCTTTGTTGGGAGCGATCTGGCTTTTAATGGAGCCGTCGAGAATAAAAGGCGAGAGTCTTCGTTCGGCGAGATCACGGGTGGTCTCAGCTATTGTGCGTGACCCGTTCTTTTGGTTTTCAGCTGTTTTTTTATCATACTATGTGATCGCCTATTTCAATACGGGAGTAACTCTTTCGTATGATGCTCAAGAGGCCAAGTGGTTTATGTCACAGCCGCCAATGCCGCTTATGCCCTCATCGACAGATGGTTTCAAGCCAAGTGCCATAACTTCTGTCTTGGCGATGATTGTTGTCACTCAAGGTTGCAGGCATGCGCTCGGAAAGCAGGCGAGATTCGGGTTTGCTGTGGTCTTTTCTTTTGTTTCAGGCCTTATATCATTGATAATGATTAGTGCCCTTATTTTGGGCAATGTGGCTTATCTGGATTTGGCAAAATGTTCTTTTGAAAACCCGCAATTCATAGGCATTGTATTTGGGATATCGTCGCTTGTATCCGTATCAGCTTTAGCCAGCGTTTTTGAGTTTCGCATTTTCAGAGTGCTTGTTATGGTCTTATTTGGAATAGTCGGTTCGTTGGCGGGGCTCTTTATTTTCGCCCCGGCCCATATCGCCGCTTTTTTCGCAATAGCACTGATAATGCTTTTTTTATACGCGATATTTTATGCTTTTAAGCTTCCGGGAGCATTGATCGAATTTAAATATGCCGTTGTTCTTTTTATTTCGATTTCCATAGCCGTTATAGTGGTTGTTTTCTCTCTGTCTGATGAAATCATGGAGATGAAAACGCTCCCCTTTCAATCGGTTAAGACCATTCTGCCGCAATTGTCCGAGTTGCGGGAGGCTCTTTCAACGATTGCGTTTTCTGTCTGGCGCGACAATCTTTGGCTTGGCACAGGGTTTGAAACCTTTCCGCTTGATATAAAATTCAACGCAACAGATGGCGCGTTTGCGGTTATTCCTGAATCCCAGACAAAGCCGCTTAGCGGGTACTTGCTTCTCCTGGCCGAAAACGGCATAGTCGGCTCTGTGATGTATGCCTGTCTTTACGGCTTTTTGCTCTTTACGTACATTCGCAGATTTTGCATGTCCTTTAAGGCGTCGATTTCTTCACCGATAAGCCTAACCGGTTTTCTTGCGTTGTCGGCGGTGGCTGCAGCGGCGGCTTTTGATTGTTCTTTCTTGTTACCTGAGGCGACTGTTGTGTTGTGTATGACGATGTCGCTTTCTTCTGTATCATTTTCCAAGGGAGCGAAGTAATGGCGGATAAACCGATTTATTATGGTCGTGAAGGCGGTAGCGGACCGATGTATTATGGATCCGGTCAAAATATATCCATGGGTGCAGGTAGGCCGATGTATTATGCCTCAAGAACCCGCTATGGCAGTTATGGCTCGTATGGTCAGTACGGCGCATACGGTCAATATGGCGGTGAGGAGAATTCAATTGTCGGTACAATCACTTTTTCACGCGTTTTGCGCGTTATATCGCAACGTTGGCTTTCAGTTTTCGTCTTTATTTTCATCGGCCTTATAGCCTCGTTTGCTGTTTATCGCATTTCACCTACCATATATTCCGCGACAAGTGAATTTACGATGGATATGCGCCGCTCTTCGGGAAATAACAGATCGGCCTTGGATCTTGCGATTCCCGATTACGGAAACACGTACGCCGAAATTTTCAATACGCGTATTTCCGACTGGCGCTCAGATAAGATCATCGCGAAGATAATGGAGCAGTACCGTGCGAAAAACCCCGCGTCAACGGCCTCTGACGAAGACATTCTCAAATGTCTAGTTGATTCTGAAATCGAACTTCAGAGAAATTCGCGAATCATAAGAATATCCGTAAGATCCACTTCGCCGCAGATGTGCGCGGCACTCGCAAATGCGTATGCGCAGGCTATCGAGTCTTTCACTGACGAGGAGAATAAGATTCGCTGCGACAGAGCTGTAAGCCAGATTCATGCCAATGTCGAGAAAGCCCGCCGTGAGGTGAACAAAATTCAGAATCAGTTGCTGGAGTTCCGTACCGCCCACAAGGTCGATAATATGCGCTCCGCACGCGACACGATTCAGCAGGGGCTTTCAAAGACGGTTCAGTCGATTCTCGTTCTCGAGACCGATGAAAGCCAGCTCATTGAGTGGGAGAAGATGCTCTCCATGGTTCAGAAAGATCCCACGAGTTACGGTAGCCTTTCCGTAAGTGTTCCGCGTGCGCAGGAGATAGCCACGGAGTTCAAGGCGTTTCAAGACGCCGACGGAGAGTATCAGAAGCTACTTTTCGCATACACGGAAAGCCACCCTGACGTAATTTCAAAAAAGAAAGAGATGGAACTTTCGAAGCAGCGCTTTCTCGAGGCTGCCGATAGAGCTTTGCAGACGGGGCGCTCAACTCTTAAAGTTACGCGCAATCAGCTCGCTAATTTAAAACAGAAAAAAGAGGATCTCTCGGCAGAATTGTCTTCTCTTGAACAGAGAATCGCATTGGCTGAAACGGGGCTTAAGCGTCTTGATGGCGAGGCCGAGGTCGCAAACAGTGTTCTTGAGGGGCTTATTCTCAATGAAAACACGGCGAGAATTGAAGCCGAAAGCAATAATGAGATGGTTCGCGTGGGAAGAGTTGCGAATATTCCTCAAAAGCCGATTCTGCCAAATCCCTTGGTTATTTTCGGTGCGGGTGTCGTTCTTTCGATGATGTTAGGAGTTGCATTTGTTTTGGTCATCGACAACTTGGAAGATACGGTAGTCAATCTTTCAGATATTGAGGTTCGACTTTCGCTTAAAGTTCTTGCGATACTGCCTCACTTGAGAAATAAGAAAAGAAGAGATATTGCACGCTCTCTCATAGACGAGAAATATTCGCAATTTTCGGAGTCTGTGGCGAGCCTTAGAAACCTTCTTGAATCGCCGCGGTACGAGGCTATGTCGAAAAGCATACTTTTCATTTCAACGCAGCCTGGCGAAGGTAAGACGATTACATCAACATCACTTGCCATTTCTTACGCTCAGTCCGGCAAAAAGACTCTTCATGTCGATTTCGACCTTCGTAGGCCCAAGGTGGCCGGCATTTGGGGTGTTGAATTAACGAAGGCGCGCAGTTTCTCGCATGTTTTGCAGTCGTCCATCTCAACTGAAGTGGATTTTTCGTCCATCATAAATAAAACGGAAATCGTAAACTTTGATATTGTAGCTTCGTTGCCGCCTGATGGCGTTGCTCCGGCGCAGATATTTGGTTCAGGAGCCATCGCTCAATTCTTCGAGTGGGCGAGAGCAAATTATGACAGAATAATCGTCGATGCGCCGCCTTACGGGGTTGTGGGCGATGTAGTTACGCTTTCAATGCTTGTTGACTCAACGATTATCATGTGCTGTCCCGACAGAACTCATTTTAAGCCTATCCAGTACTGCACTCGCAATTTGACCGAGGCGGGCGCAAATATACTTGGCGTTGTTGTAAACGATGTAGAAATTGCTCAGGCTTCCGCGTTCAGCGTCTCTCATCACAGCGCTTACGGCAAGTACGGCTACGGGTATTCATACGCTACGCACAAAGAAGGCGAAAACGAGTCTGAGGATCGCGAGTCAAAGGAGTATGGCGATGAGGAATAAGAGGATAATCGTTACCGGCGGGTGTGGCTTTATCGGATCTGCCTTAGTTAGGCATCTTTGTCGTCAGGGATGTGAGGTTTTGGTTATAGACAAGATGACGTATGCCGGGAATGAAGAGTCACTTAAGGAGGTCGAAGGACGCTATACTCTTTTAAAGGCAGACATCTGCGATGGCCCCAAGATGGACGACGCATTTGAAGGGTTTAAGCCGGATACGATTTTCCATCTCGCCGCAGAGTCACATGTGGATAGATCTATCGACGGCCCCGGAGAATTTATTAAAACGAACATTGTCGGCACCGCTACGCTTCTGCAAAGCGCGCTAAAATGGTGGCGGAAAAATCCGACATTCGTCTTTCAGCACATTTCCACCGACGAGGTTTACGGGACGCTCGGCGAAAGCGGCTTTTTCACCGAAACGACCCCCTATTCGCCGCATTCGCCGTATTCCGCTTCCAAGGCATCGAGCGATCATCTTGTTCGCGCCTGGCATGACACCTACGGCTTGCCGGTTCTTATCACGAATTGCTCAAACAACTACGGACCGTATCATTTCCCCGAAAAACTGATACCCCTTATCATCCTTAATTGTCTTGAAGAAAAGCCGCTTCCCGTTTACGGTAAAGGGGCCAATGTCCGGGATTGGCTTTATGTGGATGATCATGTGAAGGCCCTTTGTCTTGTGAACGAGAAGGGCGTCTCGGGGCAGACTTACAATGTCGGCGGGCATAACGAGCGCACGAATCTTGAAGTTGTAAAGACGGTATGCGCGATTCTCGATGAACTTCGCCCGCGCGCCGCCGGCGCATATCAGGATCTTATAACATATGTGGCCGACCGGCCGGGGCATGATCTGAGATATGCCATCGACCCGACGAAACTTATGAATGATCTAGGGTGGCGGCCGGAAGAGAATTTTGAAACGGGAATCCGCAAAACCGTGCAATGGTATTTGGCCAACGAGTGGTGGTGGAGACCGATTCATGAAGGGAAATATTCCGGGCAAAGGCTCGGACAGTCGCCGCAATAATTATTATGAGCTCTGATTTATCGAAAATTCGAAATATCGGCATTGTCGCGCATATCGATGCAGGCAAGACCACTACCACGGAACGCATTCTTTTTTACACCGGAAAGATCCATAAGCACGGTGATGTTCACGACGGAAACACGACGACGGACTTTATGCTTCAGGAGCGTGAACGCGGAATTACAATCCAGTCGGCTGCGATTTCCTGCGAATGGAAGGGCCATTCCATCAACATTATCGACACTCCCGGACACGTTGACTTTACCATGGAAGTCGAGCGCTCTCTTCGCGTTCTTGACGGCGCGGTGTGCGTGTTCTGTGCCGTGGGAGGTGTCCAGCCTCAGTCTGAAACGGTCTGGCGTCAGGCGGATCGCTATAATGTGCCGCGCCTTGCGTTCGTAAATAAGATGGATCGTATGGGGGCCGACTTCCGCAGAGTCGTGGATGAACTTCGCGAGAAGCTGAAAGCACCCGCCTGCCCGATAGAGCTTCCCATCGGCTCGGAAGATTCCTTCAAGGGAATAGTCGATCTTCTTCAGATGAAGGCGATCATTTTCGATGAAGCCACCGACGGCAAGCAGTTTTCGGTAATGGATATTCCAGACGACTTGAAAGATGAGGCGGAAATCGCCAGGGCCGAACTTGTCGAAAAGGTCGCCGACCTCGATGAAGAGGTCATGGAAGCGTTTCTTGAGAACGGCGATCTTACGAATGAAGAGCTTATTCCGGCGCTGCGCCGCCAGACGCTCGCAGGAGCGCTTGTGCCCGTTCTCTGCGGCACGTCTCTTAAGGACAAGGGCGTTCAGCCTCTTCTCGATGCGATTAACGCTTTTCTGCCGTCTCCCGAAGACCGCCCGCCGGTTTCGGCAAGTGATCTTAAGACTTCCGAAAAGGTTGAGCGCCGGCAGAATGATTCCGAGCTTTTGACCTCGCTTGTTTTCAAGATCGCCAGCGACCCTTATGTAGGAAAGCTATATTTCGTGCGCGTGTATGCGGGTGTTCTTAAAAAAGGCGCCAACGCGTATAACCCCCGCACGAAAAAGCGCGAGCGCATCATGAAGATCGTGCGGCTCTTTGCAGATGATCAGATAGAGGTCGACGAGCTTCATAGCGGAGATATCGGCGCTATCGTTGGCCTTAAAGACTGCACGACGGGTGATACGCTCTGCGCGGAAATGAAGCCTTGTTATTTAGAGCGCATTACCGCTCCGCAGCCGGTGATGTTCATGGCGATTGAGCCAAAGAGTTCGGCCGATAAGGATAAGCTCGTCGAGTCGATGAAAACCTTGGCGGCGGAGGATCCGACATGCCAGTATCGTGAAGACGAAGAGACTGGGCAGACGATTCTTTCTGGGATGGGAGAACTTCATCTTGAGATTCTTGTCGACCGTCTTAAGCGTGAGTTCAAGTGTGCAGCAAACGTCGGCAAGCCCATGGTCTCTTACGTTGAAACCGTAACTGCGCCCTCGAGCGTCGATTTCACGTTTGACCGTGAACTTGGCGGAAAGCGTCATGCGGTCTCTCTGAAGATTTCCGTCGAGCCATTAGGCCGCGGCGAAGGCGTTAAGGTTGAGCTTAACAGAGCCTTCACTTCGCTTGTCCAGGAGAAGGCGCTTCAGGAATGTGTCCGTCAAGGTCTTGAAGACGGCGTTGTCACAGGTGTTTTGGCGCGCTATCCCATGACGGATATTCTTGTCACTTGCCAAGGCGCCGAAATCGTCGATCCTGAAGTGTCGGACGAGGTGGCGTTCAGATCGGCTGCGATGATGGGCTTTAGAGAGGCGGCCGAAGCCGCCAAGCCTGAATTTCTCGAGCCGATCATGAAGCTTGAAATCACGACCCCGCCAGAGTCAGTCGGCGAAGTTCTGGGTGATCTTAATTCACGCAGAGGCACCGTTCTTGACATGGCTCAGCGCGGTGATATGCAGGTTGTTCACGCGCGAGTTCCGCTTGCCAAACTTTTCGGTTACTCTACGGCGATACGTTCTCTGACGAAAGGCCGTGCTTCATATTCGATGGAGCCGGACATGTTCGAACTTGCGCCTTCTTCCGTCAGAGAAGAGATTCTTTCCCGTTGAGGTTATAGGGGTTTTTCAGGTGATACTCGCTCCACTTAGAGGAGTAACAATCAGGTGCTTTAGGGATGTTTATGCCGATGAGATTCTCTCGGCGGGCTTTACCGAGGCAATAACTCCTTTTATCAGCGCGATGAGGGGAGTCGACCCTTTGAAAGACAGGGAACTTAATCCTCTTGCGGACAAAGTTTCGCGCATAAAAATCACGCCCCAATTCATCGGCAAGGACCCTGAGGCTTTACGCGCGGCGCTGCAGAGGGTAAAATCTGCCGGTTACGAATGCGCAGATCTTAACTGCGGCTGCCCGTTCCCCATGGTGCGCAATAAAGGCAGAGGCTCAGGGCTATTGAAAACGCCGGATGTTCTAAGGCGCATAGTTGAAGTCGGCGTAGAGACGATGGGCGAAGGGAAGTTTTCGGTAAAGACAAGACTCGGAGTCGATGAGCCAAGCGAACTCTTTTCGCTTATAGACGTATTGAATGAATTTCCGCTCAGATTTCTGACTGTTCATGGCCGCATCGCGCGTCAGATGTATGACGGTGAATGTGATTTTAAGGCGATAGAAAAGATCTCTCGCCTCAGCAAGAACAAGGTTATCGCCAACGGCGACCTTGATTGGCGAGACGGTGTGGGGATGGTGGGGCGATCTTTTATACGACATCTTGGCGAAATGGACTTTTCAGCGGAAGCGTTGCGACGCTATATTTCAGTTTCGCGCGATGAGCTTCACGGCGACAGACCCGTTCTCGGGCGCATGAAGGAACTTGTCGCGTATTGGAAAGATATTCCGAAGTGGCGCTCTCTTTGGCCTCTTATAAAGATCGCAAGATCAATCTCGGAATTTGAATCATGTCTTTAATGAGGATGAGAGAAGATGATATTTTTGGTATAATCATACTATGAAAATTGCAGTTAATTCCAAAAAGGCAGATGTGCTGTCTCAATTGAGAAAAAAGTTTCCGGCGAAGAAAAAAGCCGCCGGGGCTAAATCTTCTCGTGCTGCGATTAAAGCCATTGCCCGCGAATACGAATTGAAGAAGGCTGAAATACAGGGCAGAGCTCCGGTGCTTAAGCGTGGAATTGTATTTTACAGCGTATTGATAATCGGTCTTGCCCTTGTCGGTTCAATGGTGCTTTCCGTTGCCGGTAAAGGCGGAAAGGCCGCGATTCCCAGAAAACCGTTGAATGCCCAAAAGTCGGTCAATGCGCTCGCTCAGGCGCTCGGGCGGTATAAATTTCATGTCGGCTCATGGCCGAGCGACGAGGAAGGGTTGAATGTTCTTTCGGCCAAGTCGCTAGTCAAGCATGGTTGGGACGGGCCTTATGTAAATCATATAGTCAAAGACCCTTGGGGAAACGATTACGTTTATGAGAACAGGCGAGGCGGTGGCAACCCTATTTTGTATTCAAAAGGTGCCGACGGCAGGGCGGGAACGCTTGACGATGTTTTGCCTGAACAGGAAATGTTCGACCGCGCGTTTCGCGACACGTCGTGGACCAACCATTGGGCTCCATACCGTTTGAGAGGCGTTGTGGTCGCTCCCGACGAAGAGACGAAAAAACGGGTGCAGGAAGAAATGAAAAAGTATGATTGAAAAAGCGAGGTAGGCTAAGATGAATGAAAATCAGTTAAATGCGAGATTCGGAACTCCCGGGAGAATTGTGTTCAAGCGTGGCTTGGCGGGATACCCTGAAGTTATTATAGCCAACAAGTACGGCGCGGCGAAAATCGCTCTTCTCGGGGCCAATGTTCTTTCGTACCGTCCTACAGGCCACAGCGAGGTGATATTCACCCCCCGCAAGCAGGATCATAATCGCGCTGACAGTTTTCATGGCGGAATTCCGCTTTGCTGGCCCATGTTCGGAAACAGGCTTACAAAGGATCTTCCGCAGCACGGCTTCGCCCGCAAAATGGTTTTCGGTGTACGCGGGGTCGAATACAGCGAGGAGATGACGGAGATAACCCTTTTTCTCTCTTCTGACGATGAAACGCTTAAATTATGGCCGCACGAGTTTGATCTGGAGGTTAAGATATCGGTTTCGATGAAGCTTAACCTCAAAGTCACCACGCTCAATACGGGTGATAAGCCGTTCACATTTTCTTGCGGGTTCCATCCGTATTTTCTTTTGCGCGAGCGAAACGATTCTGTCGTAAGAGGTCTTGGCGGAATGGAATTTTTTGACGGAATGAAAGGCGTGGAAGGTAAGCCGATCGAGGGCGATCTAAAGATAGATTTTTCGCCAGATAATATCTATAACCTACCTGATGTCGCCAAGCATGAATTTGTGGTTGTAGATTCCGGACTTAAACGTGCCATTGCGATTGTATCATCGGGTAATGACAGGGCGGTCGTCTGGAATCCGGGCGCAGAAAACAAGCTTCCGGATCTCGAGGATGACGATTGGCGCAGATTCATCTGCGTTGAACCTGTTTCCGATTGGCCCGGCGGGCGCACGCTTAAGCCTGACGAAAGTTATAGTCTTACTGCGGCGATTCAGGCCACGATATAAGTTTGGTATAATATTGTCATGAATGTTAGTCTTATATTAGCTGCGGCATTGGCGTTTCTTGGCTTTTGGCGTGATAAAGACAAGGGTGCTGCTGCGGACTGTTGCGAGAGTAAGGCCGCGTCGAACGCGGTTGTCTCGTGCGTAAATGAGGCGGAGCCTTCTGTCACCATGGAAGAAGCGCAGAAGGCCGTCATAAAGGCTGCGAATGAGGCGGCCGAAAAGGCTGCGAAAGAGACGGCTGAAAAACTCGCCAAAGAGATGGCTGAAAAAGCCTTGATGGAAGCGCGCACTGAAATCGCGAAAAACGAAGCTACGCTTGAGGCGGCTAAGCTCAAGGCTGAAGCGGAGGCTGCTGCCGAAAAGAAAAAGGCGGAGGAAAAAGAGGCCGCCAAAGAGGCGAAAGCTGAACGCATCGAAGAATTGAGGAGGATCGATACGCGCGTATTTAAGCTCAATCACGCCTCCGCGCTTGAGATAGCCGAGAAATTCAACGAGATGTGGAACGGCGAGTTCGGTCAAAACTGGAAGGTGACAAAAATGGCCGTCGCGTTTCAGGAGTCGAATGCAGTCATGATTACTGCGCCAAGGATGATTCTCGAGGCCTGCGAAAGGATGATCGGCGAACTTGACGTCGAGGCGCGGCAAGTGTACATCGAAGCTCGTTTTGTGGAGCTTTCAAACAACGCTTCGCACAAGCTCGGTATCGATTGGCAGATGCTTGACGGCATGAAAGGGTCGCTCGCGCTCGATGCGGGGTGGAATGAACGGAAAATTGAAGGCGTCTCGGCGTACAACAGCAAAGATGGAACATATACGCTAGGCAATCTTACAGATGCCAACGGGAATTTAATCAAGCCTGAGAGCACCACGGCGAATCTTTCGTATGTAAATGGAACGATAGGCATGTCGGAGCTCTCGCTTATTTTAAGGGCGCTTGAGTCCAGTGAGGATGCGAAAGTTTTTTCCAATCCGAAGATTATTGTCTCTTCCGGAAAGAAGGCGAAGGTTGATATGACGGAGAAATATCCCAATGTGACCATTTCCGCAAAGCGCACTTCCAGCGGAAGTTCAGACTCGCTTGACCTTTCAATGAATATGGCGGCGATCCCGGGTGAAGACAAGTTCATGTTCGCCAAGGAGGCGTTCTTCAGCTGGGGCATCGACCTTGAGGTTACTCCGCGAATCAGTTCCAACGGGCTTATCAATGTTTCGATTGTGCCGACGATTTCAAGCCAGACCGATTGGGTTACGGCGGGAGCCAATGACACAAGCACAAAGGATTCTAACGCCGGTTCTTATTCCGCGAAATATCCAGTTATCAATGTGCAGCGTCTTATAACCGAGTTTAATATGCAAAGCGAAATGACAGCCGTTATAGGTGGCCTTTCAAGGACGATAGAAACACAAAAAGATAATGGCATTCCTTTCCTTCGCGACATTTGGTGGATAGGGCCGAAGCTTTTCGGCAGCAAGGTCCGCGTAAAGGAACAGAAGGAGATTCTCGTTTTCGTGACCGTGGGGCTTATAAATCCGCGCGAAATGAATAAGGACGCGGGGCTACCGAAGAATGCGGTTCTTGGACGCCAGTATACGAAGGGGCAAAGATTTGAGCCAGGCGACATGCCGCGCGGAGCTATCGAAGGAGTAGGCTCTCTTGATATGAGACCGCTTGAAGTGCAGGCCAAAGATCCTTTGCCTCCGCCGAAGGAAGATAAACCGCTGATCGATTTTTCAAAGATTCCAAAACCGTTTACAAAAGAAAAAAGAGGTAGATAAAAAATGCAAAAAACACTCATATTCGCAATCGCGCTTGTTGTCTGCGGCGCATCGATGGCTGACAAAGTGACGCTTAAGTCAGGTTCTTTTCTTACTGGTAAGGCCGGGCTTATGAAGGCGGGTGAACTATCCTTCACTTCTGACGATCTCGGAGAGGTGAAGATAAAGCTCGCCAATATCGCTTCGCTTGACGTCGCAAAGGAAAACGTCGTTCAATATAATGACAATTCCACCGAGGTGAAAAATCTTTCGGTTAAGGACGGCGTCGTTGTCGACGAGAAGGGCGCTGCCATAAACGCGGCCGAAGTCAAAGCGTTCAATCCGTCCATAGAGACCTGGCACGGCTCCATTAATGTAGCCTATCAGTCGGCGCGCGGCAATACGTACGAAAATTCGGCGACGGTGCTTGCAAACGTAAATCGCCGCTGGGAGAAAGACCGTATCAACGGCAACTTCGGTTATTACTATTCGGAGACCGGCACGACGGAAGAAAATAAGGAGAAGTCAACCGACCGCTGGGAGATTGAAGGCCAGCACGATCACTTTTGGAGCGAGCGTTTTTATATTTACGAAAACGCCAAGTTCGAACAGGATGATATCGCGGGGCTTGATTATCGTCTAAGGCTCGGTGCCGGTGCCGGTTATCAGTGGCTCGACGGCCGCAACTTCGACGCTACCGGAAAGTGGAGCTTCAATCAGGAAGTCGGCGCGGCATGGATAAAGAACAGCTACGTCAATGCAGACCCGTCTGCGGATGACAGCTATGCGACAGTGCGCTATGCGCATCACCTTAAGTATTTCCCCAAGTGGAACGAGAAGGTGGAAGTATTTCATAACCTTGAATTTCTGCCGCAGGTCGACGACTGGGAGAACTATCTCATCAAGGCCGATGTCGGATTTACGACAAAGTTGGTGATGGACTTTAATCTTCTGTGCAAGATCGAGTGGGATTACAATTCCATGCCCTCGATCGGGCGCAAGTCCAGCGATATGAGATACATTATCGGCCTTGGTTATCAGTGGTAGTTAGTGATTAGTCGTTAGTTGCGAGGAAATGGGAGGTAGGTATTTTGCGTGTTGCGATCGTATATCCGCCGCTAAAGAGTGAGAAGGGTGTTGCGCTTCTCACTCAGAATCGTCAGTTTCAGTGGTTCTCTCGCCCCACCTACATTTTTCCCGTTGTTCCCGCAACGGCGGCGACGATGCTGAAGAAGGCCGGTCACGACGTACTTTTTTTAGATGGCATAGCATCTGAAATCTCCTCAGAGGAGTTTGATAGTCAGCTTTGGGATTTTAAACCCGATCTGGTGGTTCTTGAGACGAAAACTCCGGTCGTAAAGCGTCACTGGAGATGGATCGATGAGGCTAAAAAAGCGCATGATGTCAAAATTGCGATTGTCGGCGATCATGTCACGGCAATGCCTGAAGAGACGATGAGCTCTTCGCGCGTCGACTATATTCTGACCGGAGGCGATTGGGATTTTCTTTTAAAGAATATCGTTGAATCTGATTTCGACGCTTCAAAGTTTGAGAGCGGCATTTGGTATCGTGATGCGCAAGAAGTTAAAAATACAGGTGCGTTTAAACTTGATCACGATCTTAACTCGGCGCCTTGGATTGACAGAGATTTGGTTCATTGGCAGCTTTATGCGAAAAAGAACGGAAACTTCCGCAGAACTCCTGGAACTTATATCATGTCTGGCCGCGATTGCTGGCACGCCAAGTGCACGTTCTGCAGCTGGACGACTCTGTATCCCACATACCGCACGCGCGATGCCGTGGATGTCGTCGACGAGATCGAGATGCTCGTTAAAAAGTATGGCATTAAGGAGTTGATGGATGACTCGGGCTCACTCCCGGTCGGAGAATGGCTTAAGACTTTCTGCAATGAAATTATCCGTCGCGGTTTGAATAAAAAGCTTCGCATCGATTGTAATATGCGCTTTGGCAGGCTAACGCTTGAAGATTATAAGCTTATGCGCAAAGCCGGCTTTAGGCTCGTTCTGTTTGGCGTTGAGTCGGCCAATCAAATTACTCTTGACCGGTTTGTAAAAGCGCTTAAAGTCGAGGATGTGGAAAACGGGGCTAAATGGGCGAGCGAGGCCGGCCTTGATGTTCATCTGACATTTATGTTCGGCCACGCGTGGGAAGGGCCGGAAGAAATAAAAAAAACAGTTGAGTTTGCCCGCCGTCTTCTTGCCTGCGGCTATGCTTCGACTCTTCAGTGCACTTTGACGATTCCCTATCCCGGCACGCCCCTATTTAAGGAGCTTGCTGCATGTGGCTCCCTTCACAGTCTTGATTGGGACGAGTACGACATGAGACGGGCGATAACAAAAACGCCGCTTGCAAGCGAAGATGACATCAAGCGCGCAATTCAGGATGTTTATCGTGGCTTCTTGCAGCCGCGCGCTCTTTGGCACCGTCTGACGACAACGCGCAATCTTTTCGATTTTGCCTTCTACTATCGCGGAATACGTTCGCTTCTGGGGCATCTTCTTGATTTCAAATAAATTCTCCTATGCGTTTTGCGACTCCCATAATGCTTGTTTTTACGGCGCTTGTGCCTATCTTTGCTCTTGTGTGGGCGCTACTTCGCGCACGGCGTGAAAAGGCGCTCAGCAGAATCGTCGCGCCAGAACTGAGAGCGCGTATTATGCCGCCTATCTCCGATATGTGGGGTTTGCAGGCATGGCTTATCGTAACAGGTCTTTTTCTCGTTCTCTTCTCGTCGGCAAGACCGCAATGGGGCAAGTCGGATGAGAAGTATGTCGAGCGCAGCCGCAATGTCGTAATAGCAATCGACGTTTCCCGGTCTATGCTGGCGGAAGATGTGCGGCCCAACAGACTGGAGCGCTCGAAAGCCGATGTGGCGGATCTTATCGATTCTCTTAATGGAGATCGCTCCGCTCTCGTCGCATTCCGTCGCACCGGCGTTCTCTTGTGCCCTTTAACGACTGACTATGGGTATCTTAAAAACGCGCTTGAGCAGATGTCCTGCGATTCAGCTCCGCGGGGAGAAACCGATCTCGGCTCGGCGATACGCGCCGCACTTGAAGCCTTAGATCCGGCAGCGGATGATCATAACGCCATAATTATCATTTCGGACGGTGGCGATCTCAGGGGAGAGGCGCTGAAAAGCGCAGAGTTGTCGAGAAAGCGCGGCATACCGATTTTTACGGTCGGTATAGGCGACCCTAAAAAAGGTGCTGCAATTCCCGCTGCGGACGGCAGGGGTGAAATGAAATTCAACGGCTCTGCCGTGCGTGTTAAACTTGAGGAAGATGCGCTTGTGGCGATATCAAAAGCGTCAAACGGAAGGTATGTCCCCCTTGCGACTTCGGGCACTGCGGAAACTACTCTCGGCGCGATTTACCGTCGTTTCTTGCGTCAGGTGGCGGTAAAGGAGCAGAACGAAGAAGAAAGCCGTATCGGTGAGAGATATGCGTTTTTTCTTGTGCCGGGACTAGTTCTTCTTATTGCGGGGGCGGCTTTATCGAAGGGGCGTTTTGGAAGGGGCGCTAAGAAATGAGCAATGTTATGTCGCGTCGTTATAAAGCGGTGATAGCGTATGACGGCTCCTCTTATTCAGGCTGGCAGTATCAGGATAACGCTCTTGGCATCCAGCAGGTTGTGGAAGAGGTTTTAGCGGAACTAGAGGGCGGGTTTGTCCGCGTTTTCGGAAGTTCGCGCACAGACGCAGGTGTTCATGCCAAAGGGTTTGTCGCCCACTTTAATCTTACGAAGCCGATTCCGCCCAAGAATCTGATACGCGCTGTCAATTCGCGTCTTCCGCCGGCTATCAGATTTTTAAGGGCGTCGTACGTTTCGGAGGATTTTGACGCGCGGCTTTCCGCCAAAGGCAAGGAGTACAGATACTTTGTCTATCAGTCGGATATATTGCCTCCGCATTTGGCCCCGTATTGGACGCATTGCCACAGGGAACTCGATGTCGAGGCGATGTCCAAGGCGGCCGCTTTTTTTGTCGGGAAGCACGATTTTGTTTCTTTTGCGGCCAATCCCAACCGTGTTCTTGAAACGACGGTAAGAAATATCTTTTCATTTACGGTAAAACGCACCGGGCCTCGTATCGTTTTTTCCGTCAAGGGAGACGGGTTTCTCTACAAGCAGGTTCGCTCAATGGTTGGCTTTCTGCTCTCTGTCGGAAAGGGCAATGAAAAGCCCCAGGCTGTAAAAGAACTCCTCGACGCAAAATCGCCTCGCACGGCTCGAGTTGAAACTGCTCCGCCGCAAGGGCTCTTTCTTTGGCAAGTATATTATCGCAAGTTAGTCTAAGCTTGGAGAATGTTGGAATGTTTGAATGTTTGAGTGTTAGAATGTTGGAATGTTTGAATGGGGGTTTAGAAAGTTTAGAGTTTAGAGTTTAGAGTTGGGTGTCCCGTTGTCCCGTTTTATGATAGGTTGACACTTTCTTTTGAAATAAGGAAAGAAAGTTATGGAAACCAAGGACAAAAAAAGGTATAGTGAAGCATTCAAGCTGAGAGTCATGGAAGAGCTCCGTGACGGGAAGTGGAAATCGGTTGCGGAGGTTGTTCAGGCATATAGATTGTCTGAGACTGGAGTTCGCTACTGGATGAAACGTCTAGGCTTTGAGTATCTAAATGGGAGGATTATCTACGTGAAAACGACATCTGAAATTGATGAGATCAAGCGGCTTAAAGCCGAAAAC
>CAJGDE010000028.1 GCA_904502135.1 Kiritimatiellia bacterium
ACTCCCTATGACCCAAAAGGCGAAAAGCACTCTTCTCGCAAGCCGCTCATAGAAAACGACGCTGTATTCTTCCCGGCCTCCGAGCTTCCAAGACGCTTCAGGATTGATACGATAATCGTTGGAGAGGCGTATCATACCGATCTTGAAGAAATCTGCGCCTGTATCCGCCGCGCCGCCGAGCGCAAGGAAGTTATTTGCATTACTTCACACAATATCGCGCCGGACGCAAAGCATATTCACATGAAAAGCGAATGGCTTGAGCGTATTCTCTCAGTCGCGAAAGAATGCGGCATTGCTATGTTAGGCTTTGATGAATTGCCGTAGTTGGCTTTTATGAATTTTTTCGGCGGCGCGTCGGCCGAGATCATAAACGCGCTGCATCGTTTCGCTGTCGTGGCAGACGCGCGAAATCTCAAGCGGCTTTTCGGGCGCGATGAGAAGTGCAACCCCACGAACTACGCGCTTTAAAATGTTTGAATGTTGGAATGTTTGAACGAAAGTTGTACAGACGACTAACACGATCGCAATATGGTATAATACTTGGCGATTTTATGAATATAAGAGGAAGAATCAATGAATAAAAAAGTCTTTTTGTGCTTGCTGCTCGCTTCATTCGTGGCAAATTCGTCATTTTGCGCGGCGATGATACATATTTCGCCTAATGGTAACGACAAGACGGGTAATGGCAGTAAAGCCCGTCCGTATGCCACTTTGGCCAAAGCGGTGGAAGCCACGAAGAAAAACCGCGATAAAACTTATGAGATCGTTCTTGCCGATGGAACATATCGCTTTTCAAGCCCGGTTGTGATTGGTCCCGATACGCCCATTTCGTGTATACGCGCGGCAAACCCCGGAAAGGCGATTCTTTCAGGCGCAGTTGAAATCAATGGTTGGAAGAAAGATCCCGATGACGACAGATTTTTAATAGCGGACATTCCGTTTGAAATAAATGCAAGCGCCGGGTATTGTCTGGTCGTAAACAACGCTAAGGCCAGCATGGCTCTTTATCCGGCGAAAAACAAATCCGCCTTGCCTTATTACGGATCAAATTCGGATGTCGAGCTTAACAATCGCACTGTTCTTCGTTATAATACGAGCAAACTGCCGAAGAAGGATATGTTTAAAGATCTCGATTTGAGTTCGGCGCGTCTTATTATTCCCCAGGAATGGGCGACTACGCGTCCTTACATAGCCACAAACGATTGGCAGAACGGCATTTTTTACTTAAAGGGGCGCACAGATATGCCGATTGGACGATTTAATCAGGGCTACAGAGTGTTAAATTCGATTCATGGAATGACCGAGCCCGGAAAATGGATGTACGAGGGGACTTCCGGGCGTATCCGTTATTGGCCTAAAAAAGGCGAGACCCTCGACAATATTAAAGCGTCCATTTCAAGGGCGCCGCGTATAATCTCGGCATACAAGGCCAAAGATCTTCGCATCTCAGGTCTTGTTCTGGAAGGTTGCAGTGTTCAGCCAGGTTCCGGAATGTATTCAAAGAAGGGGCCTGCTGCTGTAATCGGCGGGTGGAGCACAAAAAGGATGATTGTTGAAGATTGTGAAATCCGCAACGCGGCCGGCACGGGAATTCTCGTCACAAAGCCTCAGGATATGCAGGTGCGTCGCTGCAAGATCCATGGAATGGGCGGATCGGGCGTTCATTACGCAGACGGCGGCAAGGGCGGCGGAATTTATGATTGTGAAATTTACAACATAGGCGCAGAAGGCGCATATTTGGAACTTCGCGAAGTTACGCTCAAATCTTCGCACATTCATCACGTCGGACGCAGCGCCGCCACGCTATGGACGACGGGTGCGCAGGTCATATCGAATGAGTTTCATCACACGATGCTTTCAAGCCGCGATGGCGGAGCCATCTACGGCGCTATGAACAACTCGCTTTTTGAAGGCAACTACTGTCATGATTGCGGCGGTTGGCCGGGGCTTTATAATGACGAAGGCGGAAAAGAGACCGTTTACCGCGGCAATAAGTTCGTTAACTGCTGGTGGCCGTTTCACATGCATCAGACAAGAGATATCGTATTTACCAATAACACGATGGAGTGCGATGGGGCTATGCGCTTTTCGTTCCAAGGTTCGGCAAATGCCGTTTTTCGCAACAATTTAATTCGCTCGCCAAAAGAAATTACGAGCGATAAATATGTCGATCACTGCAAAGTGTGGGAGAATTACGTTGAGACGGGGTCTTCTAAGCGTGGCTGGAGCGGTCGCAAACTTGTGCGCTTGGAGAAAAAAGTGATGCCTCTTAAATCTCCGTGCTACGCATTTCCGACAAAAGGTCCTGTTTTCCCTAAAGGCGGAAAGATGGATTCTTCCATGTTCGCGACGCCCTGGACGGTAGCCAGAAATTTCGATCGCGACGAGAAAGGCTGTCATGCCCCAGGAATACCGGGCTGCTTCCTCTATATGGGTTATGATGCGGAAAACCTTTATATAAAGGCCAACTACGAATACAATAAATTCGTGTATTACCCGGGTTGTACGACCATAGGCAGCGCCGAGTGGGGAAAATGGGACGGTCTTAAGTTTTTCTTTAAGAATCTTGAGATTACGGTCTTTATCGACGGAACGGTGCTTTCCTCCGACCCGACATTGCGCTTTGACGAGACAAATTCTTCTGTAGTCAAACGCGGCGGCACGGGAGCTAAAGGTTATCGCGTCATGCTGGCGATACCTCTTAAGCGCTTCGGCCTTGATTCGATGACGGTTGAGTCGTTGGTCGGCAAGACAATAAATTTCGATGCGCTCTTTTATAACGCCCAATATAAAGAGACGCGCTATTATGAAGGGCCTTCAAAAGGCAATAACCTTCCCGGGGTGATCAGGCTTGGCGCTCCCGGCTCGAAGCCTGTCGAAACGAAGGAGGAGATCGTAAAGGAAAATCCGCCCAAAGCGGCAGACTCGGATGTGCTTACGGTAGAGTGGGGCGCTAAGGACCGCGATGAGTGGGAGAAGGTAAAGCGTCCTGAAACGCTGAAATGGTTCTTGGAGAACGAATACGGCATAAGGCCGAAATCTGTAGATGAGGCGAAGCCTTCGTTTGAATGTATAGAAAAAAAGTATATGGACGGCGGCGAAATTCTAAAGCGTAAGATTCGCGTCAAGTATGAAGGAAAATACGGAAAAAACTTTTTTGACGTAACGCTTTTTCAGCCGCAGGGCAAAGAGAATCTGCCGTTAATGATTCTACTTTGCAACCGTCCGCAGGTTATGAAATTCCCGGAAGATAGAGTGCCTGATGTTCCTTTTTGGCCTGTGAGAGAGATTCTCTCCAGAGGCTTCGCTACGGCGGCTTTTATGCTTTCGGACTTAAGCCCCGAGACGTATAATCCGAAAACGGCCCACGCCAAAGGCGTCATTCCCTGTTTTGAAAAGCCGCAAGACCGCACGCCGACAAGCTGGGGCACGCTTTCGGCTTGGGCTTGGGGTGCAAGTAAGTTTGTTGATTGGGTTGAAGGGGAGAAAGAGTTCGATACCTCCCGCATAGGAGTCGTCGGGCACAGTAGAGGCGGTAAGGCCGCTTTGATAGCTGGGGTTCTGGATGAGCGCTTTTCGCTGGTCTGCTCAAATAATTCCGGGTGCGGAGGGGCTAAACTTAATCGAATGAAATTACCGAAAAGTGAATATTATAATTCATTTTTGCATTATAAGGTAACTTATTGGTTCTGTGAGAATATGCAGAAGGTATTTCCCGGACGCGAACATATAATTGAGCACGATCAGGATGAGTGGTTGGCTCTTATCGCGCCGAGAAAGCTGTGTGTTGCGTCTGCGACAGAAGATTTTTGGGCAGGACCTCCCGGAGAGTATTTCGCCTCCGAGCGGGCTAAGCGCATTTGGAAGCTTTATGGCTTGGAGAAGAGAGTAAAGCATCATGTCAGAAAAGGAAAACATGATCTGACATCGTTTGACTGGATGCACTATCTTGATGCCATGCAATACAAGTGACGCGGCAATATGGGTATTTTACAATAGGCAAAAATATGGTATAATTGCATCCCGTTCAAGGGTGATAGCCTACTTGAGGTTTGGATATAGGCTTAGTCCTTCGAAGGAAAGAAATTTGATATGTGGAATTACTCTGAAAAAATGATGGATCACTTCCGCAATCCGCGGAATGTCGGAAAAATTGAAAACCCTGACGGCACGGCGACTGTCGGGTCGCTCGCTTGCGGAGACGCTTTGACGTTTCAGTTTAAACTTGGTGAAGATGGAAGAATCGCCGAAGCGAAATTTCAGACTTTTGGCTGTGCGAGCGCAATTGCTTCCAGTTCGGCTCTTACCGAGATGGTTCTTGGAAAAACCCTTGAGGAAGCCTCGAAAATAACAAATGCGGAAATTGCCGATTATTTAGGTGGTCTTCCGGCGCAGAAGATGCACTGCTCCGTTATGGGGCGCGAGGCGCTTGAGGCAGCGATTAAGAATTTCAAAACCGGCGAAGTCGCCGATAAGGATCTTGAAGAGAAAAAGCTTTGCAGCTGTTTTAACGTTTCGGAAAATGAGGTTCGCCGTCAAATAACCGAAAATTCTCTTACCAGCGTAGATGAAGTCGTTAATTTTACGAAAGCTGGTGCCGGGTGCGGGATGTGCCGCGATCGTATCGAGGAGATCTTAAAGGAACTCGGCGTATGAAGACGGGTTTCGATAATGATAAGTATTTAAAAGAACAGTCTGAAGAAATTCGGCGCAGAGCGGGAAAATACGGCAGACTTTATCTTGAGTTCGGCGGAAAGTTGATGAACGATTTTCACGCCGCGAGATGTTTGCCGGGGTATGACCCTAACGTAAAGCTCAGGCTCTTGCAGTCATTGAAAGATCAGGCCGAGATTATACTTTGCATTTACGCAGGCGATATCGAGCGAAAGAAAATGCGCGCCGATTTCGGCATTTCCTACGCCGATGACGCGATGAAGCTCATAGATGATCTGCGCAATCTCGGGCTTCTTGTAAGAGGCGTTGTAATAACACGTTATCAGGAGCAGCCGGCCGCCCGGCAATTCCGCGCAAAGCTTGAGCTGCGCGGCGTACGCGTGTATTTTCACTATAAAACGGCCGGATATCCGGCTGATGTGGATACGATCGTCTCCGACATGGGCTACGGAAAGAACGAATACGTTAAAACCGAGCGTCCCATCGTCGTAGTGACAGCGCCTGGTCCCGGGTCCGGAAAGTTCGCCACATGTCTTACCCAGATTTATCATGAGTATCGAATGGGTAATGTCGCCGGGTATTCAAAATTCGAATCGTTCCCCGTCTGGAACCTTTCGCTTGACCACCCGCTGAACATCGCTTATGAGGCCGCGACAATCGATCTCAACGATAAAAACATGATCGATCCGTATCATCTCGAGGCATACGGGAAAGAGGCTGTCAATTACAACCGTGACATCGACGCGTTTCCGCTTCTCGTCGCCATTTGGCAGAAAATGACGAAAGGCGCCTGTCCTTACCGCAGTCCGACCGACATGGGCGTTAACCGCATCGGTTTTGGCATAATTGACGATGAGGTGGTAAGAAACGCTTGCAAGCAGGAAGTCATCCGCAGATTTCTGCGTTACCAATGTTTGTTCGCCGAGGCCGGTATCGACAGGGCTTCCGTTGAACGCGCCAATCAACTTATGACGTCGCTTTGCCTAAAGCCGGAGGATCGCGTTGTTGTTGAAGCGGCCCGCAGAACGGCGGAAGAAGCCCATTTGCAAGGAAAGGGCAAGGCGGGCGGCACGATTGTTTCAGGCTCGGCCATTCAGCTTAAAGACGGGCGCATAGTAACGGGAAGAAATTCCGACGAAATGCACGCGGCGGCCGCGATGGTGATGAACGCCGTCAAAACGCTTTCAGGAATACCGTCGCAGATACCGCTTATCAGTCCAAACATCATAAGATCAATCGCCCACATGAAGCAGGATATTCTTAAGGTCGGCTATACAAGTCTTAACCTTGATGAAGCGCTTATAGGGCTGGCCATTTCTTCTACGACAAATCCAGCGGCGCAAATCGCGATGGAGAAGCTTTCTGAGTTGAGGGGCTGTGAAGTGCACATGACGCACATGGTGACCCCCGGCGATGAAGCGGGGCTGCGCAGATTGGGGTGCCGCTACACATCTGATCCTTATTACGCATCTAACCGTCTGTTCAACGATCAGTAACGGAGGATTTATGAAAATTATCGGAGAACGCATTTTTGCAAAGGACAGCAATGGAGCGCTTTGCAGCAGAATCGGTACAATATTTTTAAAAGGCAACACCCTTATCACGGAAAAGGGTGTTCATGCCATGCAGAGACTTCTTTGGATCAAACATCTTAACGATGAGCGCAAGGCCGCCGGGAAACCTGAGCTTACACTTGAAGAGGAAGAGGCTGAAATCGCCGAATCCGTCGACCTGATTTTTACGGAGGAGTTCGTTCTCATAAGGCCCGATCCCGACAGAATGGACCTTGCGCTCAGAGCGGATGAAGAATTGCAAAAGATTGTTTCTAAACGTTTGATACGTTTCTTGAACACCAATGCGTTGAAAGTGCGGCGCGCGCTTATGGAACGCGGGGAAAACTGGCGTATGGCGCGTCAGCCGATTTCACAGGAAGACATGGCGCAGCAGATACGCTCGTCGATTACGGCGATTGACGAACTGCCGATTTACTATTACAACCGCTCTTGCGGCACGAGGTACATAACGGCTTCCGGCTACAGCTACGTCGAGCAGCTTGATAACGTGGCTTTTCGCAGACAGATAAAGGAAGTTGTCCAAGGCCTTAACAAGCGTAATCGTCTTGGGCAGAATGAAATTGATCTGTTTCCGCTTACAACGCCGCCGGAAATCAAGAAGGCTTTGAAAACGCTCAATGCGGATGACTATGACGACGAATCCTTAAGGGCGCTTTGTATGAAGATCGATCTTGACTGGCGTATGTCCATGCCGGTTGATCTTCGTGACGAGACGATAGACAATTTTGAATGGCGCAACGCCATGTGTCATGCGATAACGCGTCGCCCGAATGAAACGGCCGCCGAGGAGCAGGAGCTCATATCCGGCATTTCGCCAGAATTTTACAGGCAGATTGAGTGGTTGCCCGGGCTTAGGATATTAAACGGCCGCGTAGTGTTCGATTCAATTTATGATGAAGCGGTTCATTCTCCGTCGCCTGAAGTTAAAGCCATATGCGACCTAAGGGTGAAAAGTTTTCTCTTTAACACCACCCGTCTCTTCGGAAGCCTTGATTTCATCAACATCGGCCGCATATCCCGCTCGCTTGCGCGCAAACCCATTGAAGGTAACCGCCGTGGCAATGTTTATATCATGCAATATCGCGAGCACGGGGCAGCCGAAATTAAAGTGATGATGATCCGCCTTCAGAAATGGGGCGTATCTGAACGGCTTGACGAGGGCAAAGATCTTTTGCGCGCAATTGTCGAAAGCGACGAGTATTCGGATTATGTTCTCGATCGCCGTCTTATGTGCAGGCAGCTTGGAATGAATCTTCCAAAGCGCTTGGGGTTCGGCCATTTCACCGAGCAGTATCACGGAGATAATAAATATAATTCAATGTCGCTCAGAACCGCGTATTTCGTGCGCGGCTATGTGCACGGCTTAGCCTCAGATAAAGTCCCGGTAGCAAAATTGCATAACCCTCTCTGGGCGACAAAGTTCGCCGCGCTTATGGGTGGGGCTGCCGCTACGGATATGATTGTCGGCAGGCGAAATTCTCTTACGAAAGAAGTTGTGTTTGACACCGACTATGAAATCGTTCAAATCGGCGAAGACTCTCTTCCATATGAAATACGCATTACGGATCATGCGGGCAGTTTTGTGGACTACGAAGGTGCATTTGAGGACGTGATCGGTTCGTATGCGCGATTTGCGCTCTCCCGCCGTGATGTAGTCAGCGACTATCCTTCCTTCGTCAAGGCTTATGTCGACGCTTTCAAGGCGAAGCTCGTCGAGACGAAAGCCGCCTATCAAAATCGCCGTGCAGCTTTTGACGAGCTGTTTGCCGATAGACCCTACGACACGAACGGTTCAGGCGCTTACCGCTGGAAGTGCGCATTGAAAAGATTGGAGTTATGCGACCCCGAGATGTTGGCGGCGAAACTTAAAGCTGCATCGCAATGCTGAAATATGCTTTAAGACGCGTTCTCGAGACAATACCGACGACAATCGGAATTGTACTTTTGACGTTTGTTCTTTTTAATGTCGTGGGCGGTTCTCCCGCCGTGACGGTTTTGGGAAAGAATGCGTCCAAAGAGACTATCGAGGCGTTCAATCGTAAATACGGATATGATAAACCGCTTATTTTCGGGCCGCTGACCGGCGTAAAGGATTTTTTTGATACTCAGTTTTTTAATTTTGCATGTGATATCTGCAAAGGCGATTTCGGGTATTCGGTAGAAAGCGATGAGCCTGTAGTCGACATTCTTAAACGCGGGGTAGGGCCCAGCTTGTCGTTGACCGTGCCGATACTTCTCGGCGGAACAATCGTGGCGTTAATGTTGGCGATGATCGCATCGGCCAATAGAGGCGGTGTCTTCGACAAGGCTGTTCTTTTTTTCTCCACCGCCCTTATGAGCATCAATTACGTTGTATGGGTCCTCGCCGGTCAGTTTTTTCTCTCGTTTAAGCTGGGTGTATTTCCGGTGTGGGGATATGAAGGGTGGTTTTATTTGGCGTTGCCGGTTGCCATAGGTGTATTTTCGTCGTTAGGCGCGGATGTGAGATTCTTCCGTATGGCCTTGCTGGATGAAATGTACAAGCCGTACGTTCTGACGGCCCGTTCGAAGAAATTGTCGCAATCCGTAATAATGGTAAGACACGTTTTGCGCAACGCCCTGATACCGGTCGTTACGTATGTATCGCTGTCGATACCGTATCTTTTTACGGGTTCGCTTCTTCTTGAGAGCTTTTTCGGTATTCCTGGTTTGGGCAATGTCTCGATAAACGCGATTCACTCCGCCGATATGGCCGTTGTAAGAAGCGTTGTCGTTTTGGGCGCGATAGTTTATCAGTTTGTCAATCTCGCTACAGATCTTCTTTACGCGCTTTTGGACCCACGCATCAGATTAAACGGCGCCGCTGTTTGATTTTGCATACGAGTACGTACGACAGGATCATTGCGCTATACCATAGAGCGCATTCGGTAAAGGACCATTTGGGAATTTCGTAATCCGAAAAAGGCAATCGTGAGACGGCCTCGGAAATCAATGTCATGTTTTCGCAGGCTAAAGCGGATAGATTGTTCAGGTGGGAGGCGATTGTTTTTGAGACGTAACTTGAAAGGGCGCCAAGAGTGCCTCCTGTAATGCTTATCCCGGCAAGCGGCATGGTGATGAGATTGGCTATCAGACCGCCAGGCGTAATTCGCTCGAAGACTCTTGCCGCTATCGGAACTCCCGCGGCCCAGGCTGCAAAAGTGACATAAACCGAAGTGAATTTTTTAGGCGCTACTCTGAGACATAAAAGAATTGACAGCATTACTGAGAAGGAGAGGAGACTTCCGATATTGATGATCATTCTCGGCGAAAAAATGTGTATCAAAAGAAATGTCTGACACCATGCGCGAAGAGAATCGCATTTCCGGTAGAATACGGTAGAGGCGAGATAAAATGTGGCCATGGTAGATGCTCTGACTGCGCTAGGAGGGCAGCCAATAACAAATACATACAACCACAGAACGGGAATCGCAAAAACGGGGGCTATGTTATAAGGACATAAGAGAAGAAGAAAAAGAATTAAAATCGTTTGCGCTATGATCATCACATGAAAACCGGATACGGCGAAAAGATGCATCGTGCCAGATTCGATAAAAACCTGTTTCGTCTTTTTGGGCAGTTTTTCTTTCTCTCCGAGCAAGATGGCCTTGTTGAGAGCTGCGGCTTGCGGACGGTTTTCAAGACCTATGCCTATGCGTTTTGAAAGATCGCATTTTATTCTTTTTACGACAATTATTTCATCTTCGTGCGCTTTGTAATGTTGTCGCTCTCGCATCCAAGGGTTTGTTCTAAGAGTATTTTCGATTTCGCATGATGAAAAAAGCGCGATGGCAAAGCCAAAGAAAAAAATTGAACATACAGGCCAAAAGCGCCATTGGTAGGCAAAGCCTATTGAAGATGTCGTAGCGGCAACAATAGCAAAGAAAGGCCATGTCGCTGAAGAAAGACAGAGCCATAAGGATAATGCCTCGCCGGCGGCGAGAGCAGCGCATAACGGCAAAAGTTTCATGTCTATATGATATCACATTTTGAAAAAAGAAAAATAACATGATTATAACGTCCTATTTCATGATTATTGAAAAAAATGGATTATAGACACGATTGAAGAGATTCAGTGGAGGTATATTACAAGAATGTTTTGGTTGCCAACCCCTTGCATTTTCAAAAAAGAAAGGGTACAATACTGATGTGCTCACGAGCACAATAATCACAAAAAAAATAAAAGAGAGAATAAATCAGATATGAATGTTAAAATCATTGCCTTAATTAGTGTTGCTGGTTGCTTGATGATAGCTGTTTCCTCTGCGATGGGTGTTGGAGTTCGAGAAGAAGGCGATTTGCCGCCTCAACCATCTAACGAAGTAGGCATGACACCAGGCGGTATTCAGAAAAAGTATGTCGGGCTTCTCTTTGACGTTATCAATACGACGCCTTCGAATATTCTCGCCAACGCAGATCAGTTCGCCGAACATGCGCCATACCTTGACGGCGTTGCAATCGCTTTACATGATATTCCCGCCATTACACCTGAAGGAACGGTCGTGACCGCACAGCATCATACGATCATGCATCCGACCCAGCGGTGGACGCGCGATGCGATTAAGGATCAGCTCCCGATTTTGAAGGAGATTGTCAAGAAGCCGAACCTTAAAGAGAGTTTTCTTCTTTTCTGGCAGACGCCCGGACACAAGACAAATCGTCTAGACTGGGCGGATGACAAGGCGTGGGCGAACTACGCCGAGAATATGGCGAATGTCGCGTGGCTCGCAAAGGAGGCGGGGCTGAAGGGGCTGATGCTCGACCCTGAAGAATACAAGCTCGCCCCGCAGTATATCCATACCGATCGAGATCCGCCTTTCGACGTGTGCGCACGCCTCGCGCGCCAGCGCGGCCGCGAAGTCTTTACGCGCGTCTTTAAGGAATTTCCCGATGCGGTAATCTGGTCGCTCTGGTTCTTCCAGCGCTTTTCATGGTGGATGGAGGGCGGCAGCCAGCAGTACCCGCTCAACTATTGCGACGATTCTGCCGAGCTATCGCAGCATTATTACAACGGCATGCTCGATGCGATGACCCCTCAGTCGCGTGCGGTCGACGGCGCCGAACAGTATTCGGGCTCGTCGCTCGATAATACGTTTATTCATGTTTTCATCAATCAGTCATTAGGGGCAATGGCGTTTGTCGCGCCCGAGAACATGGACAAATTCCGCTCGCAGTTCCACTTCGCGAATACGCATTTTCTCGATATGTACACGCTGAGCGCCAAGCCTTCGAGCCGCTGGTACCACGGGCCGGTGAACGGTTCGCGCTTAGAGCATTTGCGTCTCAACCTCCGGCAGTCGCTCCGCGCCTCGTCGAAGTATGTATGGATTTACGCTGAACGCAACGGTAAGCTTTTCAACTGGCGCAATGGTCATTATTCAAAGCAGAAAACATGGGAAGAGGTGATTCCCGGCATGACTGAAACGATGATGATGGTTAAAGATCCGACGGGGCTTGCCGAACGCCGCAAGGCTCAGCTTAAGGCTGAAGGTAAACTCGTCAATCTCGCGAACGATTTCAAGCCGGTCATTTTGGAAAATCCCGGCAACGACCGTGAATTTGTCGGCGCGAAAGGCGAGAGCAGTTATGTAAAGGGCCTTAAGAGCGGCGAAAGGTATCAGATTTCGGCCGAATGTTCGATTTCATCGATGCATGCTGATCCGAAGAGTATTTATCGCACCCATCTTCGCGTCTATTGGATGAAAGGCGATAAGCGTTTGAGCGACAAGGCGGTTGAAATACCGTTGCCCGAAGGAGGCGTAACTCCGAAGCAGCGTTCGGTGTCGGCTTATGGGGTTGTCGTCGTTCCTGAAGGCGCGGATGCAATGTATATTGAGGCGGCTGCCAACCTTAAGTGTGGAGAGGATGCGAGAGTCTGGAATTTGGTCGTCTCGGATGCTCTCGATCCGGTCGTTCCCGAAAAAGCCAAGGCAGGCAAGTGGGTGTATGACGAGAAAAACAAGACGCTTTCCAACGGCACCTGGCTTCTTTCCGCCCAAGTCGATAAAAAGTGGAAGATGATGACCGTGCGCGGCAACAATGAAAAGACCGTCGGCGAAGGTGTGCTTGATCTGATGAGCGTCAAAGACGATACGGGCTATCTCGTCACGCGCCTCGGTAAACTCATGAGGGTCGAGAAAATGACGGGTGTCGTGGCGCCTCAGGTGTCGACGCTCCTCGATGGCGGTATTTCAGGTTCAACCAATGTAAGGCAGCTCGTTTTAGGGTCTGTGGCCGTGCCAAGTTGGGCGAAGTCGGAATTTTCAAAGCGCAGAGCGCTCGTCGCCAAGTCAGGGTGCAGGACGCAGATTAAGAAGAAATTCGACAAGCGCTGGTATTATTCAACGCGTCCGGTGAAGCGTCCTCAAGAGCCGCTTTCCGTCAAAGGAGTAAAGCCCGGTGAACTTTACAGCGTCGGGCTTTCGATGAAGCGTCGCGGCGGCGGCTGGGCGTTGAACAAGGTTTGCTTCCGCGGAGCCGGGACGAATGTCCCCGGGCGTGTTCAATCGCTCGCCATGCGTCAGGAGCGCAAAGACAATGTCTGGCGTTCGGGCGAGATCGTTGTTCGTGTGCCGGAAGGAGCCGATGAAATGTACTTTGATATTTCAGCTGAAGTCGGTGCAAAGGTCGGCTACTACGAATACAAAGATTTTAAGGTTTATAAAATCGGCGAGCCTCTCCCCGTTTGGCCGGCGGAATGTCTCCGGGAGAAGACATGGGGCCGAAAGTAAAAATCTGACTAAAGGAGGTTGTAATATGAAAATAAAATTGAATTCAATTATTGCTGTTTTAGGCATGACGGTTTTCGTATCGCCGGCTTCCTTTGCGCGAAAGATTACAGATCTCTCTTTTCTGCACGACGCAAACAGCGGTTTGCAGGCGAAGGTGAAATTCGAAAAGGGCACTGCCGGCGCCGATTATGCGCTTTATGTCGTTTGGGATTTTGTCGATCATGGCACGAATCTGCACGACTGGCCCAATGCCAACACCGTTCGCGTCGATCCGATTGATCCAGAAGCGACCGAGGCGGTTGTGAGTCTCCCTTCCGGTGTGAGACGGACGAATGCGTTTAGAGCCTTTTTCGCCCGGCCTGCGCGGACAGGGGACGATATTAAGCTCATTTCCGCCATTCGCTCTGCCGGGAGCGCTTATATTGATACGGGACATCTCTGCACCCCGAAATGTGAAGTCTTTTTGGATTTTAATGTTTTGGGTTATACTGGCTCCGGAGATAATAACACGTATAAATACCGTAATTTTTTAGGCACCTATTCAGATGGGGTTTACTTGTCCATGCGAGCTTTTGTGTGGCTCTACGGCAACTGTTATATTGGGTGCGGCCCAGATAATGATACTATTCGGGCTGCAATCTGTCCTCCGGGAGGTAAAACCATCCAACCGACAAGCGGGCGAACGAAAATCACGCTGACACCCTCAATACGGAGCGTTCATTTTGTTAAAGATACTCATGATTTACATCTGGACTTTCCGTTCAACGGCGCAACAGAAAATTCGCAATATACTCTTACGCTTTTTGGCGCCAAGGGTTCTAAGGGTGTCAGTGGAATTCTGCCAGCCGGTGTTATTTATTCTGCCTCAATAAAGGAAGGCCTTAATTATGTTCGGAAGATGTATCCGGCGGTGAAAGACGGCGTTGCCGGTCTTTGGGATGCGATCGATGATAAATTTTATCCCTCATCCGGCGCAAATGCTTTCTTGACGACAGATGCGCAGGACGTTTCGTACGAAGAGGTATCGTTCAACAAGCAGGTCAACGATGTCATTATCCCGCGCGACAATCAAATTTCAGTCTCTCACTGCGAAATGATTTCAACACGCCGTGTTAGCGGGCTGTCGTTTATCCGCAGAGAGGACGGTACTACGCGCGGCCGAGTGACCTTTACAGCCGGATCAAGCGGCGATGTTGATATTCTTTATTTAGCGTGGGGTGAGATTGACTACGGCGAAAACATGGAAGATTGGCCGAATCTAAAGCGCATTGGTGCGCTACGGCCGAATGAAACGTCAAAGTCATTTATTTTTGAAGGCGGATTGGATCCTCAACAATATTACCGTCCTTTTCTTGCGACCGCCTGGCGTCCAACCGCTTCGAAAGCGCTTGAGTACATACGCTCCGCAGGCGAAGCGTATGTTGACACGGGTTATTTTGTTACGCCGAATACCGAGATTAAACTTGATTTTCAAACGTCTGAACCATCAGGTAGTTATTATGGCGTCTATTCCACCGGAACAGAGTATGGCATCGTGACGACCGGCACTAGTACAAAACTTCAACTTTATTATAACATTAATGGAATAACTACATGGGCGAATAATTTCGATAATGTTAATGCGTTGTCGCGTATAACCATAAAGACTAAAGGAATTAAAATAACGGCAGGTAGTTCTTCGAAAACGGGAAATAAAAGTCATGCGGGTGTCGATCAAGCGACCATGCCGCTCTATGTCTTTGCTGCCAGTAAAAAAGAGGCAAGCGAAGTTATTCCTGGCGGTATCATGAAATCAGGACTTCTTTATGGCGCATCCATTTTTGAAGACGGCGCGTATAAGCGCAGGTTTTATCCGTCTGTAAATGAAGAAGGTACGGCAGGACTGTGGGATCAGGTGGAAAATAAATTCTATCCTTCGAAAGGCGCAAATGGTTTTCTTGCAACCGATAGTGAGGGGAACGATATTCCCGAGGCCGCCTTCCCGGTTGAGACGGGCTATACTTCGTCCGCCGCAGTGAAGGGGACGCGCAAGACGGGTTTTAGCATTGTTGTCAGGTGAGGGAGAAGGTACGAGGGATGAGTAAAGAGGAGGAGGAAAAATGAAAAATGTTTTAGTGATTGCTGTTGCGCTGTTCGCCGTCGCGCTGACGGCGGAGGCCGCTGTCAATGTGCGCGATTTCGGCGCGAAGGGCGACGGCGTCTCCGACGATACGGCGGCCATTCAGGCCGCTATCGACGCGGTGGCCGCACAAGGCGGCGGGAAAATCATTTTCCCCTATGCGCCGAACGGCTACCGCATTGCGCGGCCGGCGAAAGAGTTTGTCGACGGCAAACCCTGCCGCGGGCAGCTTGTGATTCCGCCGAAGAGCGGTCTTAACATCGCCTTTGAGGGCGAAATGCCCTGCAAGCTTCTCTATTCCTATCAGGTGCGCCCGATGGACGCGGTGAAGAATAACTACACGCCGACGCGTTTCGGTACGATGCGAATGCCCAATACGTGTCTTTTTTCCGACTGGACGCCGCCCGAGGAGCGTGACCCCACCGCCCGCCCCTGGACGATTCTCTCAACGGTTGAGGGCAACAGCTGCCGCGGGAAGTTCTCCGTTTCGCTCGTCTCGATTCGGAATCTCGAATTCCGCGCGCATCTCGACAAGGAGGTGATGTACCCGCGCGGCGGATGCGTGAATCTCCAGAATTCCTCGCGCGCGATCGTGCGCGATTCGCAGTTCTGCCTTGATGACAATGTCGGCGACACGCTTCTCGGGAAATCGCTCCAGCCGAACCCCTGCCATACGGTGGGACTTATGATGTCGGGCGATCAGAACGACAATCAGGTCATCGACAACGTCGCCGTGCAGGGCTTTCGCTACGGCATTGTTCTCGGCGAGCATGTTGTCGCCAATTATCTTTATGTGCACAATTGCGAGGAGGGCGTCGTCTTTCACGACGCGACGCATCTCTCGACCATCGGGCACATCGTCGCCCAGCATAACCGCGTCATTCTCTCGACGACGACGACCAACCTCTTCGGTCACGGCCGCTCGCCGTGCAATGTGGAAATCGGCTCCATCAACTATGAGAGCGGCCGCCACCATCTGCCGGTCGTCTCCCGGCTCGTGACGGCGGTCAACGATCCCGAGAACCGTTTTCGCGGCTATCTCAAATGGCATCAGCCGTGGGGCGACGGGGAGTTTCCCGTCGTGGGCGCTGAAAATCTGAAAATAACGAAATTCGGAGAATAAGAAATGAATAGAGTGATGATGGTCCTTGGCGCTTGCGTTCTTTCGGCAACGACGGTCGCCGCAGAGGCGCCGAAGGTCGATCCGCGTGCCGGCGAACCGGTTGGCGAGCGCATTTACCTTTGGCCGAAGGGCAAGGTTCCGGATATGGAAGAGCATCAGTACAACGAGCCATTTATCGAATGGTTCATTCCGTCCAACAAGACGACCGATGCGGTGATGATCCTTTCGTGCGGCGGCGGGTATAATCGTTGCGCCTGGACCCCCGAAGGCAACGGGTCTGGTCTTTTCAAAGATTGGCTTCTTGAAAAAGGATTGACGGTTGTGCGTCTTCACTACCGCACGGGGAGATCAAAGAAAAAAGCCTACTTTACCGCCGCATGGCAGGATGCCCAGCGTGCGGTACGGCTTGTTCGCGGCGGGGCGGCGAAGCATGGCGTCAGCCCGGATAAAATCGGCTTTTACGGCTTTTCCGCCGCCGCTCATCAGGCGCTTTTGATGGCGGTATCTTCCGAGACGAAGAAGTATGAGGGTATTGACGAAATTGATAACTTGCCGTGCAATATCAATTGGGTAGTTGCATGTTTCCCGGCGTATGTCTTAAGGAATCCCAAGTATCCCAAGCCTAATGATGAATTCAAGTTCGAAGGAACAATTCCTCCCGTCTTTCTGATGCATGGCGATGCCGATCACCATACGCCGATGGCCAGTATCCGCATGTACGAGAAACTCCATGCGATGAAAGTCCCCGTTGAAATGCATATCTTGGCGACTCGCGGACATGACCTTTGGTCGAAGGCCGAACCGGGAACGCCCGCTGCCGAGTGGAAAGAAATGATCTGGCGCTGGCTCGTACAGATGAAATTCTGCACCGCTAAATGAGAACATCCGCCCACGAACGTTATGATGACAATCACACGGTAAGATAGGATGTTTTCAGCCATGAACCGTAGCCTTTGTCTTGTATCATGTCGGCTGCAATTATAAGCGGCAGTGCGTTTTCAATGATCTCAGTTGTAATTTAATAATCTAAAAGAACGGATAAACCGATGAAATTGAAAAATAGATTCATTCTTGCGGCATTGGTCGCGGCGATGGGATTGACGGTAAACGCCGGTTGGGTGTATACCACGACGGGAACGAATGACAAGGGCGTTGAAGTGGGGGTTCTTAGCGATGACAATTGGTCGTTCGGTGTTACGTGCAAGGATAGAAATGATGGCACGAAGGGCCTGTCTATTGATTGCACGTTGGAAGGATTTGAATGTAGAGCAACTGAGCCGTGTCCGATTGATTTTACCTCTGGTATTACAGGGCAGGAGGGGATAAGCTACAAAGTTGTTGAATTTGTACGAGGTAGAGTTAATAATTGCTCGAACTCTCCTATGACAGAAGATCATCTTAAATTAATTACTGAGTTCATTGCTCCAGATTGTATATCGATTGGTCATCAAGGGGTTGGAAAGCAGTTTTTTGGTGCTTCAAATTTGCGAAAAGTACAATTTAGTTCAGAGCTTAAAATTCAAAAGGGGAGTTCGATTTTTAAGGACTGCATTTCATTGGTAGATTTTTATCCTCGTACATTAGTTAGTACCGGTGATATTTCGGAAATTTTCAAGGGTTGCATCAAATTAGATGGCGTTTTTCATTTGCCCGATATGACTTCTGTTCACAAAGGAATGTTTAGTGGTACGTTAGTGGGTGAAGTGGTAGCGCCGAATGTAAAGGAGATAGGAGAATCCGCCTTTCAGAATTGTGGCAATTTTACCAATCTCGTAACAGATTCTAAGGTGGAGAGTATTGGTCGTTGGGCATTTTCAAATTGCCCGAAAATCGATATGGAATTCGTGACAAAAATGTTGCATAAGGAACTTAAGCGTCTTGGAAATTCACAAACAAATCAGAGGTCTGAAATTTTTTCGGGATGTACTGGCATCGAAGGGGAACTTGTTTGGAGCCTTCCGCAGATAGATATGAATATTGTTCCTAATAAATGTTTTAAGGATTGCACAAATATTACAAAAGTAATCTTCAAAACGCCGATAGACGAGATGCGTGAGGAGGCTTTTTTAAACTTAAATGAGGGAGCGGAGATTTATTTATCTTCTCGGGTTCCTTCGTCCTTCGGGCGCAGTGCCGTCGGGAATTGCCGTAAAAAGCAGAATAAGGATGACACTATTGCGACTCTCTGGCCAAAGGTCTATCTTTCAGCGGAGACCAAGGATGAATGGCTGACTGTAATGGGGCAAAACAACTGTGTTAT
>CAJGDE010000029.1 GCA_904502135.1 Kiritimatiellia bacterium
CTCGTTCATTGGATTTTAGGACGTCCTTTTCGATAATGGTTTTGAATACCGACTCAATATATTCACGCTGTGCGCTTGAATTGTCATTAAACTCTAAAGCGCCAGGCAATCCGCCATAAGAGAGGTAACTCATGAATAAGTGCTTGGAATTGCCGTCAGTCAGGTTTTTACCTATGGCATATTCATGGAATGATAATGGCAAAACATTTATTTCTACATATCTGCCTGTCAATCTTGAAGCAATCTCGGAGGAAAGTAGGTCTGCAGTAGAGCCCGTTATATACAAATCCAAACCTTGTCGAATATATAAACTGTCTATTACCTTTTCGTAATCTTTGACATGTTGAATTTCATCAAGAAAAACATACGTGGTCTTGTTGGAAACAAGGGAAGAAAGTATCTTGTTATGAAGTTTGATAGGGTCTGTTAGTTCAGCAAATTCTAGTTGCTCAAAATTTATGCTGATAATTTGCGACGCATTCACACCTTCATCTATCAGAGAAGACATATACATTTCAAGTATTGTTGACTTACCTGCACGTCTAAGTCCAGTCAATACCTTGACAAGGTTTTTACCGCGAAACTCATCAAGCCATTTTTTGTAATGATTTCTTTTTATTAACATAATTTACCTCTATTGCATAATTTAGGGGTATTATAGCATAATTTGTTGTGGTAATTGAAAACTTTTTACAAAAAATAAAAAACATTTCACTTAGCTATGCCGATTGCTGTTGAAATTGTGTAGGAGTTGATGAGTGGAGGAGTTGGTGTGGAGGTGAATGTGTTTCACAAATCAGATTTGTGGAGATGAGTGTTGATTTGTGGATGATGAGAAATGTTGCCATCCACCTTCGCCAAGGCTACGGTGGACAAGATGTGAAAGTGTTGCCAATGCCAATTTTCAATGTGGAATAGGGAAGAGTTGTAGGTGTAGTGTTTAGGTGTAGATGTAGAGCGGATGTATATTCTTTCATATCTACCGCTATCGCTATCCTCTACCTCTAGCCCTGACCTTGAACTCGTATCTTCCTTTCTTGGACTTATAACTTGTATTGCCGTTGAAAAATATGTATCATTCCGCCGTCTTCGGGGAGACAAAAGAAAGTGAGGTAATATTATGCAATTCCAGAAGTTATTCTTAAGTAACGCCGATAAAACAGGTTATTTCTGCTGGCGAGTTCTATTTTTTTTTCTGCTTTTTGTCCTCTTCGATTTTATCGCCGAAAATTTCTTTGGATATCCCCGGAATCACCTCTTCCCAAGAAGGGATGGGCTTTTGTCCTTTCGCTAATTTATGAGGCGGCGGCGTAAACCAGGTGTTCTTTTCGCCGTAAATCCATATATGTCCGCCGTTGGCCTTTCGCTTGGCTTCTTTGAAATTGTTCCTGAAAAACCGCGCCTTTGATTTTTCATTGTTTATTGTAGGCGTAAGGCAGCCGCTATTATCCGGCCAGGCGTACGCATCAAGGTAGAAGGCCGGCGCAAGGCCGCCTTGTTTGTTGTGTTTTTGGGAAAGCTTTTTATCAAGCATTCCGCAGCCTGATTTATTGCGCCTTTCCATACGTTCGTAAGCGGCTTCGTTTTTCGCGCAATAACTTACCCATTCGTCTCCGTCGACAAGCCTTGCTTTCTCAGGCATGACTTCAAGAATTCCGTTGCAGAAAGCGCCCATCATATCAACGCCGAAACTCCATAGATAAAAGCCCCACAAAGTGATCTCGGGGTAGGCTTTGAAAATGCCTTCGCCAACTTGCCTGCCTCTTTTACGGGCGATTTTGAGGTATTCTTCTTGTGTGTGCTGCAAGTCTGGAGGTTGAACTGCGCCGCCTTTCAGTTTTCCGCCGCCTTTAACCCACCATGCGCTTTTCCAATAACTGTTGACGGGGTATACGCCGTATCCTTCAGGGTCAAAACAGATTCCGACCATCTTCAGGTTCTTTGCCTGCTTTGCGGCCAGCGACCAGTTGTAGGCGACGGCCTTCCAGTAATCATCGTCAAACCAGTCGGGTTTATGCTGGTCGATAAGAACTCCAAGAAAATTGTATTTCCATTTTTTAAACGGAATGTCTCTGTAGCGGCCGGCTATAGCTTGAGCCGATGCGATATCGCGATCGGAGAATTTTGTCTTTCTGAATACGTCGCTGAAGCCCGCGTGGATCATAATTCCGTCGAATGGGGCTATTTTCTCGTAATGCGTAATATTGTCTTCCAGTTCGCTGATTTTCGGCAGGCGGGAACCTACGGATATAATTTTAACCGGCTGTTTGGGCGCAGAAAAGGCTATCAGAGAAAGCAGGGAATAAAGAAAAAACAATTTCGTTTTCATTGGATATGCGTGTATACGTGATAGGAGTTAAAGTTACAGTTCGTTACGGTTCACGGAAACTGAAGACAGTATATCTAATTTTTTGTCTTATCGTCAAGCAACGCCCGGCGTTTTGACCGTAACAATACTACTTATTCAGAAATATTGTCGGATTAAATAATTGAGATTTGGTATAATAATGCCACTAAGATTTAAAGATTGAAAATGAAATGAATTACGGAGTATTGACTGAATTTTTGAAGCCTGAGCGGAAGCTAGTCGATGAGGTTGTCGACTGGCTGTTTGCAAAGGTTGAACGCGATCCTTCGGGGGCGCGTTCGCTCGCGCATTTGATGGTTCTCGTGCCGACGGCGCAGAGTGGAAGAAATCTGCGCCTTGCCCTTGCGAAGAAGACCTTGGAAAACGGTTGGGGAGGAATTCTGCCGCCGCGTGTTGTTCAACCGTTCCATCTCGTTGTTCCGTCCGATCAGTCGCTGCGCGAAGCGAATGAGGCGGAAGTCGCCGCGTTGTTCATGCGCTTTCTTGCGAAAAAGAGAAATGACGCCTTAACGACCTGGCCGCATCTTTTTCAGCGCGCGGAGGAAACGACGGATTTACAGGCGATAGTGGATTCAGATGCTGGGTTCGCGCTTCTTGACCAGATGTTGGGCATTTGGCGCGTTCTCGCTGGGAAAGGGCTCTTGATGCGGGATGTGCCTGCGAACGAGGCGGCGTCTCGCGTGCTGGAATCGGCGTTGGGAGAAGATCAGGCGCGATGGGAGGAGCTGGCGTCTTTTGAAGCGGAATTCTTTGACTTTCTAAGGGAGCATGGTCTGCGTCTTCAGGTCGCTTCCGTCGCGCTCGCCAAAAAATCCGCCGTGAAGCTCGATCCCGAAATACGCGAGATTGTCCTCCCTGCCTTGGCAGATCCAGTTCTTGTACTGCATGACGTGTTGGCGCAGTACGCAAAGAAAGTGAAAATTACGACGCTTCTTCATTGTGCGGAATCTGACCGAAACCGTTTCGACGAGTGGGGATGCCCGAAGGGTGAATGTTGGACGGGGGAAGCGCATCCAGTAGTTTCTGGTCTCGGCGCTGAAGACATTGTTAGTCTGCCAGATGATAGGATGCTCGCGGACCGCTTGGTGAATGACTTTCCGACGCAAGGTTCTGGCATGAAATTGCCTACGCTGGGTCTTTGTGATTCCGAGCTCTTTACCGTGATTTCAGCGGCTTTCCTCAACAGTGGGTACACGATTCAAAATCCTGAACGAAATAGATTGGCCGTCTCTTCGTTGGGTGTTCTCATCGGGGATTTGCTGGCGCTCTGGCGTCCCCAGACTATGGGGATGCCGTGGGCAGCTTTTGCCGCGCTGATGCGCTCGGACGATGTTCTTCTTGCGCTAAAGTCCGCAGGATTGGCGACCAGCCGCTCGAAGGTGTTGCAGGGGCTTGATGTCTATCAGAATGCAGTTCTGCCGACCTTTATAGAAGGGAAGCTTGTGTGTCCGCGGCTTGAACACGGCAAGGAGGCGGTCGCAGCCTTTGTTGGCTGCGGTAACGCGTTCATTTCTTGGATTGAGGAGTCGCGAAAAGACCGACCGCTCGTTGACTACCTGCGTGACATGCTTGGGCGCATCTTTTCCCAAAAATCTCTCGGAGCATCTCGTTCGGATAAGGAGTTTTCGCAGGCTGTGGATTGTGTTCAAAATGTGTTCGCGATGCTTTCAAGCGAGAGTATCTGTAAGTTGGGGTTTTCAGACGAAAGTTGGATCGCGCTGGCGCGACGTCTTTTGGGTTCAGCCTCGTATTCGCTTGAGTGCGAGGAGTCTGATGTGGTAAGAACAGAAGGGTGGCTTGAGCTTGTGTGGAGTCTCGGCGACAAGATTGCTTTAGCGGGCCTTCATGAAGGCTCGGTGCCTGATTCGGTAGTTGGGCACGCGTTTCTTCCGAATGAGCTGCGAGTTGCGCTTGGCCTTACGTCGAACGAGACTCGTCTTGCGCGTGACTCATGGCTTCTTCAGGAGCTTGTTGGCTCCCATGCGCCGCATGCTGTTCGCGCATACGTCGCGCGTACGAACGCAAAGGGCGACATCTGCCGAGCGAGCCGACTTCTTTTTCTGTGTTCCGACGAGGCGCTCTCTTTGCGTGTCAAAAGTCTTTTCGGCGATGCTGGCGAAACCGCGTTGACGCCGCCGCGAAAGATTTCAGACGCATGGCGCTTGCGGCTTCCGGATGAAGTGGCGCTTAAGAAGAGAGATGATCGGCAGTACCTTTCGCCTTCGGCGATTGATACATATCTGAATTCTCCCTTAGAGTATCTTCTTAAATATGGACTGGGCATGGGGGATCGCTATGAGGAGAAGAAGGAGCTGGGGTTCAATGACTACGGCACTTTCGTTCATCGCGTGCTGGAACTTTTTGCGAAGAAGCAAAAGGATAATCCACTGGCGGATGAAGCGTCCATTAGAGTTGCACTTGATACGATAATTGATGAGGAGATTAAACAGTTTGGTTCGCGTCCTACGGTGAATATCTCTCTTCAATTGCAGTCGGCGCGAGAACGGCTTATGCGCTTTGCGGCGATACAGGCTAACTGGGTGCAAGAAGGCTGGCGTGTCGAAGGGACGGAGATACCTTACTTTGCAAAGCCGTTCAAGGATTTGGACGTTTCAATCAAAGGTTTTGTCGATCGCGTCGACTACCGAATTTGTTCTGATGGCAGTAAGGAGTTTCGCATTATTGATTACAAGACATGGGATGATTTTGAGAGTGCGAAACGGATACATGTTAGAACTGGCTCGGCAAGGCAGATTAGCTTCGCTGAACGTCTGCATCTTCCGACTATGCTTGAAAGAAATAAACCCGTGCGGATGCTGACGGTGCAGCTTGCGCTTTATGGCGCGTGCTTAAAGGCGCAGTTCCCAGAACGGTTCAACGGCCCGATTACGGAATACGACTATTTGGTTTTCTCAGAGGATAAGGTTGAAGTTCTTCCCGTGAAGGATTATGTTGATCTTTCGCTTAAGACGGCGCGTGTTGCCATAGAACGGATTAAGGCCAATATTTTCTGGCCGGCGCGTGCCGATGAAGGTGGAAAGCTCTATGACATGGGGCGGATATTTACATTTTCGCCTGAGCGAGATTTTGGAGATGGAGATAACGCCTGTGACTGGCTGAAAAAGCAAGAGACAAAATTGAAGGGGCTTAAGAATGCGTGAGGGAAATTTGCTTATCAGGGCGTCGGCGGGAACAGGTAAGACTTATGCGCTTGCAACGCGGTATTTGCAGCTGATGCTCCTCGGCAATGTCGATCCTGCCAAGATAGTTGCCTTGACTTTCTCTCGTGCCGCCGCACAGGAAATCTACACGAAGATACTGGAAAGACTTTGGAAGGCGGCAGAATCGGAGAAAAACGCGAAGAAGGAGTCGGAGGAGATAAGTAAGGCTTCTAAAACCCCTAAGTCGTGGAATAAGGCAGAGTTCGCGTCCTTGCTGCGCAGTTTAATAGATACCCAGCATCTGGGGACGATTGCGACGCTCGACAGCTTCATATTGCGAATGGTTCGCAACTTTCCGCTGGAAATGGGCTTTCAACACGCGGTGGAGGTTCTAGATGCTGCTGGAGAAGGCGAGGCTGTACAGGATGCTCTTCGTGTCATTTTGCAAGGTACCGAGAAGACAGAAGACTTCATCAAGGTCTTTGCTGCCGCACGAGATGGCAACCTGCCGCGCGTACTCGAGTATAAGATCGCGTCGATGTTGAAGTCATGGCGTAAGTTCTACGAACGTCGTCCAGATTGCAGGAGCTGGACGGTGGGGTCTATGCTTGCAGCGCTCGGCGTTCCCGTAAATAGCGAATGTCCAGACTTGTCGGGTTTGCCGTTCTGCGAGATTAAGCGAAAGAATGCCGTTTCGTATGAAAAGCAGTTTGCTGAAAGATGCAGGTCGTATGATGGAAGTTCAGGCGTTTTTGACGTAGCAGACGGCGTCAAAAAATTGATGCTGCATTTCGTGCATAACGCTGATGCTGATTCCTACGAATATGATTTTTACAAAATCCATTATGTCTTTAACTGCGGTAAAGACGGCGCACAAGCAATTCGCTCTGCGGTGCAGCACATGTTCAACCTGCGCGTGATGTACCTTCTGAAACAGGTCAAGGCTAAAATCGATTTCGTCGGATTCGTCGAAGATGTGTACAACCGCAATTCGCGCAGAAAGGGCAAGCTGACTTTTTCGGACTTTACTAATTTTTCAGCTGACAGGGAAGATTCCGAGAAGGCGTTTGCCCTTGCGAATCTTGAGTACCGTTTCGATGAGAAGTTTGATCATTGGGCGCTGGACGAGTTTCAGGATACGAGCGAGCTTCAGTGGGCGTGTCTTAAATCGCTGGTCCAGGAGGCGGCCACTTCTGGCGGTGGGCGGACAGTGATGACCGTTGGCGATCTCAAACAGTCTATCTACACCTGGCGCGGCGGGAACGATGGGCCGTTCATGGAGATGATGTCATGGGGTGCTTTTACTGACAGTGAGTTTGGAAAAATAGACGATCTCAATACATCGTATCGCTACGAGAAGAATATCTGCGATTTTATTAACGCCGTATTCGGGAAGAAGAGTCTTCGCACGAGCGGAGTTCTGCCATCCGAACGCGTCAAGGCGATCGAACGGTGGCTTTCAGATGACTGCTGGAAGGTGCATGAGCCGGTGTTCAAGGACGGCCTTCCTAAAGCAGGTGACTACGTCAAGGTGTTGGGCGTTTCCGATCCGGAGGGCAAGGGAAATATGAAAGCGCTCCTGCCGGCGCTTGAGGAGGAGTTGAAGCGTATCTGGTCGCAACATAGGGCTGCTGGCAGCGACGAGTCTGTCGGCATTCTCGTTCGGACAAACGATGATGGGAATGAGGTCGCGGAATATTTGCGCTCAAAGGGTTTCAGGGTCGTGTGGGAAGGATTGAGCGCAGTTTCGGATGTGCCGGTTGTGAATGCGCTTATTGATTTACTTCGCCTTTCGGAACATCCGGCGGATACTTTCGCCTGGAAAACGATAAGCCAGCTCTTTCCGATTTGTTCGACTTTATTCCCACGCAAGCAGGGTGAAGAACTTTCGGCGGCTTGCGTATCGAGCATCGTGGCTGCAAGCCTTTCACATCAGGGGCTTTCGCGTACGCTTCAGAAGTATTCTCAGGCGCTCTCGGAGGATTCGGCGGGGCTTGATCCTCTCTCGAAGCAACGGCTTCGCGAAATGGTCGCAGTGGCGGTCGCATATGAACAACGTAACGCTAGCAGATTCTCGATAGACGGGTTCGAGGCGTTTCTCGCCGCGTCGTCAAAGCGTGAGCAGGGAACGTCTTCGGACGTGGTGAGAATTCTTACTATTCACCGCTCAAAGGGATTGACGCTAGATCATGTAATTGTTCCTCTTGCCGAAGGCACAACGAAGTGGCTTGCGGATTCTGGTAGTCAAGGGCTTCTTTATGCCACCGAAGGCGACTGGGTGCTGCCGCATCTGTCGGCAGATGAGGCGTCGCTTAATCCGGAAACCGCGAAGGCGCTAAGCGAGATGTCGGATGAGAGCCTTCTATCGAATATCCGTACGTGGTATGTCGCTTTGACGCGCGCTCGCAAGGCAATGTACGTTATCGTGCCTTTGGTGGAGCGTGATGAGGCGAAGCCTTTTTTCCGAGATGTCATCGTATCGGCGGTTGCGTACTTCAAAAGACCCCCGTCAGCAAACGGATATGAGATCATTTTTGAGCAGGGCGCCGAGCCGAAGTTTATGGCGAAGGATAAGCCAGATTTTGATATAGGCGGGAAAGATGGCCGCGCCGAGTGTCAATCATGGCATCACGAAGAGCTGGTTGAAACGGTTGAGCGTCTCTCTCCGTCCTCGTTTGGTCATCGTGATTTCGCTGTGCCCGTGTCGCATCTTTTCTCCGAGAGAGCGGGAGAGGCGGCGAAAAAGGGCTTGGAGATCCACGGGCAATATGAGCAGATCGAATGGGCTGACGAAGAGACGCTTGCCGCTTTGCCGAAGGCATTTCATGTTGCGTTTATTAAGCCCAGCCCTACGGCGACGCTTTGGCGCGAGAAGAGTTATGAAATTTATCGCGAAGGGGTAGGTAAGGGCGAGTGGGAGTCAGGCCAGTTTGATCGCGTCGTTTTCACAGGCGAGGGAGAAGGACGAAAGGCCATAATCTATGATTTTAAGACGAATGCTCTGAAATCAGGCGAATCAACCGAGGTATTTGAACGGCGGATGTGCCGCACGTATGCGCCTCAGATGAACGCCTACTGTGCCGCGCTCGCGACGCTGACGGGTTTGCCGCCGCGCCAGATATGTTCGGTGCTCCTCTTGCAGTCTACAGGAACTGCCGTCGAGTGCTCATCTTGAGTGGCAAAGGATAGAAGTTTTTGTTGTGGCTCCAGGTTGCTTGCGATTGTCACGGCGATATGGTAAAATAAGCAGATAAAATTTCCAAAAGAAGGAGAAGATAAAATTATGGCAATGATGAAGGGTTTTTCGAATGCATTCCGCATTCCTGAACTTCGTAAGAAAATATTGATTACACTCGGGCTCGTTTTCGTGTGTCGTTTGGTTTCTCAGATACCAACGCCTGGTGTTGATTGGCAGGCTCTTCAGCGTGTCATCGAAATCGCGAAAGAAAGTTCGTCGGGCGGCGGCCTTCTCGATTGGTTTGAGGTTTTCACAGGCGGCGCTCTCGGTCAGTGCGCGATAGGCTTCTTGTCCATTTGGCCTTATATCTCGGCGTCAATCGTGATTCAGCTTCTCGGCTCGGTCATCCCATCGCTTGAGAAGCTTAAGAAAGAAGGCGAGAGCGGCCGTCAGCAGTTGGCGCAGATTACTCGCTATCTCACGATTGTGCTTTGCGTTGTCCAGTCGTGGGGCATCGCGACGATGCTTAGCCATCCGGGCGCTCTTGGTCCCGCATTTGCCGGCGTTGAGATTGTCACGAACCCCGGCATCGGGTTTCATCTTATGACTGTAATCGGCATGACGACGGCTTCTCTCTTCGTTATGTGGATTGCAGATCAGATAACTTCCTTCGGCATCGGCAACGGCGCGTCGTTGATCATCATGATCAATATCACCTCTCGCCTCCCGCAGGCCCTTATTCAGGCGTGGGAGCGCTATTTTGGTCTTGCTGGTGTTCAAGCCTCTGCTCCTATTGCAGAGTTGCCCATCCTCGTAATCTTCTTCCTGCTCGTTGTTATGGGAACCGTTCTTCTTACCCAGGGCGTTAGAAAGGTTGCCATTCATACAACCCGTCGCAGTGTCGGCGGCGGCAATACCTACGGTATGCAGCAGACCTTTATGCCGCTTCGCGTTAACTATACGGGCGTTATGCCTATCATCTTCGCTCAGCCGCTTATTCAGATTCCGAGCGCGCTCATCATGAAGGTTACAGACGCTACATCTACAGGTTTTTCGGGAGCTCTCTACCGTTTCGCGCAGAATCTCTCGAATCCTACGACTCTTCATTTGGTCGTCTATGCCGCGCTTATCATGTTCTTTGCGTTCTTCTGGGTCGCTACTCAGTTCAATGCGATAGACATTTCCGAGAACCTCAAGAAAGACGGCTCTTATCTGCCAGGCATCCGCCCCGGTCGCGCTACGGCGGAATATCTTGACGACATGATGACGAAGATCACTTTGATCGGCGGTACCGGGCTTTTGGTCGTTGCGCTTATCCCGATGCTCCTTATGGGCTGGATGAACATTCCGTGGGATATCGCTTCGTTCTTCGGCGGAACTTCGCTTCTTATTATTGTTGGTGTCGCCCTTGATACGCTTCGCATAATGGAGTCGCATCTTCTTGTCAGGAAGTATGACGGCTTCCTTAGCCACGGCACGCTTCGCGGTCGCGGTGGAGTCTGATATAAGGTGGTTCTAAAATAAGGATATTTCAAAATGAGCTCAAATCGCAGAGATTTTCTTAAAGGTACAGCTTGGATGGGCGTTGCCGCCGTTGCTGCAGAAGGAATGGCCTCCTCTTTCAAATTGACGGATGTGCCCGCTAATATGCAGGGGTTTGCGGCTCCTAAGTTAAAGCGCGTGCGCGTTGGCGTAGTCGGCCTTGGTATGCGCGGGCCTGGTGCTGTGCACCGTCTTGCCAACATCCCGGGCGTGGAAGTTGCGGCTCTTTGCGATATTTATCCGGAGCGCGTAGCCGTCCAGAACGAGTGGCTTAAGAAAAACAATCGCCCTGTCGCCAAGGAGTACACAGGCACGGAAGGGTGGAAGGCTCTTTGCGATAGCGATATTGATGTCGTCTACAATACGACGGGCTGGGATATGCATGTGCCGATCGCTCTTTATGCGATGGAGCATGGTAAGCACGTGATGGTTGAAGTTCCATCCGCGTTCACGGTAGAAGATTGCTGGGCTTTGGTTGAGACGTCTGAGCGTACGCGTCGCCATTGTATGCAGCTTGAAAACTGCTGTTACGGCGAAGCTGAAATGCTCTGTTTAAGCCTCGTGAGAAAAGGTCTTTTGGGCGAAATCGTTCATGGCGAGGGCGCTTATATTCATGATTTGCGCGACCTTTGCTATCAGGATTGGTCGCCAAATCCGAAAGGCAGCAGCTATGTCGATTACTGGCGCTTAAGACACAACGCCAAGCATAAAGGAAACCAGTACGATACGCATGGGCTCGGGCCTATTTGCGAGTATATGAACATCAATCGCGGCGACCGCTTTGATTATCTCGTTTCGCTTGAGTCGAATCAGTTTAATTTTGAAGCTTTTGCCAAGGCGAAATACGCGGGGCACAAGTGGAAAGACTCTCTCAAGGTCGCCATGGGAGATATGAATACGATGCTCATCAAGACGGCTTTGGGCCGCTCTATCATGATTCAGCACGATGTTTCTTCTCCGCGTCCTTATTCACGTCATAATGTTTGCACCGGCACCAAAGGTATTTTCAACGGCATTTCCTTTGAAACCAATCCTGAGAAGGTGATCGAACACGGAAACGTTTGTCATTTCGGCTGGGAAGAGACGCCCGGTGCTGGTGTTCACACATACTTTAACAGCAAGAAGATTGCCGAGATACGCGAGCAGTATAAGCATCCGTTGTGGAAGCGCGCCGGCGAGTTTGCCAAGAAGGTCGGCGGACACGGCGGAATGGACTTCCTTATGGATTTGAGGTGGTGCTACTGTCTTCAGAACGGCTTGCCTCTTGATACGGATGTTTATGATCTTGCCTCGTGGTGCTGCCTCGGCGAACTTAGCGAGAAGAGCGTCAGAAACCGCTCCCAGTCGATCGATGTGCCTGACTTCACCCGCGGCGGGTGGAAGACGGCCAAGCCTCTTGGCATCGTAGATGTCGATCTGGAGCGTATGGGCAGCTTCGGCGACATAAAGAAAGATAATTCCGCGTTGAATGTCTAATTCAATAAAGAAGATTCTCTCAAACGACTCCGGACCGTTTTGGCAGTTTGTTAAGTACGGTGTAATCGGAGTTCTGTCGACCCTCGTGCAGACGGGGGTCTTCTATGTTTTGGCGTCAACATTTCTTCAATGTCTGAAGGCGGATGATATTGCCGTGAGGCTTTTAAATCTGCCTTCGGTTGAGATTGCGGACACCTTGAGGGCCTTCAGGTTTTCGGTTGCTACGGGCGTGGGGTTTGTTATCGCGAACATATTCTGCTGGCTTATGAACCGCTGGTTTGTTTTTAAACCCGGAAAGTTTCGCTGGTATACTGAACTTCTGATGTTTTTTTCATCGTCCACCATGGCGATGGTTCTCGCTTTGGTTCTAAGCGCCTCTCTTATAAAATACTGCTCCCTTATGACCACGATTGCCGTTGCGGTTGAAGTGATCGTATCTTTCATTGTCAATTTCACGATTCGAAAATTCTTTATCTTCAAGGGCTAATGTATTATCTCAATAAGATTGTCGGCTTTTGTACAAGTCCTGCGGGAGTGGCCTTTTCGCTTTTTTTTCTCGCGGCGGTTTCTTACTCTTTGAAGAGGTGCAGGCTTTCGAGAATTTTGATCGTTTTTTGCGCCGTGTGGCTGTGGGTATGGATGATGCCCTTTACCATCCGGTTCGTGGGAGCTACGCTAGAAGATATGACCGGCAAGGCGTGTATAAACGATTTCACGTCAATCCCAAAGGCCGAGGCGGCGGTTCTTCTTGGCGGATCGTGCGGCGTTCATAACAAGTGCGGGGCTGCGGAAATGTTTTTCAGCGCCGACAGAGTCCGCGCCGCGGCAAGTTTGTGGAAAGCGGGAAGGGTAAAAAAAATCATTCTTACGGGCCCTAACGCTTCAAGAAGCATGCTTCCTATTCTCGTTGATTTCGGTGTTGATTCTGCCGCGTGTATCAGTTTGGAGCAAGCGCGTAATACAGAAGAAGAGGCGCTTGCGGTGTCTAAAGTAGCGGGCAAGCGCATTATTCTTGTTACAAGCGCCTGGCACATGCCCAGAGCCAAACTCTTGTTTGAGCGCCAAGGCTTTGACGTATGCGTCTGCCCTGCGGATTTCGAGATGCGAGCTGCAGCGGAGTCGCCCCTTAAGTTTTCAGATTTCCTCCCGAGCGGCGATGCGTTTTTGCGCAATTCTTATGCGCTCAAAGAATGGGTGGCGCTAATAGGTTACAAATTATTCCGATGATGAGTTGAGCCTTGGGCGTTACGTGTGATAAAATATGTTTTGAATAATAACGAATTTTGAAAGGGCGAGATAAGATGGAGATAAAATTGCCTAAAAAGGCGTTAGTGACGGGCGCGGCCGGCTTTCTCGGCAGTCACCTTTGCCGTCAGCTTTTGTCTGAGGGGTATGAGGTTACGGCCATCGACAATCTTTTTACGGGTAATAAATCAAATATTTACGATCTGATGGACGATCGCAGATTCAGCTTCGTTCTTCATGATGTAACTCAGCCGTTTTGGGGGCAGTTTGATGAAATCTATAATCTTGCCTGCCCCGCGAGCCCTGTCCACTATCAGCATAATCCCGTAGAGACGATAAAAACAAGCGTGATCGGGATGATGAATATTTTAGATCTCGCGCTAAAAACAAAGGCTAAAGTCCTTCATACTTCCACGAGTGAAGTCTATGGCGATCCATTGGTTCATCCTCAGGTTGAAAGCTACTGGGGAAATGTCAATACGATCGGTATAAGAAGCTGTTATGATGAAGGCAAGCGGTGCGCGGAAACGCTGGCGGCCGATTACAGGCGCGAATACGGGGTTGATGTGCGCATGGTGCGGATATTTAACACGTACGGGCCTAATATGCACCCTAAAGACGGGCGCGTTATTTCAAATTTCATCATGCAGGCTCTGTGCGATGAAGATCTGACGCTTTTTGGAGACGGTCTTCAGACCCGATCATTCCAATATTGCAGCGATCTTATCGATGCGATGCGCCGGTTCATGCGGCTTTCTCGCGTTGATGTGGATGCCTTTTGCGTGAAACATTCGCTTGGCTCGCCTGTCATAAATGTAGGCAATCCAGGTGAATATACCATTAAGGAACTTGCGCAGGAGACGCTTAAGCTGCTGCCGGACTCCAAGTCTAAGCTCGTATATAAACCCTTGCCTGCCGATGATCCCAAGCGTCGTAGACCTGACATAATTTTAGCGAAAGAACTGCTTGGTTGGCAGCCCAAAGTGCCGCTTTGCGAGGGGCTTAAAAAGACGATAGCGTATTTTCGTGAAATGGTGTAAATTCTTATGCGCCAAACGTGCGTGAATATGGTATAATTCGCGCCATGAACAACGAATTTCTTGTCTTCGACCATGTGACTAAACGTTTCGGCGCTCTTACTGCCGTAAACGATGTTTCGCTGTCGATCAAAAAGGGCGAATTCTTTTCGCTTTTAGGTCCGTCTGGCTGCGGCAAGACGACGCTCTTGCGCATGCTTGGCGGTTTTGAGAGACCTGATTCCGGAAGAATATATCTCGAAGGGAAGGATATAACGGATCTCCCGCCGGATCAGCGCCGCATTCATACGGTCTTTCAGAATTACGCGCTTTTCCCGACGATGACGATATGGGATAATATCGCGTTTTCTCTTAAGCTGGCGAAAAAGCCTAAGAGCGAAATGGAAGATATGGTAGATTCCATTCTTGAAATGATTCAGATGACGGATCATGCGTGGAAATACCCGTCGCAGTTGTCGGGCGGCCAGAAGCAGCGCGTGGCGATCGCGCGGGCGCTCGTTGATAGGCCTCAGGTGTTGTTGCTTGATGAGCCGCTGGCGGCATTGGATTTGAAGCTGCGTCAGCACATGCTTCTTGAACTTGATACGATTCACGACCAGGTCGGCATCACCTTCATGTATGTTACGCACGATCAGGGAGAGGCGATGAGCCTTTCCGATCGTATCGCCGTCATTAATCTCGGCAAAATCGAGCAGCTTGATGTGCCGGCGAAGATTTATGAAGCGCCAAAATCCCGTTTCGTGGCCTCATTTATCGGTGATACGAATTTCTTCACGGGAGAGATCATTTCCGTCGATGGCGATTATTGCACCATAAAGACGGAGGGTTTTCCGATGATCAAGGCTTATAACGACAAGAATCTTGCTATTGGTCAGAGGGTCGATCTTTCGGTAAGACCCGAGAAGATACGAGTTACCCACAAGCCTCCGCATCCGGAGCAGGGCGCCGGAATAAACGTTTTCCCCGCGAAGGTTCAGGACATTGTTTACCAGGGGGTATACACGAAGTTCTGGATCAAGTCTCAGGAATTGCGCATCGCCGCGATAAAACCGCACTCGCGGTTCCTGCTTGACGAGGAGGCGATTACCTGGAATGACGACGTCTTTGTCTGGTGGCATCCTGACGACGGATATATGGTTGAAGTGATATGACAGACGTCATTAAATCGAAAAAGTCGGAATGGCTGACAACCCTGCCCTCGTTGGTGTGGTTGCTGCTCTTTTTTGCCGTTCCGGCGCTGATCGTCTTGGCCTTCACCTTTCATACCCACACCCCGAACGGTGGCGTAGGTCCGTGGAGCCTTTCTACGTGGAGAGACCTCGTTGATCCCGATTATCCGGTAATCGTATGGAAGACGATTCGCATATCGTTTGAGGTGACATTATGGTGCATCCTGCTTTCGCTGCCGTGTGCGTATGCGATTGCGAAACTGCCCAAAAAGTGGCGCTCGATCGTCGCAGGCGCGATAATGATGCCGTTTTGGACGAGTTTCGTTGTTCGTGTTTTCGCTTGGAAGGCTCTTCTGCATCCGGATGGCTGGCTTCAAGCCTGTTATTTGACATGGCTTAGGGTTTCGGAGTGGATGTTCAATTGGCTGCCTGAATTTCTCCAGAAGTTTTTCATCGCCATCGGTTTCGCATCTGCGCAGAAGGTCGATCCGATGCTTTCGACGGTTCTGGACTCCGAGGCGGCGGTCGTTTTGGTTTCTGTTTATACATTTATTCCGTTTGCCGTGATGCCGATATATTCGGCCGCCGAAAAGTTTGATTTTTCGCTTCTTGAGGCGGCTCGCGATCTCGGAGCCAAAAATTTCTACGCTTTCAGAAAAATATTTATCCCGGGGATTCGTCAAGGTATCATTTCCGCGATTCTGATGGTTTTTATTCCGACAATCGGCTCATACGTCATTCCGCAGATGCTGGGCGGAACGGAGTGCGTGCTTATCGGAAACAAAATCTTTATGAGAGCGATGCAGAATCGCAATATTCCTCACGCGTCAGCTCTTGCGACTTTAATGGCGCTTGCCGTTTTGATACCGATCGGTTGCGCCATGTGGTGGCGTCGCCGTCAGGAAGTGCGGGATAAAAAGAGACTTGATTTGCGCACGGCGCATCTTATGACCGGGGGTGAAGCGTCATGAAGAGGTCTTATGTTTCAGCTGTGATACTTGCGATAGTCCTCGTATTTCTGTATGTGCCGATACTTTTCGTGATCGCATACGGTTTTATCCCAAACGGCATTTCAATGAGCTTTTTTAATGCTGAAGGGGAGTTTATCGGGTTTACGGGTAAATGGTACGCGATGATTTTTTCAGGCGATCGCCGCCTTGAGGCGCTTCTTGAGAGCTTTTGGCTTTCGCTGACTATTGCCGGTATCGCGACGGTTGTCTCGTGCGTTCTTGGAACTACAGCGGCGCTCGCTCTTCATAAGTGGAAGAGTAAACTTCAGGCTATTCACCACGCTTTAGTGTATACGCCACTTATCATGCCCGATATTTTAATAGGCATATCGCTTTTGATGCTCTTTGTCGCCTGTTGCGTCGATTGCGGTTTTTGGACGATTCTTATCGCGCATATCACGTTTTGTGTCTCTTACGTCGTTATGACGATACTCGCCAGACTCCAAGACTTTGACGACCGCATAATTGAGGCGGCCTATGATCTTGGCGCAGGGCCCTGGTATGCGTTTTTCCACGTTCAGCTGCCGATTCTGATGCCGGGCATCATCGCGGGCGGGCTTCTTGCCTTTACGCTCTCGATTGATGATGTCGTGATAACTACATTCGTCAACGGCGCGGGGACGAATACGTTCCCGACTTACGTAAGTTCCATGACAAAACATTCGCGCAATCTTCCCGCGGTTTTTGCACTTTCAACATTGATGCTTCTTTTTACTTGCGTGCTTATGGGGCTTTCGAAACTCATAGTCCGCAAGGATAACATAAAAACAAAAGGAAAACAGTAGATGAAATTATCGACACTCGTATACATGACCGTAGCAGGCTCGCTCATATCTGCATTGTCAGTCGGTTGTTCAAAAAGCGAAGAAGCTTTGGCTATAGATCTTTCGCGGCAGGCGAGCGCAGCCGCGCAGGAAAGCGGCTACAAGATGCAGCAGGAAGGCGAAGCTGTTTTGCATGTTTATACATGGAGCGATTATATTTCTCCCGATGTTCTGGCGAGCTTTGAAAAAGCGCTTAACTGCAAAGTGAAAATTGACACGTTCGACTCAAATGAGACGATGTACGCAAAGCTCAAGGCGGGCGGCGCCGGGTATGACATCATCATGCCGAGCTCATATCTTGTTTCCTTGATGGCGAAAGAAGGGCTCATAACAAAATTCGATCACGCGAGAATTCCCAATGTCAGAAAAAATTTCGACAAGAATTTTTCTTCGCAGATTCTTGACCCCACATTCCTTTACAATGTCCCTTACGCGGTGACGTATACTGGCTTTATGTACATAAAGAACAAGGTTCCCGCAGGCGTGGATATCAATTCCTGGAAGGCTCTCGAGAACAGTGCGTTCAACGGCAAGGTTACGCTTCTTGACGATCTGCGAGAGGTTATCGGCGCAGGGCTCATGGCGTGCGGATATTCGATCAACTCTCGCAATCCCGCTGAGATTGACGCCGCCGTGGAAATGGTTCTCAAGTGGAAAAAGAACGTCCGTAAGTTTGACTCCGAAAGTTACAAGACCGAGGTTGCCTCCAGCGCTACCTGGCTTGGTTTAGGGTATTCGACAGACGCGACACAGGTCATTATCGGTGAAGAAGAGGGTGATGCCCGCGATGATATCGGTTTCGCTCTTCCTAAAGAAGGTTATACGATTGCGTTTGACGAGATGGTTCTTTCTTCAAAGTCGAAGAATGTCGATCTTGCCTATGCATTCATCAACTATCTGTATAACGGTGATGTCGCGAAGGTCAATATGGAGTATATCATGGGGCCGATGCCGGTTAAGCCTGGTATAGACGCCCTCGATGAAGGCTATCGCTCTCAGATCGTTCTCAGCGAAGAGATAATCACGAAGGGGCAGCCTTTGATGCCTGTTGATGATGATCCTGCCGTTATGGAGCTCTATAACAAGGCTTGGGACAAGATCAAGGCTACTAAATAAGGCTGAAGATCAAGTAGGATTATTCCTTAAAAAACGAAAACCCCCGCCAAGGGGGTTTCATTTTTATTGGCTCGGGCGGCTGGATTCGAACCAGCGACCAATTGATTAACAGTCAACTGCGCTACCGCTGCGCCACGCCCGAACGTCGTGTTGGCGCATATTATAGCAAAAATTCATTCGGTTAGACAAGGGGGTTTTTGTCTTTTTTTTAAAAAAATTACCCCCTTGCACGTTAAGCGTCATTTTTGATATAATATACGCTCATTCGACCACTCAAAAGAGTAAATAACAACCATGAAAGTA
>CAJGDE010000030.1 GCA_904502135.1 Kiritimatiellia bacterium
AAATGCGACTGGCTGCCCCCATGGGGGCATGGGGAATGAATAATCAATGTATACAACAGATTATAGGGTTATTTGCTTTAAGGCAGAGTTAATGCAACCCCTATGGATAAGGCAGATTCAATGCAACCAGGCAGAATGACAGAGTAAATGCGACTCCCCGCTTCGCGGGCAGTCGCATTTACTCTGTCTTGTCACCCTCACGTCAAAACAGCGAGCCCATTTACAACACACACATAATTTTTGATATAATACAACAATCAAACACACCTTTTGGAGAAATTCAATGCCTATCAACAGACGTTCATTTCTTGGCTTGAGCAAGGGTGCGGTAGCTTTCGCGGCCGCCACCTCAGCTACCGGTGTCTTAGCATCATCGAAAATAGAAGCCAAACCTAAAAAAAAGCGCTCATTCATCGGCGCCTGCCCTCCCAGTTCGCGCGAATACAATACGCGCCGTCCCGGTCCTACCCGCGTTATGATCATCGGTGCGCATCCCGATGATGCAGACATCGTATGCGGCGGAACTGCCTTAAAACTTATAAGCCGTGGATTTAAAGTCAAATTCGTCTCTGTTACTGATGGGCGTATGGGACATCATAAACTTACTCCCGATGAGACGGCTGCGGTCCGCAGACGCGAAACCTTAGAGGCAGCCCGCCGTATGAATCTTGACGGTTATGACATTTACGGCTATCCGGACTGCGGTCTTTATCCGACGGAAGAAGCGCGCATGCTCGTAGCGCGCAAGATTCGCGAATACCAGCCCGATTTCATCATCACACACCGCACTTGCGACTATCATGCCGACCATCGCGCAACAGGCCAGCTCGTTATGGACGCGGGGTATCTTCTTGGCGTTCCGCACTGGTGCACGGAAGCTCCCGCGCAGAGACTTAGACCTGTCATTCTTTACATGTCCGACAGCTTCACCCTTCCTCGCGCGTTAAGGCCTGACGTAATGATCGATGTCGATCCGTATCTCGACAGCCTCTGCGATGGACTTGACGCTCAGGTTTCTCAGTTCTACGAATGGCTTCCGTGGGATGGAGGCAGAGAGGAAAAGGTCGCGGCTCTCGGCGACAGATCGGACATAAAAGCGAGAAACGCTTATCTTGTCAGATATGTTCTTGGGCGCAAGAGATACGACGCACGCCGCTTTGCGGACGCCTGGAAAGAGGAATTTCCCTCTCTCAACCTGCCCAAGCACATGGAAGTCTTTGAAGTCTCCGAATACGGCAGAGCTCCGACGGAAGAAGATTTAAAACTTTTCTGCGGAATGTAAAAACCCGTCTCGGCAAAATAAAAAGAACATTGAGAAGAAATTTCTCAATGTTCTTTTTTTATGAAAAACATCCTTCAAGAAGACGTTTCGTATAATCGCTTTTCGGACTTGAAAACACGCGCTCGGCCGGACCTTCATCAACGAAAAGGCCCTTTTCCATGACCGCCACATTATCGCATACATTTTTAACGACAGCAAGATCGTGAGCTATAAGAATGATGGAAAGCGACAGCTCCCTTCTTAAATCGCGAAATAGATTTAGTATTCTTGCCTGAACCGAAACGTCAAGAGCCGATACAGGTTCGTCAGCGATCAATACCTCTGGGTTTACCGCCAGAGACCTTGCAACTGATATTCGCTGACATTGACCGCCTGACATTTCTCTAGGGTACTGGTTTAAAACGGCCTTTGAAAGCCCCACGATATCCACAAGTTCCTCAACGCTTCGGGATGAAGAATGTTTCGCGTGCCGCAAAGCCTCAGACAGCGTCTGCTTGGTCGTCATGCGCGGATTAAGACTGCCTACGGCATCTTGGAAAATCATCTGCACGGAAGCGGCGTTAAGAATAATATCGCCGGATGTTTTTTTCTCCAAGCCGACCAAAGTTTTAGCTATCGTGGACTTTCCCGACCCGGAGCCTCCGACAATGCCGTAGATCTCATTTCTGGCGACTTTGAACGAAACGCCCTTTACCGCCTCAAAAGAGCCGTAATGAACGACTAAATCTTTTACTTCAACAATGCTTTGCATTTCGCATCGATAAATTTAAGATTTTTCTTTATGAAGAGAGCCTCTTCTTTAAGACGATCTTTGTATATCTTAAGGTCTATTCCGCACGTCGTCCCCTCATGGGTTTTTGCGGCCACGACAGCATCGCAGTCCTCGCTTTCGAGAAGTTCAAGATGATCTCTGACCTCGTGATACGCATCTCTCCAAGGCTTGCCCTCGGCCACTTTTCTTAAAGCGACGTCAGTAGCGAATACGCCAGGACTGAACGCTTCGCGGCACTTATCGGCATCAAAAGTCATGCCGTCTACGAGTTTTGCGAGGATTCTCAATGTCGTGCGCGTTGTATCAAGCCCCTTCATGTAAAGAAGTTTCACATCCTGCAGATCGCGATTATACCCGCCCGGCATCGCGTGCAAAAGCGTCAAAGCCGCCGTCTGCGAACCTATAACCTGAGCCGTCTTTCCGCGAACAAGCTCAAGAACGTCAGGATTATATTTCTGCGGCATAATGGAAGAGCCGGTACAATACTCGCGAGGCAGTTTAAAGTATGCAAATTCAGGCATTGAGAATATTATCATATCCTCAGCCAACCTCGAAAGAACGCACATGATCTGCGCCAAGGCGGACAAAAGCGCCGCCTCGCATTCGCCTCTGGCCATGGAAGCGCCGAAGCAATTATGGATAGTGCGGGAAAATCCGAGCAGTTCGCTTGTGCGGGAACGATCAAGCGGCAACGGCACGCCGTAGCCTGCAGCGCTGCCGAGCGGATTTATGTCCGCGAGACGATAGGCCGCTTTCAAATTTTCAAGCTGATCCAAAATCATCTCGGCGTGCCCGGTGGCCCACATTTCGACGCTCGACGGCATAGCAGGCTGCAGATGTGTACGCCCCACAAGAGGAGTCTTGCCGCCCTTGGCCGCAAACTTAACGAGTGAAGAGACAAGCTCCACGACTTCCTGCGAAGTTCTAAGTATCTCATCTTTCATGTGAAGCCTGACATCAACGGCGACCTGATCATTGCGGCTGCGGCCGGTATGGATCTTTTTGCCCAAATCGCCGAGCTCCTCCGTAAGCATGCGCTCGACCGCCATGTGAACGTCTTGATCGTCAACGCGAATCTCGAACTGCCCATTCTCGGAAAGTTTCACGATCTTGGCAAGAGTTTTACGCACTTTGGACGCCTCTGCCTTCGTGACAACGGCGCGAGGGAGTTTCATCTCGGAAAGCATTGTCACATGAGCGGCCGTACCCATACAGTCCCACTTCGCCAAACTGAGATCTAGGACAGGATCTTCTCCTACCGTATAAGTCAAAACATCAGGGTCAACCGTATTGTCGGTAATCGTTTTCTTCGTATCTTTTTTCATTCCGTTTGCTCCGTTTTCTGAGATTCTTCAAGTGCTTGACAAAGTTTTGACTCTGCCTCGTCGAGCAAAGACAACAATTCTTTTTCGCTTTTCTGATATTTGGCCAATTCTATCAGAAATCTCCAATAAAGCCTAGATGACTCGGACATAAGCTCCCCTCTGCCGCCGCCAAAAAGAATCATCTCGCTCGCCTTATCATAAGCGCAAAGCCTGATGGCGTAATCTTTTTTCGCAAGAGAAACCGCATCTCTAAAAGATATGCTGTGATACCGCCCGAGAAAAGGAGAATCAAAAGTCTTCGGATAGAGAAAATGACGCGATGCAAATACAAGGATGTCTCTGCGAGAGGCTTTACCCGGCTCTAAAACCTTGCGAAGAAGCTTAAGATACGCCTCGTCATCCATATCCGCCCCGTCATCGCCCTTCTCTCCCTTAAGCCATCTTTCGAGACTCTCGCGATCTTCCTTTATACGCGCCTTGGGGTCGGTACGGCGATACACCTTCAAGGCAGTCTCATCGGAAATATCTTCATTTTTAACGGCTCTGAAAAACGCCTTTACGATCTCAAGACGAAGGCGATCAAGATCCGCGTACCCGGGGCTGAAGATATAAATATTTGACCTACACCCTGATTGTGTATCGCGCACTTTCGTTATCACCGTATTGTCGTTTGTGCGCACGTCACCTACATACAAGGCTATTAGAGCGTTATCGAACTTAACCGGCTTTATCGAAAGCGAGGAATAAAGAGCGCCGACCGTTTCAGATGCGAACCGTGCGATAGGCTGCTGAAATTCCCGGCGCATATCTTCCGGGCAATGCGCATAAACCTTTATAAGGCCGTCAGCCTGGCGAACGACAGGCGAGCGCATCCTTTGAAGGATTTCTGCGCGAGTCAACGCCAGCACAAGTATAGCCAAAACGATCTTCACGTCACCTGACCTTGACGAGCACCACCAGCAGCACGGACATTACCACTATCTGCATCAAAGTAAAACGCATCAAAACCTGCGCGTTTGACCATTTCAGATTTTTCTTGCAATGATCATGAAGAGGAAAGCGTATCTTTCTTATCGCCGCATCATCGCCTATTTCAAAGCCTACTTTTTTAGCGACTCTCAATATGACCAATTTCACAAGCCCGCCGCCGCCGTTGATGAGCACGATCGGAGAGAGCGCAATGATAAGAAAAGGATTGCCCGTAACGAGCACGAGCGCGCCGACTAAAATGCCGAGAAAACGGCTGCCCGCATCACCCATCAAAATCCGGGACGGTTCGGCGTTGAACCACAGATAACCGCCGAAACCGCCGGCGACGGTCATTGCGAGAATCGCCCATTTAGCGGCCTCCGGATTGCAGGGGATGAGAAAGTAGTTAGCAACAGGCTTATAACCGATGACCACATAAAGAAGCGCGGCCAAAACCGCGAGCGCCACCAGTGTAAGCGTCCCCGCCAAGCCGTCGACTCCGTCGGAGCAATTGGTGGCGTTCATCGTAAACCAAAGTAGAAACGCGGCAAGCGGAACATAAAGCCAAAGCGGAACAAGCCACATTCCCTTGAAAAACGGCAGCCATATCAAAGTGCCGTGCCCCTTTGCGATGAAAAACGCGATGGCGATCGACACAACTGCGTCAAGAAGACCTTTCTTAAGCTCTCCCCACGGCACGGCCGCTTTGTCATCAAGATAACCGAAAAGCATAGCCGCGTAAAGGGCCGCGAGAGAAGCGAAATCCCACACTCCGAGCGGAACAAAAAGAAGTATGACAGGCAATGTCAGAAGAGTGACATAATACCCCGCCCCCGTGGGCTTTCCCTGCGATTTCATTCCATCCGGCCCGCAGATGGCCTTGCCCCGGTCTTTAGGCAGCAAATCCCAAAGGCGCGGCAGAAACACGGCTATCGCCAAAGCGGCGAACAATGCGCCGAGAGTCAAAAGCAAGGCGTGCGACTGCAGCAAGCGCAGCGGCCCCCAATACGACTGGAACAAAACTGAAAGATGATAAAGCATTTCCACTCCTTAAAATTCAATAGCAAAATTCATTTAATCGATAATCTTGTACGTTGGCCCCTCTCCGGAATAGGAATCAAGACCTCCGGAAAACGAATCTTCACTTTCACATACGGAGCGAACCGTTTTCAGTTTCGGACGCTCTCCGAAAAGAACGGTCCCGAGCCTAAGCCACGTAGCCCCTTCTTCCACGGCTACCTCGTAATCGCCGCTCATCCCCATGGAAAGGCGCGGCAGCTTGACCGAAAAGCGCTTTTCCATTTCATCGCGAAGCTCTCTTAAACGCCTAAAATACGGTCGGGAATCTTCAGGATTTTCTGAAAATGGCGCCATGGTCATAAGGCCTTCAAGCCAAATCCTGTCGGCAGAAAGAGCCCTCTCGACTATCATCGGCAGCTCTTCTGGAGTCATTCCGCTTTTTGACTTTTCTCCTGACACGTTCACCTCAAGAAGAATATGGACATCTTTCCCGAGTTGAGAGGCGACAGAAGAGATGCGCTCAAGAAGCCTTAACGAATCGACAGAATGAATAAAGTCAAACGTCTCAACGGCATGACGGACCTTGTTTGTCTGAAGATGGCCGATGAGATGCCAAGCAAGACCGCGCACGGAAGACTCCTTCTTCCACATGGCCTCCTGAACCTTATTCTCCGCGACGATCGACAGCCCCGCGTCATAAGCCTCTTTCACGACCTCGGCGCCGTGCGTTTTAGTGACGGCTATAATCTCGACATCGTCAGCACTACGCGAACTGCGTTCGCACGCGGCGGCGATTCTGCCGCGCACTTCACTGAGTATTTCTTCAAGCGCGCGCATATTGGGGAAACCCTTCTCCTTACGCCTCCGGCCACAACTCGTGCGCCATTTCACGAAGCTTGTATTTCTGAATCTTCTGAGAAGCCGTCATCGGGAATACATCAAGGAAATGTATGTATTTAGGTATTTTAAACCAGCTTATCTTATCCTTGCAGAAAACCTGAACATCATGCTCCGAAATCTGCGACCCGTCGGAACGGATGATGAACGCCGCAGGCTGTTCTCCGTATTTCTTGGACGGACAGCCGACAACGGCGACATCTTTAACTCCGGGCATCGTGCCGAGAAAATCCTCGACCTCTTTCGGAGAGATGTTTTCTCCTCCGCGGATAATCAAGTCTTTAAGACGCCCCGTAATGAAATAATACCCCTCTTCATCCATTCGGCCGATGTCGCCCGAGTGGAGCCAGCCGTTTTCATCGATGCATTTGGCGGTTTGTTCGGGCATGTTGTAATAGCCCTTCATGTTGTTGTAGCCGCGGCAGCAGATTTCTCCGTCTTGACCGATCGGGGCGATATCACCCGTTTCAGGATCGATGATCGCAACCTCGATGCCAGGCATGGCCTGACCGATCGTCTGGCACTTGCGTTCGATCGAGGTTTCGAAATAACGCGTCATCGTCATCACGGGACCCGCCTCGGTAAGACCGTAGGGGTTCGTGATTTCCTTCATGAACATCTTGTCCTGCGCCTGCTGCATACGGTGCACGGGGCAGGCAGAACCCGACATAATGCCGGTTCTGAGAGAATGAAAATCAAACTTGTCGAAAAGCGGATGGTCGAGCATCGCGATATACATCGTCGGCACGCCGTAGGTCGAAGTGCACTTCTCTTTTTCAATCGAAGTCATAACCTGCACGGGATCGAACTTCTCGAGAAAAACCATCGTCGCGCCGTGATTTACACAGCTCATCACACCCAGAACGCACCCGAAACAGTGAAAGAGCGGCACGGGGATGCAGACTCTATCTTTTGAAGAAAGATTCTGGCACGCGCCGATCCAAAAGCCGTCGTTTGCGATATTTCGGTGAGTAAGCTGCACGCCCTTGGGAAAACCCGTCGTGCCTGACGTATACTGCATGTTTACGACGTCATTGACGTTGCACTGCGCCTGACGGGCCGTATATTCCTCTTGAGAGACTTCACACGCGAGAGACTTTACTTCATTGAGCGAATACATGCCGCGATGCTTTTCGCCGCCGAGGAAGAAAACTCTCTTAAGATGCGGATATTTCTTTGATTTAAGCTCTCCCCTCGGGCACTCTTTAAGCTCGGGAATAAGACCGTTTATAACCTCGACATAATCGCAATCGCGAAAACCGTTAATGACAAAGAGATTTTCCGCGTCTGATTGCGAAAGCGCAAAATCCATTTCATGGCTTTTGTAGTTCGTGTTGAGCGGCAGAAGAATCGCGCCGATTTTCGCGGTCGCAAACATAAGAACCACCCAATGCGGTACGTTTGTTGCCCAAAGAGCCACCTTCTCGCCGTGCTTTACGCCAAGAGCCATAAGTCCTTTGGCTACGAGATCAACCTCTTCGCCGAACTCATACCAGGTAAGTCGAAAATCGCGATCCGCATAAACCACCGCATCATTCTCTCCACAACGCGCGATAGTCTGATCTAAAAGCTGCCCCAACGTATATTCGCGCGTCACAGGCAAATTATGCCATGGTACGCCAGTTGAAACAGACTGGGTGAACGGCCCCTTTGAAGGCGCTGTTCCGTAAGGATCTGACAGTTTGAATTCGCTCATTTTTTTACGACTTTTCTTATTGATTTTTTAAGCTATAATTATACCAAATTTAGCGCTTCACCGCTCGACGTTTAAAGAGTGAACGCACTTCATCTATGTAAGGTTTATCGGTGGAAACGTAAATGGCGTCGATTGCGTTCTTGACGAAAAGGCGCCTCAATTCTTCACGCTCGGCACGCGCCCTTTGGGAAAAAAGCTCACGGACCTTCTTTGACGACGTATCAACGAGCATAAGTTCGCCGCTTTCAGGGTCTTCCAGTTCGACTAGCCCAACATCAGGCAAGACCACTTCCGCCGGATCTTCAACCGCGACACACACGACGTCGTGATGGCGCGAGGCGGCTTTTAGAAGTTTTTCATACCCTCCGCCTCCGAGAAAATCACTGACGAGAAAAACGACCGAGCGCCTTTTTTGAACGCCGTTCAGAAATTTAAGCGCTCCGCTGATATCTGTTGCGCCGTGAGAAGAATCGCCCGCTGCAAGGACCTCGCGAACAAGACGCATCACGCTATCGCGTCCCTTGCGGGGCGGCAGAAACTTTACGATCTCGTCGCTGAAAAGAATAAGTCCTATCTTATCCTGGTTGCGTATGGCGGTAAGCGCCAAAAGAGCCGTAACTTCCGCCGCAAGCTCTGCTTTCGAGCGGTTTGTAGACCCGTAAGTCTGAGAGCCTGAGACATCAACCATGAAAAGAATCGTAAGTTCACGCTCTTCCGCATAGCGCTTGATGTATGGAATGCCGGTGCGAGCCGTCACATTCCAGTCGATCGCCCTTACATCATCACCGGCGATATAGGGACGCACTTCATCAAACTCAACGCCCTGACCTTTGAATGTCGAATGATAATCACCGCTCAGCTGGTCGTCGATGAGTTTATTTGTAAGAATGCGGATCTTTCCGACTTTCGCCATCAATTCTTTTACATCTGTAGCCATAAAACATCGCTCCTTTTACAGATTTGAGATTATGCCTCCACCGACAACTTCATCACCATCGTAGAAAACTGCGCTTTGACCGGGCGAGACGCCGAATATACCATCTTCACTTTCCACAACCGCCCTCCCGGACGACACCTTTTGCACCGTTGCAGACCCCTTGGGCTCGCCCGCGCTTCTGACCTTTAATGAAAAACGCCCGTCAAAATCGCTCCTGAACCAGATTAAATCGGATATCTCAAAACTTTTCTTTAGAGCCTCATCCTTAAATCCGACTATAACGCGATTACGCTCCGGATCCAAACCCGTCACATAATACGGCACCCCCCCGCCGATGCCAAGACCTTTGCGCTTACCGTATGTATAGCGCCAAAAACCTTGATGATGCCCAAGAACCTTTCCTGAAGCATCGACGATATCTCCCGGCTCGTCACTCTTGCCTATTACCGCATTTACATCGCCCGCGCAAAAATCCTGACTGTCCGGCTTTTGCGAAACCTCAAGACCAAACTCTGCCGCCTTGAGCCGCACTTCTTCTTTCGTCAACTCTCCAAGAGGAAAAACAGTTCTCTCTAAAATATCACGGTCTATACGATAGAGAAAATAACTCTGATCTTTTATCTTATCTTTAGCGCGGAAAAGCGAAACGCCATGATTACTCGCCATGATACGCGCATAATGACCCGTTGCAAAAAGCTCGCACCCTACATCAAACGCAGCTCGCGGCAACAGTGAAAATTTAACAGTCTCGTTGCATCTTACGCAGGGATTTGGCGTTTTACCGGCAAGATATGTAGTCTTGACGTAATCAAGGACATTATTGCGCCACTGCCGGGAAAAATCAAACGTATGAAATTCAATACCGAGCTTTTCCGCCAAACTGCGAGCCTGAGAAACGACATCGCCGTCTTCCTCAAGCCCGACGGTCATAGTTACACCCACGATCTCATGGCCTTGAGATTTAAGAAGCAAGGCTGCGACGGTAGAATCAACTCCGCCCGAAATTCCAACTGCTATTTTCACAACTCAAGAAGATCCTTGAAGGAATGCAGAACCGCGGTAGACGGCGCATCTTTAATGTCGCCGAAACCGAACGAACAGAAAGCCCCTTTTATGCCGGCGGCCTCAGCTGAGCGCATATCCGTCCAACTGTCGCCCACCATCCAATCGTCCGAAGAAAGCGTATGCGACGGCATGCGACGCGCACATTCAAAGAGCGGCAGAGCGGAAGGCTTCATTTCCGCACAATCGCCGCCCGCGACAACGGCATCTAAAAAGAAACGTTTCAAGCCGAAACGATCCAATATCTGATCTGTCGCAAAACGCGGTTTATTCGTATTAACGCCAAGGAGCCAGCCTCTTGACTTAAGTTCCTCAAGCGTCTCTACCACAAATGGATAAAGAGTCAATCTCGCGCAGCAGTTTTCATGATAGTGCCTGCGGAACAGCTCCTTAAGATCCTTCAAATCGATCTTCACGCTCGGCGATGGACCGAAACACTCAGGAATACTGTTCTCAAGCAGATACTGGGCTCCGCAGCCGACATTCGCGATAACCTCATCTACGGTTAACTCTGAAAGCGAAAGATCTCGCCTCGTAAAATTGACGCTTGAGGCTAAATCTATGCGTGAATCGACGAGAGTGCCGTCCATATCAAAAAACATCGCTTTCATTGAAATCTCCTTGATTTACAGAAAAGGCCGGTCTGTTTCGACCGGCCCTCCATACCCTCCATCCACCGAAACGCTCTTATTTCTTTACGAGCTTACGCACAGCCTTGTGCGAGCAGAAAGTACGCTCCGTATAGAGCTTTGAACGCCAGGACGAGGTCTTTTTGATAACCTTGATCGCCTGGATCCAAGGGCTCGCGAACGGGAAGAGCTTCTCGACGCGAACGCCGTAGCTCTCGCGGCTGACGGTGAAGTTACCCGTTACATTGCCGCGGCCGTTGTCGATAGCAAGAACCTTGCCCTCGAAGTCCTGAACGCGGAACTTGTCACCTTCTTTAATCTTGATGGAAACGCGAACGATATCGCCGGTGTGGAACTCGGGATAATTCTTCTCGGCAAGAGCCTTGGTCTGTTCTGCGTTAATCTTATCAATAAGCTTAATACCCATGATTCACCTCCTTAAAGCTTAGGCCTTCTTCTCGGCAGGCTTAGCCTTGCGCGCATGGTGGGGCTTGAGCTCGGGATTGCGAGCACGACGAATGAGGCTGGCAACCGTTTCAGAGGGCTGAGCGCCCTGCTTGAGCCAATAATCAACACGTTCGAGATCAATCTTGAAATTCTCATCCTTGATCTGAGTATCATACCAACCGAGAATCTCAATGAACTTTCCGTCACGGGGCGAACGTGAATCGGCCGCGACGATACGATAGGCCGCGTGGTTCTTGCAACCTGTGCGACGCATTCTAATCTTTACCATTTATTTGCTCCTTTTTCGATAGATGAAAGTGGCGCATAGTATACCATATCGCACTTCCCTTTGCAAGGGGTAAAAAGATAAGCCGAAATTCACCGCAGGATGATGTGAAAACCCGGTATCTTCGTGAGCGCCGCCTCGGACGTGTTGCCGTAGGCACCGAGGTTGACACGGCGACCGTGATACCCAACGCCCTGAACCACCGGCTCACGAGAGTAATCGCTCTTCGGATCGCCCGCGTCGATCGTCGGCGACTCCACGCGCTCTGGATCGCGCACGCGCACCCCATCCTTGAAATAGCCGGTAAATGTGCGCGGATAAACGTTGAGCGCGGCGCAGGCGGCACGAGCGCTCTGTGGCAGATACGGCAGCGAAGGAGAATCCTTGGTCGAGAAAAGACTCTGGAAGTCATCCATAGTTGTCACAAACAGCGGATCGGCGGCGAAGACACCGATGCCGACATTGAGCGTTCCGCCCTCCACGGCATGGATGTAGTTCGATGTCAGCCCGGTAACGAGCGTATATGATATGTTCATCGTGCCATTAGCCTTTACCTCGATATCTGCGCCGGCGTTGACGGTGTCGGAATTCCTGTTGCGGACATTGCCGTACACGATTGAGTTTTTGACGTTAACCGTTCCCTTGTTCACATTGATGCCCGCGCCTGTCCACTTGCCCTGCGTGAGGTTGTACGCTATCGTGCAGTTCTCGATGTCGAGCGTCGCGTCCGAAGTAGACATATTGCAGACAATTGTGCCGCCGCTGACGGGGTCTCCAGCCGATTGCGACCCTTCTAAGTCACTGTTGCCGACCAGAGCGCAGTTGATAAGCTTCGATCCGCCGCTCGCCCCTTTGAAATGGATGGTTCCGGCTGAACCGTCAGCATCCATGATAGCTGCGCCATTCGACGCGAAGCGGCAGTTTCGGAAGACCGTCGGCGTCGCGTTGATGTACGCAGCGGAGCCGGTGTGCCGCGCCTGAGCGCCCTTGTTCCTGTTAAACGAAATCCCGTTCGTGGCGAAAAGGCAGTCGTCGATATACGCCTGAGCGCAGGAGCTAAGATAGATACCGTCGCCGCCAAAGTCAGTCCCAGACAGCGCGTTGACACTGTAGTCGATCAGGTTGACAAACTGGCAGTTGGTGATCGAGACCGTGCCGCCCGAGGCGTAGATACCGCCGCCCCGGAGATTGTATTCGCTTTGCTTACGGTCAGTGAAGTAGGAATCGCGAACAAGGAGATCCCCGGCCCCGGTCTTTCTGATTCCGCTCGCCTTTGCGTGCGAAAAGCGAATACGCTCAACCGTCAGAAGCGCCCCCGATGGAACGCTAAATTCCAACAGTGGGAAGTTGCAGTTAAAGCCATCAAGCCATGTACATGCCCCTTCCGGACGCTCCTGCGGAGTGTTCTCGACACCGGTAAAGCCGCCGCGAATCGTCAGCGACCCAACCAGCGTCATTGAAGCAACCATATGATCGTTGGAAACCGCGAGCCACATTTCTGTCTTTGAGGCGTCCGGCACAGAGGCAAGAGCTGTAGCAAGGTCAGGATAGGCGTCCGTCCAACTTGTGCCGTCCATCCGGCAGTTCGCCCCTTCGCGTACATGAATAACATTAGCTCCGCCGCCCTTTCCGTAGAACGGCGGCAGTTCGCCCGTCACGGTCTTCGTTGAAGAATACTCAATTGAATCCGCACCGGGGACGGTGATTGTGACCGCAACAGAGAAACTGTCGCCTGGCTGCAGATACACCGGCAAGGTGCTGTAGTTTAGAATGTCGCCAGCCGTAACAAAATCATATATTGCCTCGGATAGAACCACGCCACCAGACGAGCAGACGAGACGCACTTGAGCAACGTAGCCGCCAGCTATGGCAGAATCCATCGCAATTTTGACATTCGGACGCGTGAGGTTATCTGGAAATGTCACATCTATCTCCGCACTCGGCGTACCTGTCCCGGTTCGAGACGCCTCAGGCGTGTTACCATAAGCGCCGAGATTGATTCGTCCGCCGTTCGGCGCCGGCTCAAGCGAAAAGTCGGCCGCCGGATCGCCGCCATCTATCGCTGGCGAGTAGAAAGTTGTAGCGGGGCCCGCCGCGCCGCCATTGACACAATATCCGGACGATGACAGAAGATGGGCATCCATCGTCGCGAGATCTTCGTAGATGGTGGGATTGGTGTAGGTGTAGTACAAACTCGAAGTGCCATATGTCAGCAACGACCCAAAATCATCCGTCGACGTGACGAGCTTCGGATCTAACGCGCTGACGGAATCGCCATCTACGGTTACGCCGACGAGCGCCTCATCGGTAGCGTCGAGCGACGTCACGAACGAGTTACGGATGGCAGCACTTGAGCCGGAGGCGACATGCACATCTTTGCCGTAACCGAGAGTTGTAATGTGATAGCGTCGGTTGTTCCAGAGAATCGTGTTTTCGATGGCGACAGAGCCTCTGGCGACGGTGATGCCGCCGGCCGCAGTGGAGGCTTGCGTAAGATTGTAGGCTATGGTACAGTTCCTAACCGTCAGCTTGTCCGCTACACCGCCCATCCTAACCGCGATGGCGCCGCCGGACGGTCCATTGGCACCGGCGCTCATATACTCCGTGTTGCCGATGAGCGCGCAGTTTTCGATAACCGAACCACCGCACGCACCGTGAAGGGCGATCGTTCCGCCGCACCAGTTGTCATCGGTCCCGTTGCGAAGCGGGCAGCAGTTGCCGGAGAAGCGGCTGCGCCGCACGTAAATCGGTGTGCCGTCGGCGAGAATCGCCGAGCCGCGCGCGTAGAGGTAGCCGGCGTAGTTCTTGCCAGGCTGGACGGTCAGGTCGTATCCGTTGGTCACAAAGAGCGAATCGTCGACGAGCGCGGTCTTGAATGACTTGGCGTAGAGACCGAAGCCGCCGTACTGCGTATCGCCCGCGACGCAGCGGTTGCCGGCAAAGACGCAGTTCGAGACGACGAGCGTACCGAAGCCGTCGGACTGCGCATTCATGCCGCGTCCGTACACCGTTCCGACATCTCGCCCGTTCGCCTCAATAACGCAGTCAAGAACCGTGAGCGAGCCGCCACCCTTCTTGACGAAGCCGTTCGACTTGGCATTGCAGAACTTGATGCGCTCGATGACGAGATCGGCGCCAGCAGCGTTCTCGACGGAGAGGAGGATTGACGAGGTCCTTGTGTTGCCCACCTTGCCGTCGAAGACCGTGAGTGCGCCCAACTGTCGCTCGGCGAGTGTCGTCTCCGTCCCCGCGAAACCGCCGCGAATCGTGAGATTGGCGTTGTTCACGATAGCGATTGCGGGGGCGGAGATTGTGCCAGATGAGATCCACACTTCACTATAACCGCTCTGCGCCGCGGCCGCCGCCAGTGCGTCCGAAACTGACATCGCCGTCGCCCAACTCTTGCCGTCACCACCAGAAGTCACTTCCGGCTTCGCGAAGAAAACCTCGTAAATTAAGAAGGAAAAAGTCGCAGACTTTCCGGCGTATTCGCCGATGCCCGTAATCGTCATCGTGCCGATACCTGTCTGCGCGTTATCTGCATAAGAAACAGTGTAGTCGACATCCTTAACGAGGAGCGTCTCGCCGTCCGCCGAATAAACGACTGGAATCGGCTCACATACACCAGAGACAAGTTTCTGCTCAGGAATCGGGTCGATTTCAAAGTCGGCCGGCTTGATGACGAGAACAGCGATGCCCGATCCGCCGTTGCCGCCGGAATATCCACCGCTGCCGCTGTAACCGCCTCCGCCGCCGAGTCCGTCTACGCCATTTGCGCCAAATGTCGAGCGCGCGCCGTCGCCGCCACCGCCAAGACCACCCAATCCGGCAGAAAAGAGGTTATAACCGTTTGAGGAGCCGCCACCTCCACCGCCACCGCCATAGACGACCCATGCGCCGGTGATGTTGTTGGAGACGCCCTCGCCGCCGTAGCCAGCAATCTTAGAGGTCGTGTTCGCCGTATAGCCTGCGTGCCCCGCACCACCGCCGCCGCCGGAGCCCGAGCCGTTGTAAGTCGAGCCGGCAGCGCCTGCGAAGCCCATTCCATCGATGGCGACGCCACCGGAGCTACTCTGGCAACCACCACCGCCGGACGCACCTTTCGCGCCACTAGCGCTCTTCCAACTCCCGCCGCCACCGCCGCCGAATGCCGATACGGCGAAAAGTCCGAAATCGAGCGTCGTCTCGCGGCCGTTGCCGCCTTTGGCCGACTGACCTGTGCTACCCTCTCCGCCAGCTCCAATAACAAGCTTGAAGGTGTCGTTTTTGTACGCATGAACACCGACAAGCCCAGTAGCGTTAGTGACGCCGCCACCTCCGCCGCCACCGGCCATCGTGTGGCCGCCGCCACCGCCACCGCCTACAAGGAGAAAACCAGTAAGAGATATATTACGCTTGACCGTGACCGTCTTCGCTGACGCGGCATTAGTGAAGATGTAGACATGGCTGCCGTCGATGTCGCGGCGACGGACGCTGGGATCGGCAACAGAGATATTCGCATCTTCAAACTTCGTCGCGAAGATATTGAAATACCCTACCAGCATCTTCCCGGCGTAGTCACCTTTCCCGACGACCGTCACCTTCGCAATACCGATGCCGTCGTTGTTCTCGTATTTGACATCGAAGAGCGAGCTCGTGATATCGCCGCCGATCGTCCAGGTGGCCGAATTCTGCGTATTCGAAACAACCATCTCCGGTCGACAAGGCTCGCCGTTGTCGTGGCTTTGGTCGGGAATCGGCAGCAGGTCGAGACCCATTGGCTCGACGACGAGAATCACCGTTCCGCTGCCGCCCTTGCCGCCGATGAAGTAGGTGTTGTTCGCCCAGCCGCTTCCGCCGCCGCCACCGCCGAGACCGTCTGCGCCCTTTTGGCCATTGCCGCCACGAACACCGTCTCCGCCACCGCCAAGGCCGCCGAAACCGCTGTCATAATTTTCCCAGCCGTAGACTGAACCACCACCGCCGCCACCGCCGCCATAATAGACTTCCTCGCCAGTGATGGTGCTAAGTACGCCTTCACCGCCGTTGCCCGCGCGATTGGTAGATCCGTCCGTGTATTGGTAGCCCGCATGGCCCGCGCCGCCGCCGCCGCCAGAACGACTGCCATATCCGGCGTTCGCGCCTGAGTAGCCCTGTCCTTCGGTGCCCGCGCCGCCGCCTGCAGCATTGCATCCGCCGCCGCCGGAACCTCCAGCCGAACCGGCTTTCTGATCGAATCCGCCGCCGCCACCGCCGCCCTTCGCAATGTAGGTCGTTCCTTCGATGACGAACGTGGAGTCGCCTCCGTTTCCGCCGCGGTTCCGGCCCGTGCCAGACGCACCGCCTTTACCAACCGCAAAGGGAATCGTATCTGAGCTTTTAAAAAAGGCGTTTACATTGTCTATCGCGACGACACCGCCGCCGCCACCACCACCGCCAAACGAATTGCCGCCCGCGCCGCCGCCGCCGACCAAAAGGACATCCTTCACAATGAGAGAGCGCTTAGCGACAGTCACCTGCTCAGCCTCGGCGTTGGTGAAAATGTAGACATACTTATCTCCCACAATCAGTCGACGAACGGATGTATCGGTAGACCAAATATTCTCATCGACCATTTTCGAGGCAATAATATTGAATTTCGCCATCAATTTCTCGCCGTCATATTCGCCCTTGCCGACAACCATCACCGTCGCCTCACCTACGCCGTAGTTGTTCTTATATTCAACATCGAAAAGCGAGTTTGCGATGTCGCCGCCAATCGTATAAGTGACAGAAGTTTCTTTATTGGAAACAACAAATTCAGGGCGACTGGAACTGAAAGTTTCGTTGACATAATCGGGTATCGGCAGAATTGCGAGTTTTGAGCCTATGCCGAAACTGTCGGCAAGGGCCTCCAGTTGCATGATGTTGAGCGCGCTCGAATATACACGGAGATCGTCAATCTGTCCGCTGCACACCACCTCACCGGAGATGACGCCGCCATGACGACCGCCGAACTGCCAATTGACGAGATCAACGGCTCTTGGCGTCGTAGCTGTCGTACCGGCAAGCTCGCCGTCCACATAAAGATCAACACGATTCTGAAGGATGTTCACGACATAAAGATGATATTTAGTATCGCCATCTTCTATATCATTGACTGTGATGAGAGGCGCTGATGAGTTGCTCTCTGTGAGAATAAGCTGGTTGGCGACCGCACCGCGCCGGAGCATGATGGATGTGTTGCCGTTCTTAAAGTGGAGAATAACGCCGGTAGACTTGACCCCAAGCGTTGCAAGAACGGCGATTGCTGAGTCGCGGTTAGCGCCGAATACGCCGGATATAGTGCCGTAAGGAGCGCATTTGGAAACATCGAGAGCATAGCCGTGATCTGATTCAACATAGACCTGAGTCCCTCCACTAAAGGTAAGCTTTCCTGAACCGGTATTGGCAAGACTCTGTTCATCAAAAGTCAGTCGAAGCGTAGGGATAAGATCAGTGGCATCAGTCTTGTCGGTATGCGGACTCGCCGCTGCTTGCACGGCAAACGCGCTAAATAAAATCAAAGTAGCACTAATAAGGCGAAGATAATTACCCCCCCCCTTAGAAAAACGGCAGTTTTTATTAGTTATCATTGTTAAACCTTATTTAAGTTTCATCAACATTATACACCAACAAACCGATATTGTCCATAGGCGAGCGGTTATGTCGCCTGTGCAACTGCTGTAGAGTGTTGTCGGGCGAGAAAGAAGATAGTATTATCAAAACAGCGTGTTACCTTTAATAAGTGACTTGTCAAAATGCGGCGGATGTCGCGGCAACCGTGCTCCCGCGCTTATGCGGCCGGATTGCGCGTCCTTGCGACCGCTCGACGTACACGAGTACGTCTTCGGGTCGCAGTCC
>CAJGDE010000031.1 GCA_904502135.1 Kiritimatiellia bacterium
AGAGTGACGAATCGGCGAGTCGAACGATGTCGAAAGTGCCAACGCGGCGTTTATTCGCCCCGTAGCGGGACGGAACCTTTTCAGATGAGGCGATTTGCGCAGGACTGCGACCCGAAGACGTACTTGTGTACGTCGAGCGGTCGCAAGGACGCGCAATCCGGCCGCATAAGCGCGGGAGCACGGTTGCCGCGACATCCGCCGCATTTTGACAAGTCACTTAATCAACACTATGTTCAGTTTTGACAATACTATCATCTTTCTCGCCCGGCAACACTCTACAGCAGTTGCACAGGCGATTAAGTTACATATTGTTATCCTTGCCTAACTTATGATTGAAATGATATAATTATATCTAATTAATCACCACCACAAGGAGAAGTGAAAGTGAGCGATCAGTTAGAACAGATGACGCCTGAACTTAAGGCGTTCATACAGGAATGGAAGTCCAAACCTGGTAATCTCATCATGGTCCTTCATCAGGTCCAGCAGAAATATGGTTATATTCCGCGCAATATTGCGATTGAGACGGCGGAGCTTCTTGAAGTTCCACTCGCAAAAATTTACGGAGTTGTAACTTTCTACAATTTCTTCAAGTTGCAGAAAGCCGGTAAGTACATTATTCAAGTCTGTCTCGGAACGGCTTGCTACTTGCGCGGCGGCGACGACATTATTAAGGAATTCGAACGCCAGCTCGGCATTGGTGTTAACGGAACGACACCTGACGGCATGTTCTCGGTTGAGGCCGTGCGCTGCATCGGTTGCTGCGGTCTTGCGCCGGCAGTCGTAGTTAACGGCGAGGTTCACGGTAAGCTTACGACAAAGGATGTCGCAAACGTTATCGCGAAATACCGCGAGCTTGGTTAAAATTTCAGGAGGTAATAAAAATGGCCAAAATGACTTTGGAAGATTTGCGCAAGATGCGCGAAGAAAAGCAGAAGGCGATGGAAATGCGCGACAGCTCCAATAAAGACGTGCAGGTTATCGTCGGTATGGGCACATGCGGTATTGCAGCGGGCGCTAAAGATACGTTTACGTCCCTCATCGATACTCTCACCGAGAAGGGGCTTACGAACGTTCTCGTGCGTCAGACCGGCTGCATGGGGCTTTGCCATAGTGAGCCTACCGTCGAGGTCGTCGCTCCTGGAATGCCTACGGTCATCTACGGAAAGGTAGATGCGGCCACGGCGAAGGAAATCGTTGAAAAGCATATCGTCGGTAGAGAGCTCGTCGATTCGAAAATCTGCGACAAGCCTTCGATTGACATCATTAAGGAGAGCTGAGCGTCATGGCATACGAATCATATATTCTCGTTTGCGGCGGTACCGCGTGTTTCTCCGGTGGCGGCGACAAGATTATCGATGAATTCAAGGCGAAACTCGGTGAGGCCGGGCTTGCTGAGAAGGTTCAGGTCGTAGCTACGGGCTGCCTCGGTTTCTGCGAGCAGGGTCCGATCGTCAAGGTTCTTCCTCAGGGAACGTTCTACGTCCAGGTCAAGCCTGAAGACGTCAAGGAAATCGTGAACGAGCACCTCGTTAAGGGTCGTGTCGTGCAGCGTCTTTGCTACGATCCCGATCAGGCGAAGAAGCTTGTCGCCGAGGCGAACATTCCGTTCTATCAGAAGCAGTATCGTATCGTCCTTCGCAACTGCGGCGTAATCGACCCCGAGAAGATTGACGATTACATCGCCCGTGACGGTTACAAGGCGATTGAAAAGGTGCTCTTCGAAATGACGCCCGAACAGGTTGTCGAAGAGATTTTGAAGTCCGGTCTTCGCGGCCGCGGCGGCGCGGGCTTCCCCACTGGTATGAAGTGGAAGTTCGCCGCAGCTCAGCCCAAGGGTCAGAAGTACATGGTCTGCAACGCTGACGAAGGCGACCCTGGCGCGTACATGGACCGCTCAACTCTTGAGGGCGATCCCCACTCGATTCTCGAGGCGATGATTATTGCCGGTTACGCGATTGGCGCGAACAAGGGTTATATTTACATCCGCGCCGAATATCCTCTGGCCATTCACCGTCTTGAGCTCGCCATCAAGCAGGCTCGCGAGTACGGGCTTCTCGGCGAGAAGATTCTCGGCAGCGACCATGATTTCGATATCGAGCTCAGATTCGGCGCCGGCGCGTTTGTTTGCGGCGAAGAGACGGCTCCTTTGCAGTCGATTGAAGGTAATCGCGGTATGCCCAAGCCTCGTCCGCCGTTCCCGGCCGTCAAGGGTCTTTGGGATTGCCCGACCGTCATCAACAACGTCGAAACGCTCGCCAACATTCCTGTCATCATCAACAAGGGTGCTGATTGGTTCAATAAGATCGGCACTGAGACGACGAAGGGCACGAAGGTGTTCGCTCTTACCGGTAAGGTCAACAACTCTGGTCTTATCGAAGTTCCCATGGGTACGACGCTTCGCGAAATCATTTTCGATATCGGCGGCGGCATCCGCGGCGGTCACGAGTTCAAGGCGGCTCAGACGGGCGGACCTTCGGGCGGCATTATTCCTCCTCAGTTCCTCGACACCGCCATCGACTTCGAGTCTCTCGCCAAGATCGGCTCGATTATGGGTTCGGGCGGCCTTATCGTCATGGATGAGACGGACTGCGTAGTTGACATCGCCAAGTTCTATCTCGACTTTACGGTCGATGAGTCCTGCGGAAAGTGCGCTCCGTGCCGTATCGGCGGCAGAAAGCTTCTTAACTACCTCAACAAGATTTCAGAGGGCCGCGGCGTTGAAGACGACATCAAGCAGCTTGAAGCTATCTCCGATTCCATGTGCAAGGCGTCATTGTGCGGTCTTGGGCAGACGGCGGCTAACCCCGTCAAGTCCACGCTCAAGTACTTCATGGATGAATACATGGAGCATATCAAAGATAAGAAGTGCCGCAGCGGAAAGTGCTCTAAGCTCGTTCAGTATAAGATCGATGCTGAGAAGTGCAAGGGCTGCACGCTTTGTGCGCGCAAGTGCCCGGCGAACGCTATCGTCGGCGAACTTAAGAAGCCCCATGTCATCGATACACAGAAGTGCGTCAAGTGCGGCGCGTGCGAGGCTGCATGTAAGTTCGGCGCCATCAGCCACGGCTAAGCGGGCCTTAAGGAAAGGAATTATTTATCATGGAAATGATTAAACTCGAAATCAACGGCGTAGAAGTTGAAGTTGAGAAGGGTTCAAACCTTCTTCAGGCGGCGCGCAAGGCCAACGTGAAGATACCGACTCTCTGCTACCATCCCGATCTTAAGCCAGGTGCAAGTTGCGGTATTTGCGTCGTAAGACAGCTCGTCCCCAGCCGCACCGAGCCCGGTAAGTTCGTCCCGTCGCCGAAGCTTCTTAGAGCCTGCTGCACTGAGGCGGTTGAAGGCATGAAGATTCTTACGCATGACCCTGACATTGTTCAGGTTCGCCGTACGGTTCTTGAACTCATTCTCGCCAATCACCCGAACGACTGCTTGCAGTGCCCCCGCAGCGGGCGTTGCGAACTTCAGGACATCGCTGCCGATTTCGGCATCCGCGAAGTCCCGTTCCCGAAAGAGGTCAACCACCGCGACAATGACACATCTACGCCTTCGCTCGTTCTTAATCCCGACAAGTGCATTAAGTGCGGAAGCTGCGCAGAAGTGTGTCAGAAGATGCAGAACGTGTGGGCTCTTGAGTTCATCGGTCGCGGCGAAAAGACTGTTATGGCTCCCGCTGCCGACGTCAAGCTCGCCGAGTCGCCCTGCATCAAGTGCGGTCAGTGCTCCGCGCACTGCCCTGTGGGCGCCATTTATGAGAATGACGAGACCGCTAAGGTCTGGGATGCCCTTCGCGATGAAGAGAAGGTCTGCCTCGTTCAGATCGCTCCTGCCGTCCGCGTCGCTCTCGGCGAAGATTTCGGCATGAAGCCCGGCGAACTTTCAACCGGTAAGATTTACGCCGCGCTGCGCCGTCTTGGCTTCAACAAGGTGTTCGACACGAACTTCTCAGCTGATGTTACCATTATGGAGGAAGGCACGGAGTTCATCAAGCGCTTTACTACCGGCGGTAAGCTTCCGCTCATCACCTCCTGCTGCCCCGCATGGACGGACTGGATGGAGAAGTACGCGCCTGACTTCACCGAGAACTTCTCGTCCGCAAAGTCGCCGCAGCAGATGCTCAGCGCTCTTGCCAAGACTTACTGGGCCGAGAAGAACGGTGTCGACGGCAAGAAGGTTCACGTAACGTCCATCATGCCTTGCACGGCTAAGAAGTTCGAAATCGCCCGCGATAAGTCTATGGAGTCTTCAGGCTCGCAGGATACCGATGTAGTTCTTACGACCCGCGAACTCGCCCGCATGATCAAGGCCGCCGGCATTGACTTTATGTCACTTCCCGATGAGCCTGCCGACGATCTTCTCGGCGCCTACACGGGTGCTGGCACGATCTTCGGCGTTACTGGCGGCGTTATGGAAGCGGCTCTTCGTACGGCCTACTGCCTCATCACGAAGGAGGCTCAGCCTCCGGCGATTGAGTTCACAGCGGTTCGCGGTATGGAAGGTGTCAAGACGGCGACAATCGACATCAAGGGCACAAAGGTCAATATCGCAGTTGCTCACCAGATGGGCAATGTCGAGAAGGTCTTGAACGAAGTGCGTGAAGACATTAAGAATGGCGTTAAACCCCGCTATGACTTCATTGAAGTTATGGCTTGCCGCGGTGGCTGCATCGGCGGCGGTGGTCAGCCTTGCCTTGCGACCGACGAAGTTCGTGCAGCGCGCACGGCCGGTCTCTACAGTGATGATGAGAAGTCAACCGTTCGCATGTCGCACCTCAACCCTGAGGTTCAGTCCCTTTACAAGGATTACCTCGGTGAGCCCGGTAGCGAGAAGGCGGAGCATCTCCTTCATACGCACTACCACAAGCGCGAGCTTTATAAGTTCACGAAGTAAGACTTCTTAACAGGTCAAAAAAAGAAGACGCGAAAAATACATCGCGTCTTCTTTTTTTATGAATTTTTCTTTGAACTTATTTATTGTCGGTGGCGTTAATATGATTGATGTTGCGAATATTTTCCGTTAAAAGAGGCGGTTTCACGTTAGTGGAACTTACGTCGGTTATTGCAATTTTGGCCATTCTGGCCGTTTTTGCAGTAAGTCGACTCTCTTCGTTCGCTTCTCGTGCGAAAGAAACGGTAGTAAAGAAAGATCTTTTGACGATTAGCGAGGCTTTTGTTAGTCCTAACGGCGGATATATTGCGGATATGGCGAAAATTCCCGGGTTTTCTCGCTCTTACCTTAGGGTTGCTAATTTGCTTGTTTCGACAAATTTATATGGTGAAGTTATAGACGGATCAAATAATATGAGAGGCATTAGGGTCGATGAGCAGTATTCCATCATAAAGGGTCTTTCATCGGCAGAGGAGTTTAGAACTTGGAGCGAAGAGAGAAAACGCGGTTGGAGAGGACCGTATCTGAAAAACTTTTTAGGGGTCTTTCCTTCGCGCAGCGATCGTCGTTTTACGGATGATGCGACATTTGAAGAGAGAGGCTTTTTCCCGGCGGTTGACGGACTAAGGCTGCCATCTGATTTTTCCGATTCCGATCTTTCGGTTTACGGCTTTCCCGGCGAGGCGGCCATCATCGATCCGTGGGGGAATCCGTATGTTCTTCAAATTCCTCCAGCTCAGGCGTTTTCTTCTCACAGCGCGACGAACGTTTCTGATTTGCAAAGGTTTAGATACGCTAGAATAGTATCGGCCGGTCCTGATGGGGTACTTTCAACTCCATGTTATACTGTCAACGAGACGAATGATTGGCGTGAAATCGGCATTAACTGGTCGAACAGGCGTCATCGTACGATTTCAAGGCAGGCTGGCCTTGTTGAAGGCGATGATCGATCGTTAAGAGGTGATGACATTGTGCTTTTTCTCAATCGCAATGATATTGATGAAGGAGATGTGCTGTGAAGAGGGCATTTTCACTTCTTGAAATGACGGTTGTGCTTGCCATTATAGCGCTTCTTACGCATTTGGCCGTTCTGAATCTCGGAGAATACAGAAACAAAAAGCTTGAAAAAGAGGCCGATAGACATCTTTCTGAAATCAAAGAGGCGGCAGAACGTTTTTTGCATGACGTAGGCAGGCTTCCTCGTCTTCAACCTCATACAAATTCCTTAGGGCGCATATCGTGGACGCTTTCTGAACTTTGGGAAAAGCCGTCTCATCTTGATTATTGTCATCTTGTCAGAAAAGATTCAGTAAGTTTTGCCGTTGGTTGGAACGGGCCATATTTGAAAATGCCCTTCGGCGCGAATAGGCTTTTAGATCCGTGGGGGAATGAATTGGAGCTTGAAGATTCGGCTCATTTGAAGCGTCTTTGGGCGGATGCGCAGGATAATGTGACGAACATCTGCCATTACGGTTCATCTGGAAGAGAGGTAGACAAGAAATCTCTTTCGCTGATTCCGAATGGAGGGCTCGTCGCTGATTTGATTCTTACTGTTGATGCCGCGTCGTATGACGGCGATATCAGATGTTCTTGGTACGGAGCGTATGAGAATGTGTTGACAAACGATACTCAGATCATCTTTAGCGGCTCTCAAGCAGTATTTAGAAATGTTCCGTGCGGGCCAAAGGCGATAAAAATTGTAACGTCGAAAGAGACGATAAGGTTTGTGGATGTCAAAGGGCCCGTGACGCAGATAGGGTTTAAGGTGCAATGAAAAACGCAAAAGAGAAAGAAAACATCTACTCTGATAAGAGAGCTTTTCGCCGCGAGGTGCGCCTTGCGCGGGTGCAGGTTGAAGGCCTTTCGCGTGAAGAACTGGCAATGGTGCTCGCGTATGAGATAGAGCCTTATTCCTCGATTCCCGCCTCTGAGGCGAGTGTTGAATGGAGAGAGATTGAAAGCCAAGAAGAAGGGATGCGGGTTTTTGATGTGGCGCTTCTGCGCAAAAGAGAAAAAAAGAACGGGGCTTTTGATGTTGAGCGCCTGATCAAACCTTTGTCGTTTATGGCCGTCGTTTTGCTGGCGGCAATGGCGTACGATTATTTTCATATCCGCAAAAATATCGCCTCTATAGAAAAGTCTCTTACCCGCCGCATGCCTCTTCAGGCCGATTTGATGAGATTAGATAATAAAATTTCGGCGATAAACCGTCAGGCGCAAGATATCAGAATTAAGCGTGAGTCTGCCGAGAAGGCGCAGAAGGAGTGCGCTCTTTTGCGAAGCGCTTACTGTGATTTTTTAAGTTCTCTTTCGGTTATTGGCGCTCGGGCGATAGTCAGAAAGATCGAGAAAGGAAAAGAAGACTTTTCTCTTTCATTCGTGTTGGCGGCGCTTGACGAGAAAGTCGGCAGCGAGGCATTGTCCGATTTGACGGACGATATGTCTAAAAAAGGCTGGGAGATTCAGGTCGCGGATATGGTCTCTACGGGCGGCGCGATCGTGGAAATAAAGGCGACGGCGAGGTTTATACGATGATTGAGGTTCGAACAAAAGACAAGTTTTTTATCTGCGGCGTTTTGCCGGTTATTGCAGCTATCGCCTACTTTGCGCATTTTAGAAACGTTGAAACGGCAAAGATGAAGTCACTTCGTGACAAGGATTTTTCGACTGTGAGCGAAGAGGCTTATCCAGTGGAAAAAAATATTAGGCTCTCGCGCCTTAAAGAGGCCGAAGCTAAACTTCAGGAAGAGAAAAGCGTTGCCCCATCCCGGGAATTCGTGGTGGCCGACAATTCTTTAAGCGCTTCTCACCGCACGCGCAATGTCGTTCAGGTTTTTCGGAAATCTTCTTTGGCTGTGGAAGAAGTGGCCAAAGTTAAGGATATCCGGGAGAGCCGCGCCGAGAATGTTTTAAGATCGACGCTGGCGATGGAAAATCCAGTAAGAAGAGCGTATCGCATCGATGGTGGCTTTTCATCGCTCAAGGCGGCTGTCGATGAGTTTGCATATAAGAAATTTGCAGTTATTATCGCTCAGCTTGAGCTTCTGGGGATTGATAAATGGAGGCTTGAACTTTATGAATAATCTTTTAGAGAGTCTTTTTGCCAGATGTGAGGAATTGGGGGCAAGCGACATTCATATTTCGGCTGGATATGCGCCAAGATTAAGAGTTATGGGTGAGCTTCTGCCGCTTGAAGACTACAGGCTCTTCGATGAGAAGGCCGTAGATTTGATAGCCATGGAGCTTGGTCTTACGACATTGCCTTTGGGGTGCCCGGACGGTAGTGAGAGAATCCGCTATACGCTTCTAAAAGAGGGTTCGCTCGACGGAGCTGTATCATCTCCTTCTCATGCCCGCTACAGGTTCAATGTTTTTCGTGAAATGAATCGTCATGCGATAGCGTTAAGACGCTTGGATATGACATTCCGAGACTTCTGCAATCTTGGACTTCCAAGAAGGCTTGAAGACTTCTGCAATGAAAAAGAGGGTCTTGTGATTGTTTCTGGGCCGACTGGGTCTGGCAAATCAACAACTTTGGCGACGATGGTAAACCGTATCAATCAGACAAAGAAAGGGCATATCGTCACAATTGAAGATCCTGTTGAGTTTATTCACGATTCATACAAATGTCTTGTGCGTCAGCGTCAGGTCGGCAGAGACGCGAAAAGCTTCAATGATGCTCTCGTCGAGGCGTTGCGGCAGGACCCCGACGTTATTCTTGTGGGCGAGATGCGTGATGTCGATACGATGCGCACGGCTCTTCGGGCGGCAGAGACGGGGCATCTTGTTTTTAGCACTCTTCATGCCGGAGATGCGGCCGGAGCGATAGAGCGCATGATAAGCGTTTTTCCTGCAGAAGAGCAGTCGAGCGCGAGACATCAGCTTGCTCTTGTCCTGCGTGGAGTTTTCGCGCAGCATCTTCTTCCGACTGTGGATGGCCAGGGGCGCGTTCCGGCTGTCGAGCTGCTCGTGAACAATTCCGCCGTAGCCAATCTCATCGCTACAGGCCGCTCGCAGCAGCTTTATTCGCTGATTGAAACCGGTGGAAAGTACGGCATGTGCACCCTTGATAATTCTCTTGCCTCGCTCGTGAAACGAGGTCTTGTTTCCGAATGTGTCGCGATGGGGCTGACGAAAAACCCCGAAATTCTCAAGCGGAGGATTTGTGATGCTTAATGCTGTTGAACTTCTCCGCGATGCCGCTACTCTCACAGACAGCGTTCGCTTGGTTGACAGGATTCTTAGAGCCGGGCTTCTCATGAGGGCTTCAGACGCCCATTTCGACCCGATGCCATCGGGTGTGCGTGTTAGATTCAGAATTGACGGTATGCTTGAAGAGGTTTTTACGATACCTCCTTCAATGGCAAGCGGCGTTACGAGCAGGCTTAAGGTTTTATCCTCGCTTGATATTGCAGAGAAACGCGCTCCGCAGGACGGAGGTTTTTCGTGGCGCATGATAGGCTCGCAGCATAATTCGTTAGACGTGAGAATGGCCACTCTGCCGGTCAGGCACGGCGAGAGAATCACTCTTAGGCTTCTTGAGTCCGGCGGGCGCCGACTTGGAATAGATGATCTTGGTTTTAGTCCTTCGCACAAGGCCATGTTTATCAAGGCTCTTACCAATCCGCAAGGCCTTGTGCTTCTGACGGGACCGACTGGCAGCGGAAAAACGACAACTCTTTACGCCGCGATAAATTATCTGCTGTCGCTCTCACCGAAGAACATCCTAACGGTTGAAGATCCAATCGAGTATGAAATTTCAGGTGTAGCCCAGGCGGAAGTGGATTCGTCAGATAAAGTAAATTTCACGAAAGCGCTTAAGTCTCTCCTCCGTCATGATCCAGATGTCGTCATGATAGGCGAAATACGCGACGGCGCTTCTCTCGATGCGGCCGTAAAGGCTTCCCTTACCGGGCATCTGGTGCTTTCAACGCTTCATTCGGGCAGCGCAAAGGGCGCGCTTACAAGGCTTGTGGATATGGGGCTTGATGCGCCTTTGGCGACATCTACGCTTAATATGGCTGTCGCTCAGCGTCTTGTAAGGCGTCTGTGTCCAGTTTGCGGCGGCAAGAAGCGCTCTTGCGAGGGCGCGTCTGTCTGCCATGAATGCGCAGGTCGCGGCTACAAGGGAAGAGTCGGACTTTTCGAACTATATTCTCCCGCTTTAGGAATAGAGACGAGCATGACCGATGATGCGAGAGAGAAGATAGCTTCAGGTGTCACGAGCGAGCTTGAAGTCGCCCGTGTTATGGGAGAAGACTGATGCTTTTAACGGCCAAAGTAAGAGACAGAACGGGGCTTGAGCGCTTTATCGAGCGCGAAGCTCTCTCGTCAAGCGATTTGGCCGCCCAATTGAGACATGAAGGCATGGTCGTTATTTCTGTGACTGAGAGCGAGGGGCTTTCTTTGAAAACAAAAAAAGGACACCTGTTTTCAAGACGAAGGATGTCGACGTTTTCCGTCGAGATGGGGCTTAGGCAGCTTTCTTCAATGCTTTCAAGCGGAGTTGCGCTTTTGCTTTCGTTGAGAACTGTTTCAGAGCAGTCTTCCACAAAGAAGGCTAAAAAGCTTTGGTCGGACGTTGCGGATAGGATTTATGGCGGGAGTTCCTTTTCTGCCGCTCTTGAAGAGAACATAAAAACATTTGGCGCGATCACTGTCAGATTGGCGGAAGTCGGGGAGCGCTCGGGCGAGTTGGAGAATGCGATGCGACGCGCTGCAGATCAGCTGGAAAGCGCGCGCAATCTCAGGACGGCTGTTGTGAACGCGCTTGTCTATCCTGTGCTTACGCTTCTTATGACGGTTGGCGTTTGCACGTATTTGGTAGGTGTTGTGATACCGAAACTTGGTGAGTTTTTGAACGAGTCCGGTGCGCAATTGCCTGGGATCACGCAGCTTTTAATCGACATTTCGCATTGGTTTGCTGATTATTCCTTTTACGTCCTTCTCTTTGCCATAGCGGCGGTCTTGGCTTGGTTTACCGTAAGGCAGAATAAGAGCGGAAGAGAATTTGAGGATGTCCTTCTTTTGAAATTGCCGGTCGTCGGTAAAATTCTCCGAGTCGCGGGAACGGCCGTTTTTTCCCGGGCGATGCAGATAATGACAGAGTCCGGCGTAACTCTTTTAGATGCCATGGTCAGTGCCGAAAAAATACTATCAAACGCAAGACTGAAACGCAGGATTAATGAGGCTCACTTGATTATCCTTTCCGGCGGCTCTCTTTCGGATTCGCTTTCGCGGGCGAAAGAATTTATGCCTATGCTTTGGCATATGGCCTCCGTCGGCGAGGTCTCCGGTTCCTTGCCGGGAGTCTTTGAAGAGACGGCCCGTTTTCACGAGCTTCAGCTGGCGATAACGATAAAGAGGCTGGGGATTCTCATAGAGCCGGTGATGATAGCGATTACGGCCGTGATCGTCGGTTTTGTATACATAGCTTTTTTTATGGCGCTGTTCGCGATAGCCACGGCCGGTTGACGAAAGGTACATTTATGAAGATTAAAGAGATAAGTAAAATGAAGAAAATTCTGCCTGCGGCGCTTATCGCAGTTTCGGCGAGCGCATTTGCCTTAGATCCGCTCAAGCCATCGCAGGAAATGGCTTCGCGTCTTACCGAGCGCATTGCTCAAGGCGGAGGAATAAAGATTTCCGCGCTCGTCGTCGGTTCTGATGACGAGGGTGTAGCTTTTGTGCGCGACGACGAAAATGTCGACAGGCTTGTGAGATCCGGCAGCGTCGTCAGCGCGTCGCTCGGCGGAATCAAGGTCGATATGAAAGTGAAAAGCGTCTCGGTCGGCGGAGTTGAACTCAGTACGCCCAAAGGCGGCGTTTTTCTGAACGCGCGTTTTTCTTCGCTCGATAAACCCGAAGGCGCAGACAGGAATTTTCTCAGATACATTGAATCTGAGTCGGTCAAGTTGGGTGAGCTTGTAAAGCTTATCTCCGATCGAAGCGGCGTTAACATTTCCTCCTCCGACGCGGCGGCGGGAAAATCGGTTTCGATTTTCCTTCGCAACATCACAGTCGCCGCGTCGATCGAGGAGATTTGCAGAACGACATCGCTCTGGTTCAGAAGCGACGGCGGCGTGATCAGAATCATGACGATGGAGGAATATCAGAACAATTTGTCCAGTTTCAGGGAAGAGACGATGGAGACGTTTACGCTTCTGTATCCTAACGTTGTCGAGGTCGCGGGCGTCATTTACGGGCTTTATCCTGACCGCACGCTTCTTTCTCTCGGCGAACAGGAGGTTCAGGAGGACGGCGAAAACGATCTTTCGCGCAGATTCAGGCGCTTTAGGGTTTTGGAGGATAACGGGGGCGCTCAGTTTATGGGTATGCAGGCTCCTACCGTTTCGGGGAGTTCGGCGAATACCGGTAGCGGAACTTTTTCATTCAGCCGCGGAAGCGCTCTTTCCCGTGTAAGCCAGTGGGATCAGCTTAAGAACAACCGTCGACGCAGAACTGTCGCTATGGGGGATGTGATTTCGCAAACCCAGGCAAAGAAACTTGACGAGGCGATTTCTTCGGGAGATAAGGAGACTTTCGATAGACTCCTAAACGAAAGTCAGACCGTAGCGAATATTTTCGTCTCCATTTCGCGCAAGAACAATATGCTCATCGTGCGCACAAGCGACACAAAGGCGATGGGCGAGATCCGCGCTCTCGTGAAAAAGCTTGATGTCCCAACTCCCATGGTTCTCATGGAAGTTAAGGTTATGGAACTGCAGCTTGACGACGATTATAATGCGACGTTCGAATATTCGTTCAACAGGAAATCCCATTCGATGGGCAAAACCGGCTTGCTGGATAAGGACAGTAAAGGCAATCTCGTCAGTGATGCGATTCAGTCAGGTTTGAGCGGCTCATATAATCCTACATTTTCATTCAAGGTCATCAGCGATAATGTTGATGCGTCGATAAGGCTGATGCAGAAAGACGGCCGAATAAAAATGCTCGCGACCCCGACGCTTCTTACGGCGAATAATGAAGTATCGCGTATTTTCAGCGGCAAGGAGTATCCGATCATTACAGGCTGGAGAGGGGGCGAGACTGTAATTCCTGTAGATGGGCCGGCGATGATTTCTGTTCCCACTCCCGAAATTGAGCGCAAAGACATCGGGACGATGCTTTTGATAACCCCTAACATCAATGCTGACAGAACCGTGACTATCCATCTTCTTCAGGAAGATTCCCAGGTCGCCGGAAAGGCCGACATTCCCGTTGTAAATACAACCGTCAAAGATTCGGGCGACTCTTCAAATTCGGAATCTTCAGGTTCAAACCTTAAAATTGATTATGTGGAATCGCGCTCGCTGACGGGAACTTTTGTCGCGAAAGACAATATGACCGTTCTTGCCGGCGGGCTTATCAAAGAGACGGAAGAAGAGACATTTTACCGCACGCCGTTTTTAGGCTCAATACCGCTTCTCGGTTGGCTTTTCAGGGGGACAGAAAAGAGCAAGGTCCGTACAGAACTTATAGTTCTTATCACCCCGCATGTCATATCGACTCCATACGAGGGAGGCAAGATATCGAACGAGCTTTTGAAGGCTCTTTCGGCACATCCTGCCCGCGACGGGTCAAAATCGCTCGGCACTCTTCGCAAAGGCAAAGACGGCGTCGCGGCCGAGCATTCGGCGACAAACGATTTCTTTAACATATTTAAATAACAAAAAACTGAAAAAGGAGCATAAAAAATGAAAAAAGGATTCACACTTATTGAGCTGTTGATGGTTGTTGCGATCATCGCGATAATATCGACGCTTGCGGTCTCCAAAATCGGAGGAGTAAAAGAATCTTCCGCAAGAAAAATATCTCTTGCCAACCAAGCAGCCGTAGAAAGGGGCATCAGCGCGTTTCTTGTTTCCGGTGGGCGTCTTAACAGGCTTGATTCTCTTATTTACGCTGGCGAGGGCGGCGCTCCCTTGTTTGGGATGAAAGAAGGCGATTTCGATTTTGATACCGTATCTACCGCTCAAGGTCGCGAGGGCCTTTATTTAGGGCCTTCTGCGGAAGGTTCATCTACTGACATAATCCGTGAAGAGCAAAATAGCGGCCTTACTCCGGGCCTTAACAAGGTTCTATGCCTTTATACGCTTAGCAAGAAGCAGGCCGAAGCTTTAAATACCAGGCTTGGTCTAAAATATGTTATGGCTCACACCGCATTCGCCGATGTAGATCAAATGACATATCCCTCGCTGCATTATCCGAAGGATCGCGCCCCTTACGGAGACGGGACTGTGCCCAATGCCGCAAACGGTCTTGATGCCAATACTTCCGCGATGGTCGCGACGATCGTTACGAATGGTATGATTGTCGCTGCGATAAACCCGAGAAATGACATAGGACGAACAATTTATCAGGCGATGGGGCAGGAACTTCTCAGCACGGAGAACTATGATTATCAAGGCAACCGTAATAATGCGGCGTATGATGAGAACGAAGTTCGGTCTGAAATCATCAGCAAAGGAGGGCCGCTTATTGCTTTTGGTCTTGGTGACAACTGCTCTGTAATCGGTAAGGCGAATGCAGGGCTTGAGTCTGCGCCGTATGCGTCTTACGCGCAGAAGCGTTTTTATTCAAGGTATATCGTTCTTATTAGGCTTAGGACTGTCGGAGAGGGGTCAATAGCGCAGGTTATTCCTGAATTTGCAGGCGTACTTGATTGCTGCGGCAACACGATTCGCGCCGCGCAAAGCATCGTCCGATCGATGTAAGGCGTGATTAGTTGGAGTCGGAGAGAGGGTTAATGTTAGAATGTTAGAATGTTAGAATGTTGGAATGAAGGTTTAGAAGGTTTAGGAGGTTTGGGAGGTGTAGAGATTAGGTGTAGGTGTAGTTTAGGATAAAATCGGAAAGTGAATAGAAACTCTGACTCAACTAACGGGTGATAATTTAGGTCCTAAATTATCACCCGATTGCACGCTGGTTGACGGATTCGGCGGGATGTGGTAGCATACACAATAACAACAATGGGGGAATAGTATGAAGAAACTCGCATGTGGCGTTATGTGTTTTGCGACGATGATTGCAAGCGCGACTGTTACGACCAACCTCGATAGCTATGTTGAGTACATCCAGTCGTCTGGTACGCAGTGGATCGACACTGGTGTCATCGGCAAGTCAACCGTGAACATGGCCGCCGACGTTATGGTGCTTTCCAGCGCCGGTTCGAGCTGTCTCATCGGCGAGAGGCCGGACACCGGCTCCAAGAAGGACCTAAGGCTTGGCCTTTGGATTAACAATTCGTACAAGTGGGCCTTGAACTGTGGTGCAATTGATACCAGCTGGATCGATAGCATAAGCTATCAGAATAGCCGGTGCGTCGTCAGCAACGAGAACGGCCGGCTCTGGGTGGCCGTGAACGGCGGCACTCCCACGAAAATTCACGACGGAGCGGATCAGACCTTTACTTCGAGTCTGACACTGACGATGTTCTTCCTCAATACGTCGTTGGGTCTCGACCAGGGCAACAACCGCGCCATTTCCGCCCGTGTCTATGGCCTCACACTCCACGACAGCGGCACTCTCGTCCGCGACTTCCATCCCTGCCGCGTGACGATTACTGACACAGACGCCGGAACGTCCGTATCGAAGAACGGGCTTTGGGACGAAGTTGACGATTGTTTCTACGGCGACTTGTCCGGTGGAACCGACTTCACCGCCGGCGTGGATGTCGTAGCCGCGAAATTGGTCATCTTGCCGATCCCAGACCAGATTAATGAAACCTTCGGGACGAGTTGCCCTGAATGCGTCGTTTCCAATATGAGCGACAACTCCTTCTGGACTGTTGGCGGCGCTATCGAGAGCCCGCTTTTCGATGTCGAGTATGCGGACAACGACGGCACCGGCGTGGCGAAGGTGACTGTGACTGGCAAGGATGGAGGAGCATTTGCGGGCAAGCATGCCGTGAAGACATTCAACATTGTTGCGACTAAGCAGGAGGATGAGAACGTTATCTCGTCCGATCCGTCCGTCCGGCGGCGGATTGTCGACGGCAAGTATGTCTATATCTTCAAGGACCCCTCGTCTGCGTATGCGGTGACGGCGAAGCGCGGAATCTACCTTACCGACTACCTGATTGTCGGCGGCGGCGGCGGCGGCGGTTGTGATCGCGCCGGCGGCGGCGGCGCGGGCGGCGTCACCAACGCGACCGGGCTTGTCGGCATGTATGTCGATAAGGGCGACGCCTTCACGCTCACCGTCGGCGCAGGCGGCGCAGGCGCCACCGCGATGTCCCAGAAGGGCGGCAATGGCGGCGATACGTCACTTAATTTCGGATTGCTCGGCGCAACCGTCTCCGGCGGTGGCGGCGGCGGAAGCTGGAGCAACACGGCCGGTGCAAATGGCGCATCTGGCGGCGGGGGCGCCCCCAATGGAGCTGGCGGTGCTGGTATTGACGGCTTTGGTTTTGCCGGTGCGGCCGGAGGCGTAAAAAACACCGGGCAGTCCGGTGGCGGCGGTGGTGCGGGACATGCGGGCTATGCCAATGTCGATGGCCATTCCGGCTATGGCGGCGAGGGCGTCTCAAACAACATTACCGGCGCATGGGTCGTCTATGGCGGCGGTGGTGGCGGCGGCGGTGCGCATCAAAGTCTGTACTGGAAGAATGATGCCGGACTCGGCGGCCTTGGCGGCGGTGGCAACGGCGGCAAGGATGTCGCGGGCGAAAACGGCGTTGACGGCCTCGGCGGCGGCGGTGGAGGCGGCGGCGCCGGTTACGGCGGCACCGCGACAACTCCAATCGTTATGCCTGGCGGCAGAGGCGGTTCTGGGACGGTTATCGTTTCAATTCTGCCTGCCGACTTCAATATCGAGCCGATTCCGGACCAGATTCTGGTGGCCGGCGGAAGCGAACCGGTCCCCGTCGTATACAGCGGCGAGACGCTCCTCGTGAAGGATACTGACTACACGGTCGCCTACACGGACAATGACAAGCCCGGCGTCGCCACGATGACCATCACCGGCATCAATGACTATGCCGGCAAGTCTGCGACAATCGCCTTCAAGACCTTCGTGTGCTACTTCGTGGATTCGGAAGCGGCGACGGAGGGAGACGGGTCCGCGGAATCCCCGTTTGCCACGATCTCCAACGCTATCGAGAAGGCGGATGCCGCCATCGCGGGTGGTGCGCAGTCGGTGACAATTCATGTCGAGGATGGAACCTATCCCGAAAACGGTCTCGTCGTCACGAACGCGATTGTCATCGCCGGCAACGCGGTAGACCGCACTGCCGTCAAGATCGGGATCTCCGGCGCGCGGGTCTTTCGCATCGCCAACGACGACGCGATCCTTCGCAACCTTACTGTCCAGAACGGAACGGTGACGGCCGTAAACATCGCCTACGCCGGCGGCAACGTCCGGCTTGAAAACGGAACCGTGGCGAACTGTGTCTTGACGGGAGGCGGAATCAACTCGCTTACGGAAGACAAGGGTGGGAACCTCTACATCAGCGGTGGCATGGTTGTCGACAGCCTTCTGACCAGCCCATTGGTAGGGAGCGGATCGCTTGGCTCAGGCGCCTACATTGCCGGCGGCGTAGTTTCGCGCTGCATCCTCGAAAACGCGCCGGCGAAGAAAGGCACCTGGCTGGCGATTGGCACGGGTGCGTACTTGACTGGCGGCGTCATCGAGAACTGCCTCGTTCGCAACAACCACGCCGGGAAGGGCGCAATCTATTTGAACGGCTCTGCCAAGGCCGTAAACTGCACCATCGTCGGCAACTATCCTGATAGCGGCTCTGGCGGCGGCTATGGCGGCGTCTATGTGAACAATACGGGGGCGTCAGTCGTGAACTGTGTTGTCTTCGGCAATGGCGGCACGGCGGCAGCCGAGTGGGGAAACAAGAACGGGGAGAAGTTCTACAACTGCGTCTCGACCGTCGATAACGAGAGCGGCGTAAACTGGACCAAGTTGCCGCTCACCAACCGGTCGTCATATTTCAAGGACGACGAATACTGGACGCCGCTGCTTGGGTCGCCGATGGTTGACGCTGGCGACGACTCGCGCTACCCGTCCACCAGTTCCCAGACTGACATTGCCGGGAATGCGCGCATTTCCGGCAGCCACATCGACATCGGCTGCAGCGAACTTGACCAGAGCAGCTTCAGTTTCAGCGCAACGCCGGCCTCCCAT
>CAJGDE010000032.1 GCA_904502135.1 Kiritimatiellia bacterium
CCTGTATTATATCAAAAACTGAACGTAGGTGCTATACCGACACAAAAAAAGCGATTTTATTTGTAATCGGTTAGTCGCCTGTGCAACTGCTGTAGAGTGTTGTTAGGAGAGAAAGATGATAGCATTATCAAAACCGAGTGCTGCCTTGAATAAGTGACTTGTCAAAATGCGGCGGATGTCGCGGCAACCGTGCTCCCGCGCTTATGCGGAATTTTATTCATGCTTCGCCTAAATAAGGTTTGATATAGTGGCGAGAGGCCCATATCAAAAGGCGAGTACCGCTAAGGCGAAAAAACGCCGCACGTTGACAAGGCAGGAACGCAAGCAAGACGGAAAGGAAAACACAAGACAATACTCTACAGCAGTTGCACAGCCGACTAAGGGCTTACCTTTTATAAAGTCGTTAGTGATTAGTCGTTAGTCGTTAGGAACTCGAACTTCTATTAGTTGGAGTTTAGAGTTGGAGTGGGAGGAAGGAATTATAAACTTCCTTTCTCGAACTCGAACTCTAAACTCTAAACTTTCTAAACATCCCAAACCTTCTAAACTTTCACCAACATTCATCAATGCGAATGGGAGAAATCATCACGATATTCCAATTTGGTGGCGCCTGCAGAAACACGCCTATATTCTTTTCTATCAATATCCCAATATGAAATTTTGATGCTTGGCGTCGTCGGCGCGCCATCGGCCACGAAATACCGTATAAACTCAATTCGCCCGTTATCACGGACAACTTCAAACGCGCAATCCTTCGGCAGATAAAACTTCGGCACATACCCATCTACGTTAAAAACATATTTGATCGTTACAACATCATTCGTGCCGACCTTAATGAGATCAGGATATTCGTTTATCACAAGATTCTTTGCGACAATGCCGGAAAAATCATTTGGACGATCCTTTTCGGGAAGCGGCTTAACATCAATCTCCAAAGGCGAACTTAACAACCTGATTGAATTTGAAAAGCTCATGCTGAAAAATCCGCCGACATTAGATTTTGTATTTTGAGACACCAAACCGTTTATTTCAAATGCTATAGGCCCTTTGTATGTCGTATCAAACCTTGACGGCAGAGCAATTCTCTTGATTATGTTTGAAGGGTTTTCACTCTGCACATCCGTCATGTTGAAAGGTTTTCCGACAAAGCTCAACCCTTCTGAAACCGTCGGCGCTATTCGAAGCTGACTAAGCCGGCAGTTCTTTGGCACATCAATTTCTATTATAAAATCGAACGGCTCGCCGACGCATACGTGATCACGGTCTAAAGAAGCGCCAGCGACTATTTTAACGGGCTTACGTTTTTGCGAAGGAAATCCCATCATGGAATCACTGTCAAAAGACATAAGGCGATCCATTCGCTCCTGCATCTGGCGGGCCTGTTCTTCCATCATCCTGAAAATATCGTTATTATCCTGCTGGGCAAATGACTGAAACGGCAATGCAAAAGCTATCGCCAAAACGGCGATGGCCTTTATAAGGCGTGAGACGACCTTATAGAAAGCCAAAAGAACGATAAGCGACAATCCTATTATCGAAAGGCGGCCTTTCCATGAATACTTAAGGACGGGTCTAGCGACATCGCGCCATACAGGCAGCACCGCCGAAATGTTATCATACTTAAGCGCAAGCGCCGCCACTATTCCCCTTTCAATCTCTGGCGTCTGCCCGATAACCCATTCGAGACGCGAATAAATCTTAAGGGCCCTCGCCCAATTGCCCTCCAAGATGGCCATGCGAGCCTCATTGAGCCTGGCAACGCTCCCGGAAAACTGCGCGAACGCATCCGCAGAAGGCTTCGCGCAAGCCTTTCTCCACGCAAATGCCTCGTCATCCGTCATTTCAACTCCACGATCCGTCAAAAGCTCTCCTGGCTGAGGCATCTCATTTTCAACGGCGCCCATCTCTTCGACTTTGACCTGAACGCTCCCTGTCGCGTGGACAGGAATTCTGTTTGACCTGACGATAACGCTGTTCGTCTTCGCGGACGAGCTATAAGAAAACTCCAGTTCCGGAAACCACAACACTCCCGGGCGCATCGGCCTTACCCGGTAAGTCAAGCGCCTCGCGTCGCGATATGTATCGGTCTTGGCGCTATCGTCATAGATCTTCCAATCAGAAGCGTTGACATGACGTGAAAGCTCCGGCGGATGAAGCGATTTGAAATCAGCCTCGCCTACAAAATCTATCGTAAGAACGAGAGGGTCACCGACCTTTACGTTATTCGCGTCAAAAAAAGCCCTTACGCGCAACTCGCTTCCCGTTACGCCGGCAAGTTCTATTATCGAAGCGAAAATGAGAGCCTTTATCATCGAGCCTGCACCCTATAAACGATTTTGACGGGTTCTTTACGGCTGGAGGCGATAAATTCAGGGCTTAACCCGTAAACTATCCCGACCGTGCTTGCGACGGAAAGCGCCGCGCGATCCGACATTTTACTGCCGCAGCTCTGGACAATACGGCAGTTGATAAGACGCCCCGCATCGGTAAATTGCGCTGACAGAACAACGACTCCTTCAGTATCTACGCTCGGAGAGAGCTGCTGCCAACGCTTATCAAGAGCCATCTTGATGAGCGAAGCGCACCTCTGCGATTCGCTGGTCGCAAGTTGCTCGGATTTCCCCGGCACATAACCCTGATTCAGGCGCTTCATCACTTCATCATTAGTGAGAGTCTTTCTGTCCGTGCGCCCATCGCCGCTTGGACGATTCTTTACGCGCAGAGGCGTTTTTACCGTCGTTGCTGTTTGGCGCATCCGAGCTATGCGCTCAGCGCGAAGCTCTGCGGCGGTTTTTTTTGGCTTTTCAGGCTCTTTCTTCTTATCAGGCTTTTTTTCGTCCTTTTTTTTATCAGGCTTCTTAACTTCATTTTTCTTAGGCTCCTTCACCTTGACAAGAGCATCTACCTTTTCGTCGACCTTCGGCGGAGGCTCTGCTTTCGGCGGAGTCTTGGGCAAAACGCTTTTAGGTGGAGGCGGCGGCGGAGTGTCGTCCAACGGAGGCGGTTCATCTTCTTTGCCGTCAAGATTCTCGTTTACGACGACCATAATATCTATCGGTATCACGACCTCTTTATCTTTAAAATTAACTACGGAATAAGCCCAAAGCAAAAGAAAAAAAACCAAATGGACGACAAGCGCCGTCAAAAGTGTTTTTAAGCTTAACACTTTAGGTGACTGTGAGCGATTCTCGCCATAAGGCATCATGTGCTACTTCTCCACGGTAACAAGAGCCATACGCCTAACTTCACACTTGTAAACGACCTTTACGACATTCATGACGCTGCCGTAATCAAGCCTTTCATCTCCACGCACGAGAACCGGCACTTCTGGATCTTCCGCCGCCATCTTCATCAATGTCGCTTCGAGCTCTTCAAGCGTTATAGGTTTATCCTTAAAGAATATCTTATTGTCTTTATCGATCGTAACGACATTGGCCTTCTTGTCTTTTGTCGGCAGCTGATCAGTCTTCGCCTGCGGGAGCATAATCGAAATCCCCTGCTCAAGAGCCGGCAGCGTTACGATGAAAGTGACAAGAAGAAGAAACGTAAGGTCGATAAGAGAAGTCATATCGACGGCCGCGTTGGGCTTTTCAACTCTTGAATGGCGCCTTCTGACAAGCGACATTATTACGCTCCCCTGCCTTGGAATTCACAAGCTATACGACCGATCAATTCATCGGCGAAGCCTTCTGTGTCGCTGATGATGCCGCGAATGATGGAATTCATGTGATTAAAGGCGATCACGCCGGGAATCGCGATAAGAAGACCGACGACCGTGGTTACGAGAGCGGCTGAAATTGACGGCGCGATCGTCGCCAGATTGGCGCTGCCTGCCGCGCCCATCTCCGCGAACGCATCGAGAACCCCCCACACGGTTCCCAAAAGCCCGAGCATGGGCGAAAGAGCCACGACGGTCGCGATAATGGTCATGCCGCGCTCTACACGGATCGACTCCTCGGCCAAGGCATGCTCGCAAGTGCCGCGCACAAGCTCAATCTCTCTTGCTGTAAGAGCGGCCGCGCCTTCACTCTGACGGCCGACAAGCAGAGACCTCACATCGGGCGTAAGCAGCTTAAGGAGCCTTTCGCAAGTCTCTTTATACATACCTTCAAGACCGTCTTTCACCGCGGGACGCCGCTGCAGGTAATATTCAAGAACATCCCGCCCGGCGGAAAAGTCGCGCAGGAACCGGCGTGTGGCCATAGATATGAAACCAAGCTCCTTCCATTTGCCGATGATGGTAGCCACCATAACGACCGACCCTATCAGCTGAGCGACGACAATACCCTGACCTATAAGATTGGATTTAAGAAATCCGTCAACGAGCGAATTGGCAAGCAACATATTTTTCTCCGTGCGGCATCAAGCCGGCTTGTAAGAATCTTTAAGAGTTACGGTGCGGTTGAAAACAAGGTTTGAATCGACCGTAAAATACCCCGTGCGCTCAAACTGGAAGCGCTCCTCTTTGTCGGCAAGCGCAAGCGAAGGCTCTACATAGCCGGTAACGACTTTTAGAGATTGCGGGTTAAGGTACTTAAGAAAATTCTCGCTGCCGTCTTTGAGGGGATTTTTCTCAAGAAAGAGCTTGTCGTAAAGCCTGAACTCGGCTTTTTTGGCCGTAGCGCAATCAGCCCAATGTATAGTCCCCTTTACCTTGCGTCCGTCAGCTGCATTGCCTCCCCAACTGTCGGGATCCCAAGTTCCGTGGATTTCAACGACCTCGCCGGCTTCGTTCTTCACGCACCCTGTGCACTTGAAGATGCAGACCCCGCGAAGACGCACTTCTCCGCCGACTGTCATTCTGAAAAACTTCTTTTCGGCGACCTCCATGAAATCTGCGCGTTCGATCCAGATCTCTCCGCCGAAAGGAATCTTGCGCGTGCCGGCAGATTCATCAACGGGATTGTTCGACAGCTCCACATCCCTAAAGCCGCCCTGCCAGTTGTCGATGACGACCTTTACGGGATCAATCACGGCCATCCTGCGCTGTGCGGTACGATTAAGCTCTTCTCTTACGCACCACTCTAAAAGTTGCGGATCTGATTCGGACTCGACCTTAGAAACACCTATGCGCTCGCAGAACTCGCGTATGGCCCCGGGCGTATATCCGCGCCTGCGCATGCCGCAGACCGTGGGCATTCGCGGGTCGTCCCAGCCTTCAACGACCTTCTCTTCGACCATCTTGAGAAGAAGCCTCTTCGACATCACCGTATAGGTCAAATTAAGTCTTGCGAACTCACGCTGCTCGGTTCGGATTTTAACGCCGTTTCTCACCGGCAAGAGCCCCTGTTCGTCCATCCGGTCCACAACCCAATCATAAAGGGGACGGTGAACCTCAAACTCAAGCGTGCACATCGAATGCGTCACGCCCTCAAGAGCATCTTCAATCGGATGCGCGAAATCGTACATCGGATAAATGCACCACTTATCTCCAAGATGATAATGCGACACATGGCGGATGCGGTACAAAACAGGATCGCGAAAATGTATGTTAGGCGAAGACATATCGATCTTCGCTCTAAGGCACCACTGGCCGTCGGCATACTTCCCGTCGCGCATTTCACGGAAAATCTTCAGATTGCGCTCAGGGTCGGTATCGCGCGAAGGACTGGGTCTGCCGGGCTTATCTGGAACTCCCCTATACTCCTTCCACTCCTCCTGCCCGAGATCGCAGCAGTACGCCTGGCCTCGGCGAATAAGCTCTTCGGCGATTTCATACATCTTGTCAAACATGTTCGAAGCGTTATAGAAACCGCTCTCGCCGCTATCGCCTTCACCGGACCACTGAAAGCCCAGCCAGTTAATGTCGCGCTTGATGTTCTCGGCATACTCGTCCGACTCTTTCGCCGGATTGGTGTCGTCAAGTCTCAAGTGACACTCGCCGCCAAAAAGCGCAGCCATGCCGAAATCAACGCAAACCGCCTTCGCGTGGCCTATGTGAATATAACCGTTTGGTTCAGGCGGGAAGCGAGTTACAACCTTGCCGCCGGTCTTTCCGTCGGCTATGTCTTTTTCGATCCACTGCCTTAAAAAATGCCTTGATGTATCTGATTCGCTCATGCGTATTATTTTACCATATTTAGCCGCGCTCTTGTTGAAAAACAGCACCTCACTTTGCTATAATTCTTCAACTATGAAAACAACCATAAAAAAAACAGTTGCTGCTATAGCATTACTTGCGGGTATTTTGACTTTAAATGTCAATGCCAGAACATTTGAACTGACCGCTTGGCGTGGAGAAACTCTCGCCGCCGTCGTTGAGGACTTTGCCGAACTCGCAGAGGCTCCCGAAGGAATAAGCATAAAATTCGGCGTGATGAAGCCCGTGAAATATGCCCCTTCACCGCTCAGCCTTAAACGCCACGAAATATACGACAGAGTCGTATGGGAAGTTAACAAAGAAGACTGCGGGCCGCGTGTGGTTGAAATCTCCGTGCCGCAGGACGCTAAACCCGGCGTCTACAAGTGCGGCAATATGAACATTCGCGTTTTAGACAGAGTTTTGCCAAGCGCGAAAGACTGGAAGTATTTCCTCGATCTTTGGCAGCACCCTTGGGCAATCTCGCGCATTGAAAACGTAAAACCGTTCTCGCGTTCGCACTTCAAAAAGATGCGTCCGATATACGAGCTTCTTTCGACGGCAGGGCAAAAGACTCTTACTGTGACGATTGTGCCTCAGGCGTGGGATCACCAGTGCTATGATGCATACGACACGATGATCGACCGCGTTAAGATGAGCGACGGCTCATGGAAGTTCGACTATACCCTCTTCGACAAATATGTCGAGTTCGGCCGCAGTTGCGGTCTTGGCCCCACAATCGCGTGTTATACGATGTGCCCGTGGAGCTATGTCTGCCGCTACAAAAATGAAAACGGCGATATAATTTCAGTGACGTGCAAGCCCGGCACAAAAGAATTCGAAGACTACTGGGGGGATTTCCTCGTTGATTTCACGCGCCACCTGAAAGAAAAAGGCTGGTTTAACGACACCTATATCGCGATGGACGAACGCACCATCGAGGATGTGCGCGCTATCGGCCAATTCATCCAAAAACACTCCCCAGGAATGAAAGTCGCCATGGCCGGCAATCACCTTCCGTCACAGTATGGAGTTACCATAGACAACTTCTGCATGATCCTTAGCGAAAAAATCAACGCTGATTACATCAAAGAGGCGGTCGAACGCCGCGCCAAGGGCATGATAACGACATACTATGTCTGTTGCGCGCCGATTTACCCCAACACATTCATGTGGAGCGAGGCCGGCGAAGCGTTTTGGCTTGGAGCATATCCCGCAATGTGCGGTCTTGACGGATTTCTGCGCTGGGCCTGGAACAGCTGGCCGAAAGACCCTGTAAAAGACGCATCCTTCGGCACTTGGCATGCTGGTGACACGTTTCTTTGCTACCCCGGCGGCGAACCGAGCTGGAGATTCCTTGAACTTCGCAACGGCATCATCGCCGCTGAAAAAATCAGAATCCTCAAAGAGAAGAACCTCTTTACAAAGGAAATCGAAGAGATTTCAAAACTCTACAAAGAAGGCGAAGCAAGAAACAACAAAAGTAATTTCGTCGCTATTCGCCGCAAAACGCTAAAACTCGTAAACAAAGAATAAGCTTAATCAAACGAGCCTGTCGCCCCATAATCCTGCAGTTACGTCAGGACAAAATGGGGCGGCATTTTTTATGGCTCTTCGGACCATCGGCGTAGTAAGACGACCGGTTGCGTGCTGAAGCTCCCAAATATGACCGATAACGATACGCTTTGCGCGCACCCTTTCCGCGGCCTGAGCGACATTAAGAGCCCCCATAGGAAAGAAAAGCCATAAATCAGGTGCACCCCACGTCGGGTAAAGCTTATCGGCTACAGCGCAATCGCCGGTATGATAAAGTTTCCAATCACCCACACGGATCTCAAAGGCCGTCGTGAAATCAATAAGATAGCTGTTGTGGTCGACGAGAGATGTTCGGAGGGTGACATCCTTTATCTTAAATTCTTTCGCGCCTCGAACATAACCGCCCACTTTACGCTCCTTGCTGTTGCAGGCGCCGTAATTGTCAAGGAAGTTTGAAATGACGAGCTTGTGCGCCGAGTTCATTTTCGCATAAAGCTCCTGATGGAAATGGTCGCGGTGATTATGCGATACGAGCGAAAAATCAAGATACGGCGCGAACTCGGCCGCCCTTCTGTGTACTAGGTCTATCGAGAAAAGCGCTTCCTTCGTCTTAACGATATACCCCAGATTATAGACGCTCCATACGGCAGGAACATCGCCGACCTGCAAAGTCGTAGCTTCGCGAAAAACCTTCTCAAAGGCCTGCTCAAGCTTTTCTAAGGATTTAAAGCCTCTCGTATCGCCGTCCGAAAGATACGCCTTGTAATCAAGCGGCGTGACAAGATCCGTCTCGCTCTGCCAGATGTCAAGGACGTCTTTTTCATCACGGACGGAAGATGCGCAAGAACTCCCTTTGGCTACGAGCGGCGCGATCGCCCCTGCGACGGCCGAGCCCACAGCCCCTTTCAGAAAAGATCTTCTGCGCATCTTACACAAAAAGCTTGGCGAGTTTTTCAAGCTGCAGAACTTTCATCTTGTTCTCTTCGAGCTTTCTCCTCGCCTCTGCGACAATAGCCTCCGGCGCATGATCGACAAACGCCTTGTTCGCAAGCTTAGATTCGGAAGCTTTTATAAAGCCCTGCAACTTCGCCAGCTCTCCGGCAATACGCTTTGATTCCGCAGCCTTATCAACGAGACCTTCAAGACTTAAATAAACAGTGCCAAAGGCAGTCATCTTTGACGGCATCGCAAGATCGCTACCTGAGGCAACAAACTCCACCGACTGCGCACGCATCGCCTTCTTGAGAGAATCAACCTCGGCAGACGCACGGCTATCGTCAGTGGCGATTGTAACCTTCACAAAAGTCGCAGGAGAAACCTTATATTCAGCGCGAAGAGCGCGCAGAGCCGTAATAGCCTCACGCTTCTTCTCGACGAACTCATAAACATCTTCGGTAAGCCCCCACGCAGATTTTTCTTCATCAGAATAACCCTGTGGATATTCCTGGCGCATAATCGTCTCGTCACCTTTGAGATAACCGAGTTCGTGGGCCACCTCTTCGGTGACAAACGGCATATACGGATGAAGGAGTTTAAGAGCCTTGTAAAATACATCCCGAAGTATCGCAAAAGCTCTGTTTTTATCAGGCGCATCTTTGGCGTATTCCACATACCAGTCGCAGATCTGCGTCCAGAAGAAATCATACACGGCCAATGCGCCATCCTGAATGCGATAGCTCTCGAGAATTTCCGATAGCTTCCTGCAGGCCTTGTCCGTGGCCATCAAAATATGCTTCTCGTCGGACGTAAGCTCGCCCTTGATTTCGCCGAAGCCTTCCGCCGGAGTGTTCATCTCCAAAAAGCGCGCAGCGTTCCATATCTTCGTCGTGAAATTGCGGCCGATCTCAAATTTCTCCTTATTTACCTTGGTATCGCAATCAAGAGATGTGATAAGCGCGATCGAGAAGCGCAGCGCGTCGGCGCTATACATGTCGATAAGCTCCAACGGATCAAGAGAATTTCCCTTGGACTTAGACATCTTCGATCCGTCGGCGGCGCGCACGATACCGTGAATGACGATATTCTTGAACGGCGGCTTTTTCATAAAATGAATTCCAGCCATCATCATGCGCGCGACCCAGAAGAAAATGATATCCTGAGCCGTAACGAGATCGCACGTCGGATAGTAGTAGTCAAGGTCTTTCGTTTTCTCCGGCCAGCCGAGCGTCGAGAACGGCCAGAGCCAAGAGCTGAACCATGTGTCGAGAACATCGGGATCCTGCTCAAGATCGTCAATCGTCAAAGCGCCGTTGCCCGTCTTGGCCTTAGCCATCTCAAGGGCCTCTTCGGCCGTCTCGGCGACGAACAGAAGATCCTCATCAGCCGTCCCACGAAGCGTGTACGCGGGAATGCGGTGCCCCCACCAGAGCTGACGAGAAATGCACCAGTCCTGAATATTCTCCATCCAATTGAAATAAATCTTGCTCCAACGCTCGGGAACAAACTTAACCTCGCCAGACTTGACGGCTTCAATGGCAGGCTCTGCAAGAGGCTTCATTCTGACAAACCACTGCTTTGAAAGACGCGACTCGACGACCTCGTGGCATCTATAGCAGTGCCCAACCTGGTTATCAAGATCTTCGATATGATCAAGATATCCGCCGTTTTCAAGATCGGCGACTATCGCCTCACGGCACTTGAATCGATCCATCCCGACATACTTTTCTCCGGCAAGCTCATTCATAGAGCCGTCATCGTTCATGATGTTGATCTCTTCAAGATTGTGGCGCTTGCCCACAAGGAAGTCGTTCGGATCGTGTGCAGGAGTGATTTTAACTATGCCGGTACCGAATTCACGGTCGACATAATCATCTGCGACAACGGGAATTTCGCGCCCCGTAAGAGGCAGATAAACCGTCTTTCCGACGAGATGCGCGTAACGTTCGTCCTTCGGATTTACGGCAACGGCGGTATCTCCGGGAAGCGTCTCGGGGCGAGTTGTAGCGACCATAACGTAATCAGTGTACGGTTCGCCGTTGACGCCTTTCTCGGAACCGACGACAGGATAACGCACATACCAGAAATGACCGTGGTTAGGCTCGTGCTCAACCTCATCATTCGCTAAAGCCGTACCGCATCTTGGGCACCAGTTGACGATATAATTGCCTTTATAGATAAGGCCTTCATCGAAAAGCTGTTTGAAAACTTTTGCAACCGCCTTCGAGCACCCTTCATCAAACGTGAAGCGCTCGCGCTGCCAGTCGGTGGAATTGCCGAGCATTCTCTGCTGATGCACAATCGTGCCGCCATACTGTCTCTTCCAATCCCAAACACGCTCAAGAAAAGCCTCACGGCCGAGATCCTGACGACGCTTGCCTTCTTTCTTAAGAGCCTTTTCTACCACATTCTGGGTAGCGATACCGGCATGATCGGTACCTGGAAGCCAAAGAGTATTGCGCCCCTGCATTCTGCGCCATCTGACAAGAATATCCTGAATGGTCTGATTAAGCGCGTGCCCCATGTGAAGAATTCCGGTAACATTCGGCGGCGGAATAACTACGCTATACGCCTTACCTTCACCTGGCTCATCATGAAAATAACCATTCTTTTCCCAAAGAGGATACCACTTGGCTTCTGCAGCCTTCGCGTCGTAATGTTTATCCATTGTTCTCTCTCGCGTTTACTTAAATAAAGATGGCGGGCCTGGCGGGACTCGAACCCACTACCCACTGCTTAGAAGGCAGTTGCTCTGTCCAGATGAGCTACAGGCCCTTATATTGCATGATTAACGCAACGATTTGAGATTATATCAAAAATCACTCCCCTCGGTCAATCGCACATTCAAAATTGCAAAAACGCCTAAACATATGATATACTTCTTTTTGATGATACGCGTTGCTATAGTTGATGACCATATGGTCGTAAGAGCGGGGCTTAAGTATGTCATTATGGCCAACCCGCAACTTGTTTTCGCCGGAGAACACGGCGGTGGGGAGGGTGTGCCTGAATTTATTACTTCATGCAATGCCGATGTCACGCTGATGGATGTGAGAATGCCAGACAAAAGCGGCATTGACGCACTGAAAGAAGTCATCGCGGCAGACCCGAAACAGCGCGTAGTCATGCTCACGACATCCGACGCCGAGGAAGACGTTTTCAGAGCCATTGACATAGGCGCTCGCGGTTATGTCATGAAGGAATCGCCAATTGAAACAATAACGGCCGCGATTAACGCGGCTATGGCAGGCGAAATATTCATGAGCGAAGAGGTGCGCAAAATCTATGAAACCCGCAAGGGGGCGAAGTCGCTCTCTCCGAGAGAATCAGAAGTGTTAAGCGCCGCCTCCAAGGGACTCAACAACAAAGAAATCGGAAAACTTCTCGGCATAAGCGAGAACTCCGTGAAGATGCATCTTAAGAGAATATTCTTTAAACTGGATGTATCTGATCGCGTCGAAGCCGTCACACTCGCAATGCAGCGTGGCATACTTTAACCGCGCGAAGCGCCGTTCTCAGCGATAAACCTCATCTGCCCATTCATAGATCTCACTGTACTTTTCGCCCGTCATAGTCTCGACCATAAATTTAAGAACGCGTGCGCCGTTGAAAATCGAATGATATTTCTCTCTGCCCGCAGAAGCTATTTTGGCGCGCTCTTCATCATGTGAATTATAATAGATTATCTTCTCGGCAAGATCTTCTGAATCATCAAAATAAACCGTCTCCTGATCGCAGAAGAATGAATCCATCTGATTTTTAGACGATTGGAACGTCAAAATGCCATAACCCATCAAATGTGCGATGCGATCAGACGAATACCATTTATCCCCTTCTCGGCGGTTGAGATTAAGCGACATCTTGGATGAAGAAAGAATCTCTTCATACCTTGCGCCCCAGACGCCGTTTTTGCCGCCGAAAATCTCACAAGAAACCTTGCCTTCTATTTTAGGCAAAACCTCGGCGATAAGATCCCATCGCGGATCGCCCTTGCGAGGATTTCCGGCGAAAAACAAATTGCGCTCGAAAACGCTCTTTTTGCCGTTATCCTCACATTCCATTGAAGGATCTGACGGATTGGGCATATAGGCGACTGTGTTTGAACCCGTAAGCCATGTCTTTAGAATGTCGCCTGCAGTAGTCGCGAAAAGAGCATCGCAGGAATACTTGCGCTCTTCCATCTGCCGGGCCGTCGACTCCTGCCAGAGAGGATCAACGTTGAAATGAGCGATCTTGACAGCCCCCAGTTTTTCTTTTATTTCAAAAAGAGTGTCGTTTGTTATGTAATCACAGTGACCTAAAAGAATAATGTCAGGCCGGAAATTCACGGCGCACTTCACAAGCTTGCGGTTCGCTATCTTTCCGCCGATAGAGCGAATCCCAAGCGGGGCTAAGAGCCTGGCCATGTCCCGATCGGAAAACTCGCATATACGCCAATTGTTTCTTACCGCGCCGCAGTTCAGTTTTCTGCCCGGCCCCATTCGCAAATTGCCATATCTGCGAATCATCAAATTATCTACGAGAAGTATTCTGTGCGGCTTCATAAGTTCACCTTCATTAAATAATACACATGAAATCAGCTTTTCAAATCATGCGAAAGAAACTTGACTCTCGCCCAAAGTATAACGGCAGCGCCCGCGAGATAAAATACGCCGAGCGACGACATGCTCATTGACATGTTACCGCCCAAAACTCTTGCGATAAAAGGAAGCACCGTCGAGGAAAGAGAGCCGAACAAAAACGCCAGGCACATCATAAGGCCTACGCCCGAGGCATGGAATCTCGGGTTTACCACATCAAAAAACGACGCCATGAAATTTGAATCGTACACTCCGCGGAAAAGGCCGAAAGAAAACATCGCCGCGCAGCATACAAAAAACGACATCGTCTGAGACATCAAAACTATGAATGGAATAGACAGCAAAAGTCCAGCGATACCAAGTTCGAGACGAATCCCGGGACGGTTTTTAACGAATCTATCGCCGATCCGGCTGCCGGCCATTATTCCAATAGCGGCACCTAAATAATGCCAAAAGACAGCATGGAAACCTGCCCAGCGAGAAAGGAACGGGTTATCCGCGGAAAAAGTGCTTTGCAGATAATCCGGCATCCAATTCTTAAAACCGATGTCCACATAGATCATCATCGCAAGCCCGACCGCTACGCAAATGGCCGTCGGTTTTGAAACTACCGCCTTTACGGCTTCAGCGACACCGGGCTTTTTGACCATCCGGTCACATTCACGCTGAACAGGCTTTGTATTTCTTAGAAATATCGCCAGCACCATCGCCCATAAAAGTCCGACGCCGCCCATCACCCAGAACGGCATACGCCAGCCGTCGTTTTCACGCCCCGCAAAAAAACCGGCGAGCGTGCCGCATCCGACGATTCCGACATAAAGGGCCAGCTGCAAAATCGATATCGCCGTAGCTCTGGAACTACTGTGGAGCTGAGAGACCAAAGACGTGGCTGAAGGATAATAAAACGTCTGTCCGAAACCGTTAAGCAGACCGTAAGTGGCGATGAGCAGCCCCAAGGAAGAAACAAAGCCCGAAAGAAATATACCAAGACAAAAGACCGCCACTCCCACGGTGACCATCCATTTTCGATTCAGAATATCAGCCGTAATCCCGGCAAATGGCACACATATTCCATAAGTCATGGCGAAAACCGTTCCAACGGCGCCGAGCGAGACTTTGTCGATGGAAAGAGACGAACATATCGCGCCCACCGATGGGCCGAAAAGCTGCCTTGTGCCTTGCTGAAGAAAAAAAGCCACCCACAACAAAAAAAGCGCGTTCCATTTATATTCTATTTTCATATATTCAGCATTCAAATATATACGAGGGGTTTTTAGCCAATTCATTGAATTTTTCCGGCAGAAGATTGGCGCTTTTCAGATTACTCAACTCACACCACTCAAATCCGATCCAATCTTCAGCCGAAAAGACATCATCCCCCGCCTCGCCCAAATCCATCTCATACACGAGATTAATCTCAGCATGAGGCAGGCCGTGCTGATTGAAGGAATTTTCAACGACACCCAAGAATCGCCCGACATTGACATCTAATGACGTCTCCTCCTTCATTTCACGGCGAAGAGCCTCACGCCCACTCTCACCAAACTCTATATGGCCGCCTGGCAGATACGACGAGTTCGCCCCTTTCGCCCTGCACAACAGAATTTTACCATCGCGAACGGCTACGCCGCGCGCGATGGTTTCAATTCCAGCTAATTCATACTCTTTTTGCATTGGCTTCTCTCAAAACAAGGTCACATTATTCTCAAGCGCCATGCGGATTAAAGAGAAACCAGCTCTTCTGCAAGAGCGGCAAGGGAGCCTTCCGAGGAAGTGTTAAGCGCAGATGTGATCGTAACTACATTATCGCAGAATTTGATACCTTGCGACTTTTCGAACATTGAACGCATGGTTCTGGCCGCAGTCGGCGCCCAAGACCCGTTTTCAACAAGCCCGATGATACGGTCACGATAATTACGCTCAAGAAGATGATGGATAAACTCATACATAAACGGGAAAATGCCGCTATTGTAGGTTGTCGTGGCCAAGACAACCTTTCCGTAACGAAACGCATCTTCAATCGTCTCGTGCATGTCGTCGCGGGCAAGATCGGCGAGCGCGACCTTCTTGCAGCCTCGCGCTTCAAGCATTTCTTTGAGTTTCAAAACGGCCTTCTTTGTATTGCCGTAAACAGATGTATAGGCTATGAGTACTCCCTCCGATTCGACTCTATATGATGACCACGTATCATATTGGGCGATTGCGTGGGCAATCGTCTCAGGAGTATCCAAAATAGGCCCGTGAAGAGGAAGTATTGCCCTGATGTCAAGGCCTGCGGCTTTCTTCAAAAGCGCCTGTACGGGAACACCGAACTTTCCGACGATACCGAAGTAATAACGGCGAGCCTCACAATCCCACCCCTCGGGATCTTCAACGTCATTTGCACCGAACTTGCCGAAACCGTCTGCGGAAAAGAGCGTCTTTGTAGACGTATCGTAAGTGACGATGACTTCCGGCCAATGCACCATCGGAGCTTCGACAAAAACAAACTCGTGAGAGCCCGTAGAAAGCTTGTCGCCTTCCTTGACAACGATCCGGCGCGAAGCGAAATCATCACCGAAGAAATTCTTCATCATCCTAAAGGCTTTCTCCGAAGAAACAATCTTTGCGTCAGGATAAGTCTCTGCGAAAAGCGCGATGTTGGCCGAATGATCCGGCTCCATGTGCTGAACCACAAGATAATCAACGCTGCGCGACGAAAGCTCCCGCTTGATGTTGCCGAGCCATTCCTGAGCAAAGCGCGCGTCAACCGTGTCAAAAACGACTGTCTTTTCATCTAACACCAAATATGAATTGTACGCCATCCCCAAAGGCACATCAAACTGACCTTCGAAAAGATCGATATCATGATCGTTAACACCTATGTACTTTATATCGTTTGAATGATTTATCTTCATAATTTCAATAACGCCGTCACTTCAGCGACGGTCTTTCCTTTGATTAAAATTCTTTTTGTCTTCGACGTTTCACCTGATTTAAAAACAACCGAGGATTTCGGCAGAGAAAGTTCATGGGCAAGGACATCGGTCAATTCCTTGTTCGCCTTTCCGTCGACCGGAGCGCACTTTACGCGAATCTTAAGCGCATCGCCCAAAATCCCGTCTATACCGCTGCGGGAGGAACGGGGCTGCGCCTTGACGTTTACGATGACACCGTCTGCAGATTCTGTGAAACAAGTCATATAAGAGCCGTTAAAAAAGCGCGTCGGCTTAGAGAACCGACGCGCCGTAGCGGTCAAAACCGCATCATCTTATTTCTTAGCCTTTTTTGCAGGCGCCTTCTTAGCGGGCGCTTTCTTCGCAGGAGCTTTCACCGCCGCCTTCTTGCAGCAGCAAGCTTTCTTCGCAGGGACCTTTGCAGCGGCAGCCTTCTTGCAGCAGCACGCTTTCTTCGCAGGAGCTTTAGCAGCAACCTTCTTCACTTCAGCCTTCTTCGCAGGAGCCTTAGCCGCAGCGGCAGCCTTCTTGCAGCAAGCCGCCTTTTTAGCGGGAGCTTTTGCCGGAGCAGCCTTCTTGGCGGCGACTTTCTTGACGACGGCCTTCTTGGCCGGAGCTTTAGCAGCAACCTTCTTGGTAGCCATATTTTTTGATCCTTATTTTTTCGAATGTCGGCGGCACACCCTAGCAGGTGCAACATCCGCGGCATTCTGTTGGAAATGATACTGAATTTTTTAAAATTTTGCAAGTGGAATCATTTTGTGCAAAACTTTTTATGTTAAAATGTGCTTTCGCTACATCAAATGCAATTCTACGAATTCTTTTTTAGTGTTATTCTACAGTGTCAGATTTTAATATACGCAAAGCAAGCGGCAGCGGAGTTCGCCACACTCCTGGACGCACTTCTATCATTTCTGTTGTCTGCTCGAAATATTGAGGATTGTCATTCTCTGGAACTTCAAGAAACTTTCCCGGATAGCCAACCTTCAACTTAAGATGCTTTACATCTAAACGCATATCGCGCAAAACCGCAGCCTCGTTAGTTACTCCAAATGAGCAACTTAAGCCTAGAATGAGCCCAGCTAACAATATACCTCGAAAAAACCGAAATTCCATACTTTACAAATATTAACATCCGAGAGGAGGAGAAGGGGCGAAGGGACTGTCCCCCACCCGATTCCTCATTACATGTCAAGTAAAAACCGACATGGGATTGGGCATCCCCATGAAAGCCGCAACAGCAGCAGCAACCTTGCCAAATGTGCGTATCGTAGGATTTCCGCCAGGAGACAG
>CAJGDE010000033.1 GCA_904502135.1 Kiritimatiellia bacterium
AAATATGGGGAGTTGCCGAAGATAACTTTGGCGTAATTACCTCCGCAAAAGCGGAGGAACTTGGCATTTCGCGGCAGAATTTAGTCGCTATGGAAAGAGCAGGGGCGTTGACTCGACTTTGCCATGGAGTATATCAGGTGAAACATCATACGCCAGGAGTAAATGATTTTTATGGAATAGGCGTGGCGATGGTCGGAGATAATGCATATCTCAGAGGCGCATCAGTTATTGGGATGTTGAACCTTGCGCCGACTAATCCTGGTGTGATTTATATTGGTACTGATACTCGTGTTCGTCGTCGCCTTCCAGGTGGATTTCGTATAAAGGACAGGACTTCATGTCAGACGATTGAATACGAAGGGTACGAGGGGATACCTTGTCAACCCATCTTTGAAGCATTGGTTACTGCAAAAAATGAAGGTGCTATTGAAGGTGATAGAATTGCCGAGGCAGCATTGAAGGCGAATGAGAAAGGATTGATAACAGATGAAGAATGTGCCAAACTCCAGGCCTAATCTTGATAAGGCGATTCAACGATTTGCAGGAAACATTGTTAAGGCTAATGAACTTCGTAACTTGATGGCGAATGCCATAGTTGCGCAGATGCTTGGGAAAGGTGTTGTAAAAGGCGGAAGTGGATTGAAGTTTCGCTATGGTGCGAAAATGACCCGTGTTACACTTGATCTTGATACTGCTTGGACTACAAGTCTTGAAGATTTTCTAAATGATTTAAATCCCAAATTAGAGAAGGGATGGAATGGTTTTACGGGAAGTATCAAGATATTAAGGCAAGCAACACCTAGAGGAATCCCGTTTGACTATGTGATGCAGCCTTGCGAAGTGAAACTTCTGTATTTAGGTCGCCCTTGGTATACGGTGCAATTGGAAATTGGACATAACGAGATAGGTGACGCTGATGGGTACGATGAAATTGATGCCCCGAGGGAACTTAGTGATTTATTTGATTTTCTTGCGATGGAATCGCCACGTCCTATTCCTGCAATGAGGCTCGAATATCAAGTGGCACAAAAATTGCATGGGGTAAGCGCGCCACATAGCAAACGAGCTCACGATTTGATAGATTTGCAACTCATAATGGCAAATGATATCGTGGAATTGAGTATTGTTGCCGAGTTGTGTCGTCAGCTTTTTAAGTATCGAAAAGTACATGCATGGCCGCCCATAATAGTAAAAGGGGATGTATGGGATCGTGTATATGAAGAACAGAAAGGTTCTTTGCCGGTTCTGAATACAGTAGATGAAGCTGTTTTATGGGCGAATGAGTTGATTGAGAAGATAGATAATGCGTGAATATAATTCCAAGCGCGAGCGCCGCGCTTTTATTTTATGCGGTAAAGTACTATAATTAATAGTGATGATGATGGATGATTATAAAAACTCTGATAACTTCCAAAGAACGGAGGGGTGTAAAATGATTTCACCCCACCACTCTCACCCCACCAATGGGGTCCGACCCTCGGATTCTGGAGTGGGAGAATGGTTGAATGTTGGAATGTTAGAATTAAGAGTGGAAACAACTTGGACAACTGGTAAAAACAACTTTATTAAGGTGCGCGGGCTAACACGCCCGCGTTTTTCGTTGTTGATATATTTGCTTAATCGCAATAGTGAAGGAGTACACGGGCGAGTTCGCCCGTGTGTCAAAGTAGAAGTTGTTTCAAATAAGTTGTTTCCAAAATCGGAAGACTCTGAAGTGAATAGAAACTCTAACTCAACTAACAGGTGATAATTTAGGTCTGACCTAAATTATCACTTTGAATACCTTAATTTTTTTTTTCAAGACTCCTTCCGGTTTTACATTATCCGATCGCCCCACAGAGGGAATACGGCCGCAAACCCCGCGGCCTCGAGGTTGGATTTTACCTTAAGCCCGTCTTTATAGGACCAGCGCCACATGTTTTTAGGATGCGACAATTCTTCAATGTGGCCGACCAGAACCTTTTTAGGGTGGACAGCCCTCTTCGACGCCTTCACGACATCCATCCCGCAATACGGATGGACAACCCAGAGATCTGGCGTCCGCGAAAGCTTCAGCTTCGCGAAGTCGGAACAGTCGCCCGTGTGGCAGATCGTAAAGCCGCCGATATGAATCTCAAAGAACGTCGTAAAGTTTACGAGATACTTGTTATGGTCGCACCGCCGCGTTTTCACGACGACATCTCCGAACGTCAAGGTTTTTTCAGCGCGGGTAAAACCGCCTTTGAGGAGCAAGTCCTTGACTCCGAAATTGTCCAGAAAATTCGAAACGACCGTCTTGCGGGCCGAATTCATGGCGTTGTAAAAAGGCTTTGTCCAGTGATCGCCGTGATTATGGGTGATGAGGGCGAAATCGAGAAACGGAGCGAGTTCCGCGGCCCGAGGATGAACTAAATCGATCGCGAACGTCCTATCGGCGCTCTTTACGACGATGCCCATGTTGTACAGATACCATACCGCCGGCCTACCGGGGTCCGCGACTTCAGTTTCGCGCACCTCGCGCAACACCTTTTTAAAAGCCTTGTCGAGCCTTTCAAGCGCGTCGAACGAACGGGCGTCGCCGTCGTTAAGATATTTAATATAGTTCTCGCGCAGAACAAGATCGTTCTCCTTCTGAAGTTTCGCGTAATCGGGAGCGAAATATTCCGAAATCGACAAACACCCTCCGCTGACGGAGCCGAGGGCTACAAAAGACGACCCCGCCTTGACAAAACTTCTTCGATCTATCTTCATATGTCTTTTTTAGCGGTTTCACCGCACTTAAAGCAATCAGTTCTCAAACTATAGCATCCTCTAACGAATCAACTTCACGTTTTAGACGCTCGTATCTCTATCAGAAGACATTGATATTTTATCAAAAATATTACATGAGCGGCAAATTCGGGTGTTGAGGCGTCCCGTACGCAGCCAATGGTCTCCGCCGAGGCAAGGTAGGCTGAAGACGGCTTGTTGTCTAAGCGCGAGAGGCGTCGCGATGGCGAAACAACGGTTTGACCGAGCTGTCGGGACCGCCGGCGCGCCCTTCAGGAAATATAAAAAATTCATCTTTTTTCAACGAAATAAAATCGCACGAAATAAAATCGCAGCCCCCTGGCGTATTGCCATCATCGAAATCTTTTGATAATATATGCGGACAAATGTGTCTTGGAGCGTTCTTGTTTTTTGTTTTTCGCTTGAGTTCATGTTAAGATTGCAATCAGCGGCTGTTTATGTCGCACAGAAAAACCGATTTAACGTATGTTAAGAAGATTGTCCGTAACAAATTTAGCAGTAGTGGAAAAGGCCGAAGCGGAGTTTTCCAATGCTCTTAATGTACTTACAGGTGAGACTGGCGCAGGCAAATCCGTTCTTATGGGGGCGTTGGCTTTGGTGGCAGGCGACAGAGCCGACAGTTCAATCGTCCGTGACGGGGCTCATGAGGCTGTGGTCGAAGCGGAGTTTTATCTTGATAAAACCGATATAAGAGAATATGTTGATGGCGTTTTAGAAGAAGCGGGGCTACCTCTAACAGAAGAAGGCGTTCTTGTTGTCCGCCGTTCGGTAAGCGCTGCAAGCGGCGGCAAGATTCGCGTGAACGATGCGTCGGCGACGTTAAATACATTAAGGCGCCTTGCGGCGAGACTTGTCGATATTCATGGGGCTCGGTCAAATCAGCGTATTTACGAAGAGAAATTTCAGCGTGAAACGCTTGATTCGTTCGCCTCGGTCGAAAAGCAGTTGAATGAATATCGCCTTGTATATGACGCGATGGGGGAGGTGATGCGCCGACTTGCGGAGCTTAAGGCTGTCGGCGAAGGCGGTGTCGGCGAGGAAATTGAGACGCTTAAATACCAAATCGCGGAGATCGAGGCGGCGGGGCTCGGAGAGGATGATGAAACGTTGAAAGAGCGTCATGCGGCTGCCGCGCACGCGGGCGATTTCATAGAGAGCGCTAATTTCATAACGGAGAGCCTTGGAGGGGATGACGGCGCGTTGGGGCGTTTAGCTTCCACAATTTCACATTTCAAGCAGATTTCACGCTTTGTTCCCGCCGCCGAGGAATGGGAGAGGGAAGTAGAATCGTTCATTTCCGGCATAGAAGATCTTTCTCGCAATATCGCTGGCGAGGCCATGAAATTTGATTGCGCCAATGAAGATTTGGAAGAATTGGATAAGCGCCTTACGCTTGTAAACAAGTTGAAGCGCAAGTACGGTTCAAGCGTTTCTGAGATTCTGGCGAAATTGGAACAAAAGAAGAGTCGCCTTGAGGAGCTTGAGAATATCGATGTGCGCATAAACGAGCTGGAAATGGAGCTTAAGACAGTTCGCAAGAGCGCGGTTGAAGCGGCCTCACGCATAACGGCTAAGCGCTTGAAGGCGGCTAGGGCGTTGGCGCAGACGGTGACTAGGGAGCTTAGAGATCTTTCTTTCAGAGAGGCGGAATTTTCCGTTGTGCTCGAACCGCAGGAGCTGACCGCAAGCGGCGGCGATAAAGTGGTTTACCATTTCATGCCGAATCCAGGCGAAAAGGCAAGGCCTCTTGCCGATATCGCAAGCTCCGGAGAGACGGCCCGCGTCATGCTCGCGCTTAAGAATGTGATCGCCGTCCATGACAATACGGATCTTCTCGTTTTTGATGAGATAGACGCCAATGTCGGCGGCGAGACAGGTAAGGCTGTCGGAGAGAAAATGAAGTCGGTGGCAGATTACAGGCAGGTAATTGCCATAACCCATTTGCCGCAGAGTGCGGTTTACGGTCGGCGTCATCTCGTAGTGGAGAAGACTGTCGACGGAGGTAGAACGAAAACTAAGATTTATCCGGTTGAAGGGGATGAGCGTGTTCGTGAAATCGCCCGGATGCTCGGAGGGGAAAAATTGACAAGTGTGGTAAAAAAACATGCAGAAGAACTCTTATCCTTATCCCGTTGAATTTATAGAAGATGTATTCGGCCAGTCATCGGCGTTCACCGATATTTTAATGAAGGTCTGCCCGCAGTCCCCGAGGGTACTCATTGTGGCGGACGAGAACGTCGTCAGGCACACCCCTTCGCTTGGCGTCAAGATCGGGCGCTGGGTGCAGGAGAAAGCGATAGATCTTGCTTCATCGCCTGTTGTGCTTTCGGGAGGGGAGAAGCTCAAAAGCGATAATCTGCAAAGCGCGATGAGAATTGTCACCTCTGCGCTGGAGGCGAAGCTTTCGGTCAATGATTGCATAGTGGCCATCGGCGGCGGAGCGCTTCTTGATGTGGCAGGCTATGCTGCGGCCCAGGTGCGAGGAGGCGTTAAGCTTGTGCGCATTCCGACGACGCCGGCGGCGATGATGGACGCAGCGTTCGCCTCTTATGCCGCCGTAAACGGCGTAAACGTCAAAGACGCCATGAGAGTGGCGAGCGTCCCCGAGGCGGCTGTTATCGATGTTAAATTCGCCGACAGCGTTCTTGACGGCGTCTGGAGAGCCGGAATCGGCGAGGCTGTCAGATTCGCCATGGTATCGGACGGCACTTTGATGAAAAAGCTTCTTAAATTGACGGATAAGCTGCGGGAGCGCAATGTCGAGGCGATGAGCGAAGTGATAAAAAGCGTTGCGCTCTCGAGGCTTAAAAAAGGTTCTGTCGATTTTGCCCAGTGGGCGGCGTTCAGATTGGAGGCTATGAGCGGTTATAAACTTCCTCACGGCTATGCCATCGGGATGGGAATATGTATAGACACCGCTTATTCCGTCGCAAAGGGGTATATGAAAGAAAAAGACGCTCTTCTCGTCACCGGTATGCTCAAGGAGTCCGGCGCGCTGGAGGGGTTGCAGCATTCCGGGCATCTTCTGACCAGGGTCGACGGTCTTTTGCACGGTCTTGACGCATGGAAGCTTTCTCTGGGCCGCGAGCAGATCGTTTTGCCGGCCGGAATCGGCAAAATGAAGCTTGAGACGGAGATCGATAGAGCCACTATGAAAGAAGCCCTTAATTTGGTAAAATAAAACGATGAAAAAAATCATTCTTTTTTTATGCTTCTCAGCAATAAACGCATTTGCCGCGCAGGTAATTGACGTAAAGATCAAGACGCTTGACGGTTTCGGCGGCGATACAGGCTCTGTAATCAGCCGATGCCAGACGAAGGTCGGCGCAGCTTATGACCCAGTCATGGTTACGCGAGACGTGAATAGTCTTAAAAATTCGGGAGAATTTGAGGAGATTTCGGCCGACGCCAAGCGTATGGATTCCGGCGTTGAGGTGACGTATTTCGTCAAGCGCAAAATACGCTATGCAGCCCCGCTTGTTGTAACGGGCTGCGTGTATTTCAGCGAATCGCGCATTGCCAAAGATAGCGAACTTAAGGATGGCTATCTGTACGGCGAGGCTGATTTGGCCGCATCTGCGGCGAAAGTGCGTTTGGCGTATCTTAAAAAGAACTTCTATTCGGTAAAAGTTACTCCCGTAGTGAAAATTAAGTCGGGTAATAGTGCTGAGGTGAAGTTCGTCATAGAAGAAGGCCTCCGCCAGAAGCTGAACGATTACGTTTTCAAAGGTCGCGCTTCTGTAGACGAGGCGCAATTGCGTGAGGCTATAGGCGATCTGCCGTGGTGGAATCCGATCGGCTGGTTCAGCGACAGGCCTATTACTGATGATCAGCTTTCGCAGTGCTGTGACAAGATAGCCGAGGTTTATCGCAATCACGGGTATCTTGATGTCGTTGTGACGGGGCCAGAACGCGTTGCTTTGGGAGAGGGCGAAAAGGTTGATCTGGTATTTAACATAGAAGAGGGAGTCTGCTACAAGATCGGTGAAATAAAGGTGACAGGAGTTACGCGTTATCCGCTTGAGACGGTTATCGCCAAGAGCGCCTTGCCCGCTAAGGGTGAAAACGCGGGCGAGAAAACTTTGTCTGATGCGGCCGAGCGCATTCGCACGGTTGTCGGCTCTGGCGATTGCGGGCTCGCCGATTCCCGTGTCAGCGTAAAGCGCGTTCCGGCTGCTGAAAACGGTGTCATCGACCTCGTGTTTGAGGTCGTTGAGGGAGTTCCTGTTCTTATCGACAATGTCATCGTCAGGGGAAACGATTATACTAAAGACAAGGTCATCCGCCGCGAAATCGCCTTAGGCCCCGGCGATCGCATGTTGGAAGATCGCGCTCAGCGCAGTCAGAAACGCCTTGAGAATCTTGATTATTTTTCAAGAGTAAGATATTATCTTGAGCCTTCCGACAAGGGCATTTCCTCGACCGATCACGAGTATCGCAATCTGGTGTATGAAGTGGAAGAGAAGAATACCGGTTCATTCATGGTCGGTGTGGGCGCAAGCTCCGTTGATTCGGTGTATCTTTCGGCTGAAGTAAATCAAAATAACTTCGACCTTTTCGCGCCATCGAAAATGTTCCGTGGCGGCGGTCAGAAAGGCCGCGCTTACGTCGCCTGGGGCCCGCGCTACCAGTGCGCGGAAGTCGGCGTTGTGGAGCCTTATCTTTTCAATCGCATGCTTGAGCTTTCGGTCGACGGATATCGCCGTATGAGATGGTACGACCAGTACGATCTTATTCGTTCCGGCGGCGAGGCTTCGATCTCTTATCCTGTGAAGTTCTGGCCTACATGGGGGCCTTTCGGCCGATTCGGAGTCGGGCTTTCGGGAGAATTCATCGAATTTGACGATGTTGAGGACGGGCTTTATGAATTTGAGGGGAAAGAAGTTTCGTTCAGGCAGCAGGAGCGGGAGTACGGAGATGCGTTTGAGCCTGTCGTGAAGTTATTCTGGGCCAAGGATAGCCGCGACAATTTCAGAATTCCCACAAAGGGGCATCGCACCCGCTTGTATCTTGATCTTGCTCCGGCGGGAGACAATGAATACTGGAGGATAGGCTTCAACCATCGCAGTTACTTCAACGTGTGGCAGAGGTATAACCACGTTTTGATGGCGGGGATAAGGGCTGAGACGATTGACGGTATTTCCGATGAAGTGCCGATTTATAACAAGATGTTCCTCGGCGGGCCTAAATCAATACGCGGTATCGAATACCGTCACGTTTCGCCGATGGCAAAGACCAAGAAGGGCGATAACTGGGAGCCGTGGGGCGGTCAGACACTTTTGTGTATGAATTTTGAGTATACCGTGCCTATCGTGAAGATGTTCCGCGTGGCGGTGTTTTCAGATGTGGGTTCTGTCGGTGTAGATGAATTTGATTTTGATTTCAGCGACAATTTCGCGTGGACTGTCGGTGTCGGCTTTAGGCTCGATATTCCAATGTTCCCGATCAGACTTGACTTCGCAACCCCGATTGAAGAGCCCGATCACGCCGAAAAGGAAGTGTTCTCGTTTACCATCGGGTATGATTTCTAAAAAAACAAGGAGTAAAAAAATGAAAACTTTAGTTTCGCTTGCAGCGGTATTTACGGTATCATCGCTTTTCGCCGTAACGAAATTCGGCACTGTCGATATGCTTAAGCTTGTGCGCAACCATCCCAATTACGAATCGAATAAGTCTCTGCTTACAACGACAGAGAGCGATTACAAGAAGAAGCTTGACGCCATCAAGGCCGATGTCGAAAAAATCCAGGAAGAGGGCAAGAAACTCTCCGAGCAGCTTCGCAATCCGATGCTCGCCTCGAACGCCAAGCAGAAGCTTGAAAAGGATATGATCGACATACAGAACCGTTTTCTCGCCGGCCAGCAGCGCTTAAGGTCCGAGGCGATGCGCAGTCAGCAGGATATTCAGGATCTTGAGGCCCGTCTTCTCAAGACTACTACGGCAGATCTCAAAAAACGCATTTCTGACTTCGCCAAGGAGAACGGCTATACGCTTATCCTTGATGTGGCCGCGGCGATATATGCCGAGGACTCTTATGACGTGACCGATCAGGTTCTCAAAAAAATGGGTATCGATCCCAAGAAGGTAGAGAAGAAAGATGAAAGCAAGTAAACTCGCAGAATTGTTGGGCGGCCGTCTCGAAGGAGAAGATGTAGAGCTTATTGCGGCCGCGGGTCTCGAAGAGGCGCGCGAGGGCGATGTGAGTTTCTGTAAAGACTCGAAGCACGTCTCTCTCGTGGAGAGCACAAAGGCCTCGGCGGTGCTTCTTCCGGAAGATTGGGATAAAAGCTTACCCTCGTGTGTAATCAGAGTTAAAGACCCGAACCTCGCTTGCATGGCTGCGGCGAAGTTGTTCGCTCCGCCCGAACCGAAGCGCGAGCCAAAAGTCCATCCGACGGCAATTATTGACGAGACGGTAAAAATAGGTGACGCAGTTCACATCGGCGCGTACACGATAATAGAGAAGGGCGCTGAAATTGGCCCTGGTGCTGTCATTGAGGCGCAGGTTTTCATCGGCGAAGGCTGCAAAATCGGTGCAGGCACGCATATCTATCCTCAGGTCACTCTCCGCGAAGGCACGATAGTCGGAAAGGATTGCATTTTCCATTGCGGAGTGAGAATCGGCGGAGACGGGTATGGTTTTGTGAATGGCCGCAGAGATGACGGAACTGTCTATATCGAAAAAATACCGCAGCTTGGCATTGTCGAAATAGGCGATGGTGTTGAGATCGGCTCGAATACTACGATTGACAGAGCTCGTATAGGGCGCACTTACATCGGCCCCATGACCAAGATCGACAATTTGGTGCAGATAGGCCATAACGTCAAGGTGAAGGGATATTCAGGTCTTATCGCCCAGTCTGGTATAGCCGGATCTACTGAGATCGGTTACGGCTGTCTTATTTGGGCGCAGGCCGGTATTTCCGGTCATATTAAAATCGCCGATGGCGTTCAGGTTGGCCCTCAGGCCGGTGTGCCGCAGTCGCTTGACGGATCGCTTAAATATGTGATTGGTTCACCTGCGATGTCGATGAAAGATCTTGCCTCGGTCACGCTGGCGCCGAAGATGATAATGAAGCTTAAGACTGAGCTCAAGGCACTTAAGGCCGAACTTCTATCTAAGGGTAATGCCTGAAATTATCATCGCCGATGATGAGCGCATATTGCGCGAGTCGCTGCGCTCACTGTTCACGGGTGAGGGTTTCAAGGTTCGTCTTGCGCGCGATGGGCGCGAGGCTGTGTCGAAGTTTATAGAGAAAAGGCCGGATGTAGTTCTTCTTGACGTTATGATGCCCAAGGCCAATGGGTATTCGGCGCTTGAGGAAATCAGGCGCAGGGATAAACTCGTGCCGGTTATTTTTCTGACGGCAAAAGACGCCGATATAGATCAGTTAAGGGGCATGGAGCACGGCGCGGACGATTATATATCAAAGAGCGTTTCTGATGAAGTTCTTGTTTGCCGGGTCAAACGGGCGTTAGAGCGCTATGACGACATGGTTTCCGTAACATCGAGCGGAAGACTCATCGCTATAGGGTCTTTAACTGTGGATTTGACGAGTTTGTCCGTAATGAATGAAGGGTCGGAGATAGCGCATTTAACTCGCACGGAGTGCGGAATACTTGATGTTCTTCATGGCGCTAAGGGCAGCGTCGTTTCGCAGGACGCGCTCATCAGAAGATTGCGCGGCGTTGGGTTCGCGTGCGAGGACGGAATGTTATATGTGCATATCTCAAATCTGCGGAAGAAGCTTGGGTTCGCCGGCGGTATGATAGAATCCGTCAAATGCGAAGGTTACAGATTGAATTTAGACAGAAAAGAAAACGGGAGGTAACAGTCATGAATAAATCGTCCGAAATGAAAGGCGCTGTAAATCGCAGGGAGTTTGTAAAGAGCTCGTTTTTGGCTTTTGCGGCAACAGCCTCGGCTGCGGCGACGGCATCCGACAAAGAGTCCTCGGAAAAGAAGCTTAAGCCAGATGAAAAAGCGGGTGTTCGTCAGGTGGAGAAGCTCATTTCTACGGCTCCTGTTCTTCAAAATGCCGCGGAAACGTCAGTGACAGTTACGTTTGCCGTGAATGCGGACGCGATAGGTTGGGTTGAATATTCTCTGTCGCCCGACATGACGAAAGCAAAGCGCGTTTTCGCCGGTGCTACGGGGCTCATCACTCTTGACGACAAATTGGCTCATATTACGCTTCGCGGTCTTAAGAGCGCCACTCGCTATTGGTATCGCATCGGGGCAGACCGAATCGTCTACACCAATGGTTACTCGATGAAGAATCTCGGGCCGGAGAAAGATCTTAAGATCCGCTCTTTCATGACGCTCGGATGCGAGGCAAAAGGTTCTTTCTGTGTCATGAACGATACGCACGACAGAAAAGATGTGCTAGATAAGGTGCTTTCCAAAATCGCCTCCATCAAGCCCGCTGCCATCATTTGGAACGGAGATGCCACCAACGTGACTGAGACTAAAGAACACGCCATCGACATGTTCCTTCGCACTCACAAGAAACATCCTGAATATGCAAGTGAAACTCCGCTCATGTTCGTGAACGGAAATCACGATCTTCGCGGACGTTTCGCTCGCACCATGAATGAGCTATTGCTCTTTAGAGAGCCGTCCGAACGAAGCGGGGAATATTTTGATCTTGGACGTAATTTTGCTCAGCGCCTCGGTGATATAGCTCTTATTGGCATGGATACCGGTGAGGATAAACTCGACACTAATAAGTATTTCGCTGGCTTGTTTCAGATGCAGGCTTATCGCGAAAAGCAGGCGCGCTGGCTTGCGCAGGTGATTGAAGAGCCAGCTATTAAAACAGCCAAGTTCAAGGTTGTATTTTGCCATATCCCGCTTTTTGATCCTGATCCGAGTGCAAATCCGGGTGATTTGGCGCCAAACGATACGGCTCCAGGATACAAGAATAATTGGGCATCTTGGCAGAGGACGTGCTCTAAGCTGTGGGGGCCTTTGTTTGAGCGGGCGGGGATACAGCTTGTGATAGCGGCTCATCAGCATCGTGTCTCGTATTACGCGCCAGCAGAAGGGCGTTCTTGGGCGCAGATCGTCGGCGGCGGGTGCAGCCTTACGAGTACGAATCCTGCTTGTGTTCCTACGGTGATTGAAGGGTCGGTAAAAGACGGAAAACTCTCTGTAGTCATTCATGATGTCCGAAACGACAAGGTTTTTGCCGAATACAGTTTTGCATAATAAAAGGATGATGATATGAAAAAGATGATTAGATGTTTGATAGGCCTTGCCGCAGTTGCAGGCGCTGCAGGTGGCTTTGCGGCTGACGGAGTTTGGATATCGGTTCCGAACGCTCCCGTCTTCAAGGGGAAGGTGACTGGCAAATCTCGTGCGGCCGAGGGAACAAGCTGGTTTGCGCGTTCTTTCACAAATTCAGAAGAAATATCCTCTGCCAAGTGGACGGTCTGTGGGCTTGGCGTCTTTGAAGTGTATGTTAACGGACAGCGCGTCGGAGATGATTTTTTAAAGCCGGGTTTTACGCATTTTGAGAAGACGAAATATTCTTTCTCTTATGATGTGACAGATCTTCTGAACAAATCCAAGGGCGCAGAGAATATTCTTGCAGGCGAAGTGTCGGCGGGATGGTGGCGTGACAAGATCGTAACTCCTAACGGATGGGACGGCTTTGCCGGCAAAAAGAGCGCTTTCATTGGAACTCTTAAACTCGTCTATAAGGACGGTCGCTCTGAGACGATCGGCACAGACACCGAGTCCTGGCGTTGTGGGGTGGCAGGCAGCGTCATACAAGCCTCCATCTTTGACGGAGAAACTTACGATGCCCGCAAGAAGAACCCTGTCTTAGGCGGCGGCTTAAATTTACTTCCTGAGAGAAATGAAGAATTCAAGGGAGTGATTCTTCCATCAAATGGCGGCGAAATTTTATTGCGCAGGGATCTTGCGATGGTGCGCGGCCCATATTCGCTTAAGAAGGGTGAGACGATAGTTGTCGATTTCGATCAGAACTGCGCGGCCGTTCCTGAGTTTGTGTTTTCAGCTCGTCGCGGAACGGTTCTTACGGCGCTTCCCGGTGAAATGCTTAATGATGCGGACAAAGGCAAGCGCGGCTCTGACGGACCCAAGGGCTCGGTTTATCGCGCGAACTTGCGCTCTCCCGAGGTCGGAATGTTCGTTCGATACACGTTCTCCGGCAAAGACACTGAAGTTTATATGCCGCGCTTTACTTTCTTCGGTTATCGCTACATCTCACTCACGGCGAGTGACGATGTGGAGATTTATCGAATTACGTCAATCCCCGTGACGTCGGTCAGCAGGGGTATGGAGATCGGCAGTATTGAGACGGGGGATAAGGATCTTAACCGTTTTATCGCCAATGTCTACTGGGGGCAGCTTTCAAATTATCTGAGCGTACCCACTGACTGCCCTCAGCGCAATGAGCGTCTCGGATGGACGGCCGACACGCAGGTTTTTTGCGAGGCGGGTTCGTTCAATGCCGATACGCGCAGCTTCCTCGCCAAGTATATGCGCGATTTGCGCGACAGTCAAGGTAAAGACGGCGGGTATCCGTCTGTTGCGCCGTTTGCCCAATACGGAAACCACAAATTCTTGTTTGGTTGGGCGGATGCCGGTGTGATTGTTCCTTGGACCGTGTGGAGACAGTTCGGCGACATTCAGATTATTCGTGACAACTGGGAGTCGATGGTGAAGTTCGTTAAAAAGCTCGATGAGACGAAATACGATTTTGAAGGTAAAATAGGCTATATTTATGCCGACTGGCTTTCATACGAAACTTTTGAGACCTGCGGAAACGCATTTGGCGGATGGCATCAGTGGTCTAAACATCCTGATGCCATGAACTACCGGCGTTATCTGGCGGGCGCGTATTGGCTTTATGACGCGCGTTTAATGGTTGAAATGGCAGAAGCTTTAGGGAAGAAGGATGAAGCGAAGTGGTTTGAGGCCAGCGCCGAGAGAGCACTTAAGTATATCCGCGAAAGATTTTTGGAAAGCGACGGTCAGCTCCTAAAAGCGATGCGTCATCTGCAGACCGCAAACGTTTTTGCGCTTAAGCTCGGCATTACCGAAGGCGCGGCGCGCGAAGGCAGCAAGCAGCTTCTGTTAAAGTCCATCCGTGAACACGGCGATTGTTTGCAGACAGGTTTCTTGGGGACAAGTTTTATTATGGATGCGCTTACCATGTGCGGAGCCGTCGATGTAGCCTACACGCTTTTGCTGCAGCATAAAAATCCAAGTTGGCTTTATTCCGTCGATCAGGGGGCTACGACCGTTTGGGAGAGATGGAACAGTTACACCAAAAAAGACGGCTTCGGGCCGGTAGGGATGAACAGTTTCAATCACTATGCGTACGGCGCGGTGTTGGCGTGGCTCTATCGCGAAGCGGCTGGCATCGGGGCGGACTCGTCGGCTCCGGGCTTCAAGAAAATAGTCATGGCGCCTAAACCAGATCGCAGATTGGGCTGGATAAAAGCCGAATACAAATCTGCCGCAGGCCTTATCAAGAGCGCTTGGCGTTATGAAGGTGACAAGTGGATTTGGAGCTTTACGGTTCCTGAAGGGTCGGTGGCTCTCGTTACATTGCCGGGCGAGAAAGTCGCCAAGGAATATTACGCAGGTGAATATACGGTAGAAAAATAAAAGGAGAATATAGATATGAGCAACGCGATGATGAAGGTTTTTTATGCTGCTATAGGGGTTTCATTTATGTCGAGCGCCTACGGTTTGTCGACTGAGGATATACAAAAATCGATAGATGAGACCTCCCGGCGCGGCGGTGGGCGTGTAGTGATTCCTGCGGGCGAACATGTCACGGGCCTTCTTATGCTGAAGTCGAACGTGGAGATTTATCTGTCTAAAGGTGCTCGCCTGAGCGCCTCCGGAAATCTTGATCTCTTCAAGGCGCCCATCAATCCAGGCAGGTTGGAGGGTGCGCCATGCGCGGTCATTACGGCTATCGGCGTTACCAATGTCGCCGTCAGAGGAGAAGGCGAGATATTTGGAAACGCATGGGCTTTTGATTATGACAAGTGCAGCCGCCAAAAGCCCATGGGGCTTTGCTTCTATAACTGTAAAGACGTGAAGCTCGAAGATTTTTCGCTGCGCGATTCCGCCGCGTGGGGAATTAATCTCATATATACCGAGAATGTGATCATTCGCCGTTTGAAGATCAACAATCATGCAGGACACTGCACCGACGGCATTGACATAGAAGGCAAGAACGTTTTAATCGAGGATTGCGTTGTCGATACGAGCGATGATTCATATTGCATCAAGTCGAACAACCCCGATTACAAGGTTGAAAACATCGTGGTGCGCAACTGTATCGCAAGGTCGCACTGCAACGCTTTCAAGTTGGGCACCGCCTCTCATGGCGTTATGCGCAATATTTCATTCGTGCATTGCCGCGCCGAGCCAGCCGGCCGCGTTTATCGAGATCTCGCGCCCATGCCCAAAGATCTTTTAAACTGGAAGCCTGTCCCCGGAGCTCCGTGGTATCTGTGCGGGCCAGGTTTCGGGGCTATCAATGTCGAATGTGTCGATGGCGGACTTGTAGAGAATATCGTCGCGGATGATATTGAGATTTCCGGCTTTCAGTGCCCTATCTTTATCAGAGGCGGAGACAGGGACAGACGCAGCATCGCTCCTCAGGGTAAGCATTTTACAATCCGCAACGTTGTCATTTCCAATATACGCGGACGTGCCGACGGCCGTATGACATCAACTATTACGGGCGTTAATAAATGTAGGCCCTTTAATATTCTTTTAAAGAATATCGACATTGAAATACCGGGTGAGGGAGTAAATGATAAGCCATACTCATGGCCGGGTGAAGAACGCGCTGATGCTTATCCTCAGCCCACACTGTTTGACTCATATCATCTTCCCGCCTACGGGCTTTTCATCGATAAGGCTGACGCGGTGGTGCTTGATAACGTGAAGTTTTCTCTTAAGAAGGGCACTTCAGACAAAAGATCGTCAATATTTAAGGTCAAATAAGCTCTTTACTTTGCGCCGTTAGTGACGTTGGTATATGCCTGCGATGAGAAGGGCGGCTCGTTCGTGCGGCCTTCTCTCCAATCGCGAACGGCTTTGAGTCTGGCTTTCATTTTAGATTCCGCTCCGAGTCCTGTTGGCTCGTAGTATCTGCGGCCGACAAGCGAATCAGGTAGGCATGGCATGCGGGCGATTTTTTCATCCGAGTCATGCGCATACTTGTAGCCCTTGCCGTAATCGAGTTCTTTCATTAATCTCGTGGGCGCGTTTCTTATGTGAAGCGGAACGGGCTCGGCGAGGCGGTCATTGACATCTTTCGCCGCCTTTAAGTAAGCTACTTCCATCGCGTTTGATTTTGGCGCCAGCGCCAGATAAACGACGATTTGCGTCAAGTGGACGTTACATTCCGGGACACCGAGGTTGTGGCAGGCGTCCCAAACATTATTCGCCAAAAGAAGTGCGTTGGGGTCTGCAAGTCCCACGTCTTCGCTTGCGAACCTGACGCATCGGCGCGCGATGTAAAGGGGGTCTTCTCCGCCTTCAAGCATTCTCGCCAGCCAATATACGGCCGCATCAGGGTCTGAGTTGCGCATCGATTTATGAAGTGCGGAGATGATGTTATAGTGCTCTTCTCCGCTTTTATCGTAAATAAGAGCCTTGCGGCTGATAAGGTCTGAGAGAGTCTGCTCGGTTATCTCGACGGAACCGTCGGTCGAGATCATGGCGTTGGCCACGGCCGTTTCAAGCGTTCCGAGAGAGTGTCTAGCATCGCCATTGGCGTGAATTGCGATTTTTTCAAGAATCGAGTCGTCGACTTTTATGTTGATTGAGCCGAAACCGCGCTTATCTTGAATTGCGCGGCGCATAAGTTTGACAAGATCATCAACCTCAATTGCTTTAAGTGTAAAAACTTTACACCTCGACAGCAGGGCGCTGTTGACTTCAAAAGAAGGGTTTTCGGTCGTAGCGCCGATGAGAATTATCGAGCCTTGTTCGACATACGGCAAAAAGGCGTCTTGCTGAGCTTTGTTGAACCGGTGTATTTCGTCGATGAAAAGAACTGTTCTTACACCCACGCGCCTGCCAGACTCCGCACGTGACATTATTTCTTTGATTTCGCGGATTCCGCTCGTAACCGCGGAGAATGTGACAAATTCAGCGCGTGTCAGATTAGCCACCACATTCGCCAGAGTTGTTTTCCCCACACCGGGCGGGCCCCATAGAATCATTGACGGGATGCGGTCGTTTTCAATCATCTGCCTTAGAAGTTTGCCCTCGCCGACGAGATGTTCTTGGCCGACAAATTCTGAAAAATCACGTGGACGCATCCTCGCGGCGAGAGGCTCTCCCGCCGCGTCTGCCTGAGATACTCCTTCTATAAGAGACATTTGTCTCATGATTATTTAACTCTCCCCGCCTATATCTTAAGTGTAATGAACGTATTATATCATAATATGCTCTGTGGTGAATGGTAAGCGGTTAGTCGACTGTGCAACTGCTGTAGAGTGTTGTTAGGTGAGAAAGAAGATAATATTATCAAAACAGCGTGTTGCCTTGAATAAGTGACTTGTCAAAATGCGGC
>CAJGDE010000034.1 GCA_904502135.1 Kiritimatiellia bacterium
AAGGTTGCGCAGCAACGGCGAAGCCGCCCGCAAGGGCCCGCGGAGCAAGGACGCGCAAATCGCCCATATCAAAAGGCGAGTACCGTTGGGCGAAAAAACGCCGCACGTTGACAAGGCAAGAACGCAAGCAAGACGGAAAGGGAAGCACAAGTAACTCTCTACAGCGGTTGCATGGGTGCCTAACCGTTCACTAGAATTTTAAGGCAGTTGTGGTTTTATGCGCGTTTTGGTATAATTACTCAACTTCGAAGGATGGCGTTCGGAGCGGGTGATTTTACCCATTAATAGCGTATATATGGTTTAAGTCGTGACAAAAACAGTCTATTTTGACAATAATGCGACAACAAGAGTCGCAGATGAAGCGCGTGACGTGATGTTGCCGTTTTTAGGCGAACTTTACGGCAATCCCAGTTCTATGCACGCTTTCGGCGGACAGATTGCGAAATTTGTTGAACGCTCGAGAGAAGAGGTGGCGAAATTTATCAATGCCGAGCCTGATGAAATAATCTTTACTTCATGCGCTACTGAGTCCGATAACGCGGCGATACGAGGGGCTGCCGAATATATCGGTTCATCTGCGAAGATTATCACTTCCCAAGTTGAGCACCCTGCCGTACTTCAGCCATGCAGAAGACTGAAGGCTCTTGGTCATGATGTTGTTGAAATCGGCGTTGATTCTCTCGGCCGTCTCGATCTCGATCAATTTAAATCACAGCTCGCTAATTCCCAAAAAGCGGTTGTCTCCATAATGTGGGCCAACAACGAGACGGGAATTGTTTTCCCGATGGATGAAATCGCTCAACTCTGCAAGCAATATGGGGCTTTGCTGCATACGGATGCGGTGCAGGTCGCAGGTAAAATACCTGTAGACGTTAAAAAAACTCCCGTTGACATGCTTTCAATGTCGGGGCATAAATTTCATGCGCCCAAAGGAATCGGTTTTCTTTATGTGAGACGCGGAACCAAGTTAAAGCCGTTCATGCTCGGCGGACATCAGGAGAGCGCTCGCCGCGCAGGGACAGAGAACGTTCCGTACATTGTCTCGCTTGCAAAGGCTTGTGAATTGGCGCGTCTTAATATGGCCGAAGAACAAGAATCGCTTGCGGCGATGCGGGATAGGCTTGAAGAAGGTATTTTGAAGTCGTGCCCGAACGTAAGAGTAAACGGTGACCCCAAGTTGCGCTTGCCTAATACGCTTAATGTGAGCTTTGAGTATATTGAGGGAGAGGCGATAGCTTATAAACTTTCGGATGAGGGTATTTGCATATCTACAGGCTCTGCATGCGCGTCGGGCTCGCTCGAACCCAGCCATGTGATACGCGCCATGGGAGTGCCTTTTACGGCGTTGCACGGCAGCGTCAGATTTTCGCTGTCGCGGTACAATACGATGGAAGAGGTTGAATATGTGCTCAAGAAATTGCCGCCAGTAATCAAGGAGCTCAGAGACCTTTCTCCCTTTGGTCCGGATAACGCTCCGCCAGATCTTTTCAAATGATCGAAGAAGTAAAAAGCGAGATATGAAATGAGAAAAGTAATAAGCATTTTTACGGTTTTTCTTATAGCGCTTGCGCTTGCAGGCTGCCGCCGCACGGATGTAAGAACTTTTACGTTGACGCTTCCGGACTTGAAGGAGGCTGATAAAGTCACAATTAGAGGGGCTCTTTCAAAATACGGCGGTATCGACAAAGATTCATACGTTTGGGATCTTGAAAAAAAGACGTTAACCCTTAAATACGATTCCATGCAGATAGCTAAAACGAATATCCGCATGGCGATCGAAGAAAAAGGTGTTGCGGTAGACTGGAATAAATAATTTAACAAAGAAAGAAGGTTAAAGATGGCTAGTTCCTTAGATGCATTAAGCGCGCTTTGCAAACGCCGCGGTTTTATTTACCATAGTTCGGAAATATATGGCGGGATGCCTGGCTTTTGGGATTACGGCCCTTTGGGAAGCGAACTTAAAAACAACGTGAAGCAGGCCTGGTGGCAGTTCACCGTGCGCGGGCGTGAAGATGTTGTCGGCCTTGACGCGACGATTATAATGCATCCGAAAATCTGGAAAGCCTCTGGCCATCTTGATACATTTGCCGATCCTATGACGATGTGTAAGGATTGCAAAAAACTGATGCGCGCCGACCAGATAAAAGATATTTACGCCGATCAGAACAAGAAGCCTCAGCCTAAAATAGCGGGCAGCGACTTCTTCTGCCCTTATTGCGGCGGCGAGCTCACCGAGCCAAAACCGTTCAATCTTATGTTCAAGACCGTCGTCGGCCCAATTGATGATGCCGCCAACACGGCTTACCTAAGGCCTGAAACGGCGCAGGCGATTTTTGCTCAGTTCCAGAACGTTACTTCAACTTCGCGTCAGAGCGTCCCTTACGGGATTGCCCAGATGGGTAAGAGCTTCCGCAATGAAGTTACTCCGAGAAACTATATTTTCCGCAGCCGCGAGTTTGAGCAGATGGAGCTCGAGTTCTTTATTCGTCCTGATGAGGCCGTGGAAATCATGTACGGTAAGGTCGTCACTCTTGCGGACAATCCCGATCTCAACGGTCCTGTGCAGGACGATTGGGGCTGGGAAGTCTGGCATAAGTACTGGGTTGAGCAGCGCAAGAAATTTCTCAATGCGGTGGGTCTGCCGACCGAGCGTTTTGTTGAATATTGGCAGAAGAGCGATGAGCTTGCCCATTATGCACGCGCTTGCGTCGATATCGAATATGATTTCCCGTTCGGTCGTCAGGAGCTTGAAGGTATTGCCGCGAGAAGCGATTTCGATCTTTCACAGCATCAGAAACATTCCGGCGAGCCGCAGACCGTTTTTGACGATCCGTTGAAGCAGGCCGCCAAGAAAATGGACGAGGCCGCGAGAAAGGCCTTCATCGAGAAGGTTCAGGCCGATTGGGTTAAGCGTGGGAAGGATGCGCTTGAGGCGGAGAAGTTCTGTCTGAATCTTTTCGACGGAAAATACGTCCCTCACGTTATCGAGCCTTCGGCGGGCGTTGACCGTCTTATGTTGGCGCTCCTGTGCGAAGCGTATGAAGAAGAGAAGCTTGTCGATGACAAGGGTAAAGAGGATATCCGCACGGTTTTGAGATTCAGCCCCAAGGTCGCCCCGATCAAGGTTGCGATTTTCCCGCTCATAAAGAAAGATGAAGCTCAGGATAAGCTCGCGCGCGAAATCTTTTCCAAGCTCCAGAAGAAGGTTAATGTGATGTGGGACGTATCCGGCGCGATCGGGCGTCGCTACCGCCGTCAGGATGAAGCAGGCACGCCCTGGTGCATTACCGTCGACGCGCAGTCCGTGGAAGACGGCACGTTTACCGTGCGCGAGCGCGATTCTATGCAGCAAAAGCGCATGACATACGCCGAGTTTCTGGCAATGATGTATGAAGCGCTTGAATTCTAAGGCGCAATTCATCCATAAAATAATGTATAATATAAGATAATTTAATGGAGACAGAGTTATGAATAAGCATCTTGATGAATTCATGAAAGCCTTCCCGTTCGAAGGGCTTACATATGACGATGTAACGCTCGTTACTCAATATGCGGATTTCCTTCCGGATGATGCGAGTTTGGAAACGCGCCTCACCTCGCGCATAAAAATGAAAACTCCGTTTATTTCCGCGGCGATGGATACGGTAACGGAGGCCCCGATGGCTATCGCGATGGCGCTCGAGGGCGGCATCGGCGTCATCCACAAAAATCTTGAAGATTACGAGCAGGCGGAGCAGGTCGCAAAGGTAAAAAATCACCTTAACGGACTTATCGCTTCTCCCGTATGTTTTCATGAGGATGACGACATTAGCTTCCTGAGAAGAGAAAAGGCGGAGAGAAAGCTTAAATTCAACGGCTATCCTGTATTGGATAAAAACGACTGCCTTGTCGGAATGATCACGGGCTCTGATATGCGCTTTGCGCCGCAGAACGCGATGAAGCTTAAAGACGTCATGCAGAAGACGCTTTTGACGGCTAAGCCCGGCACGTCCCTTAAGAAGGCGTATGAGATTATGCGAGCCAACAAGATCGGCAAGCTTCCTCTCGTCGACCGTAAAGGGCACATCACCGGGTTGTACAGTTTTACAGACGTGCAGCGCATCGTTGAGAATTCGAATTCATCCGCGAACTGCGATGATAAATTCCGTCTTCGCGTGGCGGCGTCCGTTTCTGGCGGAGCCGGAGACCATGTTCGTATGGAAAAACTCGCGGATGCTGGAGTGGATGTCGTCGTCGTCGACTCTGCGCACGGCCATTCCAAGGGTATAATTGATATGACGAAGTGGATCGTCAAGCACTTCCCCAAGATTGATGTCATCGCCGGCAATATTGCTACCGGTGAGGCGGCCGTTGCTCTTGCAAAGGCGGGCGCTCACGCTGTAAAGGTGGGTATTGGGCCTGGCTCAATCTGCACGACTCGCGTCGTTTGCGGCGTTGGCATTCCTCAGCTTACGGCCGTATACTCCGCGGCCAAGGCGCTTAACGGCGCGATACCGGTAATCGCCGATGGAGGCATCAAGATCTCCGGTGATGTGCCGAAGGCGTTGGCGGCTGGCGCAGATACTGTCATGCTCGGCAGCGTTTTGGCCGGAACCGAGGAGTCTCCCGGCGAGAAGATTTATTCCAACGGCCGTCAATACGTCGTTTATCGCGGCATGGGTTCTATGGCTGCGCTTAAAAACGGAAAGGGCAGCAGAGCGAGATATTTCCAGGATAACGAGTCCGAGGATGATCTTGTTCCGCAGGGCATCGAAGGAATGGTGCCTTACTCCGGCCGCGTAAAGTCGATCATGACTCAGTTCTGCGGCGGGCTTCGCGCTTCGCTCGGCTATTGCGGAACGAAGACTATCGCCGAGCTTCAAAAGCGCGGCAAGTTCTACCGTGTGACATCCGCCGGCCTTAAAGAGGCAAGACCGCATGATATCACCATAACCAAAGAAGCTCCAAACTACAGAACTTGATGGCTAAAAAGACTTTTCAAGACTACGGCCGTGAATGGCTTGATACATTGGTCGTCGCGATTTCGGTCGCGATGGCCTTTCGCGCTTATTTTTACGAGCCGTTCAATATTCCTACAGGGTCGATGCAAGAGACGCTTTGGGGGCATCATACTAAGGCGAACGTGGAAAAGACGGCGTGGGACGTTTTTCCGCTGTCGGTTGCCAAGTGGGTGTGGACCGGCTCTCGCACAGTTGAATGGAAGGCGCCTTCTACAGGCACGATTCGCTGTATTCCCAGGGGCGACGGCTATGCCAACGTCTATGTCGGTTTGTCGCCAAAGGCCTTTAAAATTCCGACCGACGCAATAATGGCCCTTGAAGGGAAGTTTGTAAGAGAGGGTGAAGTGTTTTGGAAAGGTGAAATTTCATTAGGCGATTTCGTCTTTGTCAATCGTTGGAAATGGAATTTCTTTCAGCCGAAAAATGGCGAGGTGATGATCTTTTCTACAACCGGCATCGGTGAGCATCCATCTGGCCAGTATCTCGGCGCGGATAAAAAGCGCTATTTGCTGCAGCAGGGAACTCATTACATAAAGCGCATGAAAGCCCGTCCCGGCGAGACGTATCTTTTGGAGCATCCGATCCCCGGCGGCCCGAAAAGCGTTACGATGGGCAAGGATGAGTTTTACGCCTGCGGAGATAATTTCAACAACAGTTTGGATAGCCGCTACTGGGGGACTGTCCCCAGAGCGAATCTACGAGGTTTGGGCTCAGTTGTTTTCTGGCCTTTCAGTGAATGGAGGATTATACGATGAAATCAGTTGTCTTTACAGTATTAAGTGTCGCGGGCTTAATTGCATCAGCTGCGACTTTCCCTGATTGGCAAGGGATTGAGCAGAAAAACTATATTTCGGGAAGAATGGTGTCAGCCTCTGATCTCAGACATAAAGTCGCAGTAGTCATTGAAATCGACAATGATGATAAGCTGGCGCAGAATATGAAATTGGCCGATAAGTTCGAGTCATTGAGCGAGGTCGTTCTCCGCAACGGCTCGTGGGAAACTCTGCGCGACGAGGATTTTCCCCGCTCGACAATTTCATTCGTTTCGATTTTCGGCAAGAAGCCAAAACCTTCTCAGTTAAGCAGAAGGTCAAAGGCTGTTATGCCGGTTTATCATAATGTAAAGCTTATCGGTGTTGATTATGATAAGACTGAGCGTAAAAGGCCGTATGCGTATGTGTTTTCGGCAGAAGGTGGCGAATCTATATGGAAAGGCGAGCTTACCGAGGCCTCCGTAGATGCGGTAAGAAAAGCTGTTAATTTATCAAGAAGAAAAGTTCCCGCCTGGACGCCGCTTACAGGCATAAGCGATCTTTCCGGTCTGCCGGATGTCGCCAAGTACTATAAGAGCGGGAAAATCAAGAATATGACGGCTGCCGCAATGGCTGCGATTAAATCTAAAGACCCTGAAATAAGCCGTCAAGGGCAGATCGTTTATGACGCGATAGAGCAGTATAAGAGCGATTTGCTTTTCCGTATATCGATAGAATTTACGGTTTCTCCCGTAAAGGCATATGCAGATGCGCAGCGCCTTGTCAAACTTTTTCCCTCTGAGAAAAAGAAGCTTGTTGAGTTTGATGCTTTCTTGAGTAAAAATCGTGAAGTCGCAACACTTGGAAAGATGATGGAAAAGGCTCTTTTGTTGAGAGATCCGATGTATAATCCCAAACCAGCTCAGCTCAAGGCTGATATTCAGATGCTTAAGAAGTGGCAGAATTTGTTGAAACTGATGGCGAAGGAAGCCGATGTCACATACTCGGGTCAAATGCTTCTTCTTTCAAGCATTTTGGAAGATCTTATTTCTGAGGCTTCATCGCGCATCAGCGTAAAGTAATTCATTTGAGCAGGAGACTTGCAATATGAGCGAACAGTTGATTCAAACGCCGACGGTATTTGGTGATAACGGGAATTTTCTTCTCGAAAGAGAGCTTGGCGCCGGCGGTATGGGCGGCGTGTACATGGGCCGCGATAAAATGCTCGATCGCCCTGTTGCCGTTAAAGTCATGCTCAAGGAATATGGCAGCGACGAGGCGTTTGTCGAAAAGTTCAAGAAAGAAGCCCAAGCCGCCGCTAGGCTCATCCACCCGAACATAGCGCAGGTCTACAGCTACGGCATCTGCGACGGAATGCCGTATATCGCAATGGAGCTTGTGGCCGGCGGTTCGCTCTTTAGGCTCATGCAGAATTCCCCAGGAAAGACCGATGTCGCCAGGGTAATGAAGATTTGCGAGCAGGTCGCACAGGCTCTTAGATGTGCGACCGACCAGGGTCTCGTACATGGCGACATTAAGCCTGAGAATATCCTTCTTGACGCTAACGGCAACGCGAAGATTGTGGATTTCGGTCTTGCGGCGATGCAGAAAGATACAGATGAAATATGGGGCACTCCCTATTACATCGCTCCGGAAAAAGTTAAAAAGGAGCCTCTTGATCATCGTGCAGACATGTATTCGCTTGGCGCTACGCTTTATCATGCCCTTACGGGAGTGGCGCCGTTTGAAGGTGAAGATCCTATTGCCGTCGTGAAGAAGCGCTTTGAGGGTGCGCCTAAAAAGCCGAGCGAAATACGCCCTGAGCTTACATCGGCGATTGATGAGCTTATCTTGAAAATGCTTGAAATCGAGAAAGATAAGCGCTTCCCGAGTTATGAGTCTCTGCTTGAGGCTTTCAATGCTGTTTTAACGAGCGGCCTTACGCAAAAGCCTTTGACTTCAACAGCGGCCTCGTCGGGCGCGAGTCCCGCCGCAAAGACGTCTGCTCAAGGTGCCCGCCGCACTACGATGATGCGCACGCGCCGCGCCGGGATGATGCGAACGGGTGTAAAAACGAAAGTTTCCACAGCGACCCAGGCCGAGAAATCCTCCGACACGGATATTGACGAAGACGAGGAGGAGGGCGGCAGCATCGTAGGAAAGGTTTTGCTTGTCGTTACGGGGGTGATAGTTTCCATCGCTCTTCTGATCGGAGGTCTTGTATGGTATCAAATCTCCGACAAGAAGGCGCGCGAGCGCGAAGAGCAGCGCCAGATTCTTGACGGAATCTCAAAGGCTCGCTCGGCCATCGCCGACAATATCGTCGCGGCGCAGAAGTTTGCTGACGAGTGCGATGCGATGACAGCCAAAGTCGTTAAATTCGTTGAAGATTCGACGACGGAGCTTTCAAGACATTTGCCAAAGGAGATTTCCGGTCTCTTAAAGCCGGCCGTGAGCGAGGAAGTGAAGAAGGCGATGGAGGATTTGGCCAATTTCGGAAAGCCTCCGGCCGCCCCTGAAACCAATCAAGTCGTTGTCGCTACGAACGCGCCGCCTCAGGCTGCTTCAACGAACGCGCCGCCGCAGGCTGTGACTAATTCCGCCGCGCAGATCGCTTCACCTGTTCCAGGCATGGCGCAGGCGCTCGAAGCGAAGGCGGCGCAGCTGCCGTTAGAGATTGTCGCAATGCAGGAGGTTTGGTCTCGCACATATTCCGTGATGGCCTCTTCGCTTAGAGTTCGTCTTAAAGTCAAGGAGATTGAGGCCAAGGCAGCAGAGGCGGATGAGATTAAAGGAGATACTTTAGATAACGCTAATCTGCTTGGCGCGTTGTCGAGAGAACTTCTTGATATGATTGAAACGATGAAGAGTTCGAAGGATGTCGAAAACATAAAGAAGACGGCTACATTCGTTAAGCAGAAAGGTCAGAAGGCTGTAAGAGACGGCATTAAGAGAATTAAGATCGAGCGTCTTGAAAGAGAGCGCGAGGCCCAGAAAAAGGCTGCGGCCGAGGCCGAGAAAAAGCGCCAGGAAGAAGAGCGTGCCGCCAAGGAGAAGCTGATCGCCGAGGAAACGTCCGAGATAAAGGCCAAGTTTGACAAGATGGTTACGGACGGCATTGTGCGCCAGTTTGACTGGGAAGGCGCCGAGCGTCAGCTTAAGTACGCCTCCGACAGCTTCAAGACGGCAGAAGGGCAGTTGGCGGTTAAAGAACAGCTTTACAAGATTGAGTCGATGAAGAAGATGCAGAATATTTTCATCAAGGCTCTCAAGGGCTATAAGTTCAGACGCGATCATCATAAGATCAAGGGATATACGATCGTTTCAGCAGACAAAAACGAGATCCATTGCTTGAGACCTGACGGCAAGGGAAAACGCGACTTTACATGGCAGAAGTTCATTGTGCAGTGCCCTAAAAACTTAAACGAGCTTCTTGTCACGTTTATCGTCAAAGGCCGCACGAATCCGAAGACCAAGCTCAATCTCCGTGACTGGGCCGACTCGATGATAGGCTCGGCCCTTATTCTGAGATATGTTCTAGCCGATCAGCCGGAGGCCGCCGCGAATTGCCAATATATCGTTAAAGAGGTGGCCAAGCAGTATCCCGATTACCATAAGAAACTCAAAGAGATTTTCCCTGACGTAGAGTTCGATTCGTCGGCAGAGGAGTAATGCGAAGATGAATTATCTTACTGAAATCTTAAACGCGACCGTATATGACGTGGCGGTTGAAACGCCGCTTGAAGAAGCTGTCGGCCTTTCCAAAAAGTACGGTTGCCGTTTTTTGCTCAAGCGTGAAGATCTGCAAAGTGTCCATAGCTTTAAGCTGCGAGGTGCCTACAACAAGATGAGTCAGCTTCCCAAGGAGGCTCTCGAAAAGGGCGTGCTTGCGGCATCGGCCGGCAATCATGCGCAGGGTGTTGCGCTTTCCGCCAAGAAGCTCGGCATCAAGGCGACTATCGTAATGCCTGTGACAACGCCGGAGATCAAGGTAAATTCGGTTAAGTCTTTCGGCGCGAACATCGTTCTTCACGGCGACGGGTATTCGGATGCGGCGGAAGAAGCTGCTAGACTTGTCAAAGAAAAGAAGCTCACCTTCATCCATCCGTATGACGATCCGAGCGTTATAGCCGGCCAGGGGACTGTCGCGAAGGAGATTTTGGAACAATGCCCGAGAGTCGACAGCGTTTATGTCCCTATCGGCGGAGGTGGCCTTGCCGCGGGTGTGGCAGTTTACATCAAGAGCGTAAAGCCTTCTGTAAAAGTTTACGGTGTTGAACCCGAAGACTCTGACTGTATGTACCGCTCGATTAAGGCCGGGCGCAGAGTCACTCTTGAAAATCCGGGCCTTTTTGCCGACGGCGTGTGTGTGAAGAAGCCGGGGGAGGAGACTTTCAGGCTTTGCAAGAAGTATCTTGACGGAATTATTCGCGTCTCGACCGGGGAGCTTTGCAAGGCCATAAAAGATATTTTCGAAGCGACGCGCGCCATCAGCGAGCCGGCGGGAGCCCTAGCTCTGGCGGCGGCGAAAAAGACGGCGAAGAAGAATGAAACGTGCGTCGCGATAGTTTCTGGGGCGAATATGAATTTCGACCGTATCCGTTTTGTCTCGGAGCAGACGGAAATCGGCGAAAAACGCGAGGCGATTTTTGAATGCCAGATACCTGAGAAAATGGGCAGCTTCAGAAAGTTCATCTCCAAGATCGGCAAGCGCGCCGTAACTGAGTTTAACTATCGCATGAGTGACCCTTCGCACGCGCATGTTTTTGTCGGTCTCAGCGTCAAAGATCAACAGGAGCGCGAGCAGCTCGTCAAGACCTTCACATCGGCCGGGTTTCCGACAATTGATCTTACCGACGATGCGATCGCCAAAGAGCATGTGCGGCATATGGTCGGCGGCCATGTTCGCGGCGTTCACGATGAAGTAGTCTATTCATTTGAATTTCCAGAACGTCCCGGTGCACTGATGGATTTTCTTTCGGTAATTGCGGTAAAGTGGAATATCTCGCTTTTCCACTATCGCAATCACGGCGCCGATCACGGCAAGGTTCTGGCCGGCTTTCAGGTTCCAGAGGCTGAGAGGCGGGAATTTGCCGCGGCTTTGGAGAAGATAGGCTATCAGTTTACAGACGTTTCGTCCGATCCGGCCTATAGATACTTTCTTGGCAACAGAGATTGACAAAAAAAAGGAGAAAATAAAATGAAAAAATACGTTTGCAAGATTTGCGGCTGGGTTTACGATCCTGCTGAGCATGACAATGTGGAGTTTGCCGATCTTCCCGAAGATTGGACTTGCCCTGTATGCGGCGTAGGCAAAGAGCACTTTGAAGAAGCCTGATGATAGGTGACGGAGAAATGATACTGCGCCTGCTGCTGGCGGCAGTATTCGGCGCGCTGATCGGCATCGAGAGGGAATATCGCTCAAAGGTGGCCGGTCTTCGCACCCACCTTCTTGTTACCATCGGTTCAGCGCTTTTGATGCTGCTGTCGAAATACGGCTTCGGCGGCGAGGGCGATCCAGCGCGCATAGCGGCTCAAATCGTCAGCGGCATCGGTTTTATCGGCGCTGGTGCGATCATTATGGATCGCCGCCATGCCGTTCACGGTCTTACTACGGCCGCCGGCATCTGGGTGTCCTCCGGCATCGGCATGACGGTGGGCGCCGGTATGTACGCCTTGGCCACGGCCGCGACTGTACTCTCGCTCCTCGGTCTTGAATTGGCGGTATTTGCCTTGCGCTCTCCGAAAGAGCGCATCGCCGAAAAAGAAGAAAGCGACGACAAGTGATGATTCGCGGCGAAGCGTTTTTGGTATAATATTACGAATTTGAGTAAAAGAAAGAAACAAAAAAATGAAAAAGTATAAAGTAGGATTGGTCGGTGTCGGAGCTGTCGGCACGGAGATGATCAAGGTTCTTAAAGAGCGTAACTTTCCGCTTGACGGTCAGGTTCAGGTTTTCGCCAGCCGCGAGCGCGACGAAGTGATTTTGGGCGAGACATATCATGTTCTTCCTGCTACGGAAAACAGTTTTGACGGTCTTGATATTGTCCTTTTCGCGGGAAAGACCGACGTCGCCATTCAGCTTAAGGATGCCGTCGTAAAGGCAGGGGCGAAGATGATCGACAATTCCCGCGCCTTCCGTCAAGATCCCGAGGTTCCGCTTGTAGTCCCTCAGGTCAATGCTGAAGATCTTGATTGGAACAAGGGCGTTATCGCCAACCCCAACTGCACGACAGCTATTATGCTTGAGGCCGTGGCGCCTCTTCACAAGGCGAAGAAGGTAAAACGCATCATCGCTTCCACCTATCAGGCCGCTTCCGGTGCCGGCGCACCCGGTCTTGCGGAGCTTGAGGAGCAGATGAAAGAATATGTCGCCGGAAAGGATCTTACGGTTAAGGCCTTCCAGCATCAGCTCACATACAATCTTATTCCGCATATCGACAAATTCGATGAGACGAATTGGTATACGCTTGAAGAGCTCAAGATGCTTAACGAGTCGCGCAAGATGCTTCATGCGCCTGATTTGAAGCTTTCCTGCACATGTGTTCGCGTGCCGATCGCCCGCGCCCATTCAGAGTCGCTCAACATCGAATTTGAAGAGGAGATAACACCTGAAGAGGCTCGCGAAATTCTCGCCGCTGCCGATGGGGTAAAGCTCGTGGACGATCCGTTAAACGGCGGCTATCCTATGCCTCTTGATGCTACGGCGAAGTATGATGTTCTTGTCGGGCGCATCCGTCAGGATATCTCGCGTGATGACAAGAAGGGTCTTGATCTTTTCGTTTCAGGCGATCAGCTGCTCAGAGGCGCTGCATTAAACGCCGTTGAAATTGCAGAGCACCTTATCAAGCGCGGTCTTGTCTGATGTATCTCAAGCAGTTAGACGTAACGGGATTCAAGAGCTTCGCCGACAGGACGAAGCTCACCTTTGAGCCCGGCCTTATCGCGATTGTAGGTCCTAACGGATGCGGAAAGTCTAACGTTTCCGATGCGATCCGCTGGGTACTCGGAGAGCAGAGACCTACGGCGCTCAGATGTTCGAAACTCGCCGATGTCGTTTTTAACGGCACCGATACGCGAAAGCCTCTTGGCCTGGCCGAGGTTTCGATCACGTTCGCTGACTGCGAAAAAGAGCTTGGAACCGACTATAATGAGGTTACGATCACCCGCCGCGTCTATCGCGATGGAACGGGAGAGTATTTTATAAATAAACAGGCGAGCCGTCTTAAGGACGTGCAGCGCCTTTTTATGAATACGGGCATAGGCACAAGCTCCTATTCCGTGATGGCTCAGGGCCAGATCGATGCTATTCTTTCATCAAGGCCTGAAGATCGCCGCGGTATCTTTGAAGAAGCCGCAGGCATCATGAAGTTTAAGGCCGATCGAAAAGACGCGCTTAGAAAAATAGATCAGACTGAACAGAATCTTCTGCGTGAGGCCGACGTCCTGAGAGAAATGAAGCGTCAGATCGCCTCATTGCAGCGTCAGGTTGGTAAGGCTCAGAAATACAAGGAGCTGCGCGATAAGCTTCGCGACCTTGACATATACGTCTCGAAGCAGAAGATCCACTCTTTTGATCTTGAGCTTGAGCAGAACGCGGCCAATCGGCAGGAGATAGAAAAGGCCATTCTCGAAGCGCAGGAAATCGTCTCGGAGGCTGAGTCGACGGCCCAAAGACTTCATGGTGAGATTCATGAGCTTGAAGAGAGACTTCAGTCTTTAGCTTCGCAGCAGGCGGCCGCAGAAAGCGAATACCGCCGTGCGCACGAAGTAATTGGGGTCAACGCTTCGCGTATTGAGGAATATAGAGCGTTCGCAGAGCGCGATAAGCGCGAAATAGCGCAGTCCCGCCAGCTTCTTGAAGAAGTCAAGATGCAATCGGAGAGTCTCGGGCAGAAGACTAAGCTTTTGACTGATTCTCTTGAGGCCGCGAAATGTTCCTTGGTTGAAGCGGAGGAGACTTTTACCCAAGGTCAGCGCCGGATAGAAGAACTTCGCATTTCGCTACAAAGCGCCAGAGCCGAAGCCGTTCAGTGCGATCGTGAAGCTTCAGAGAAGCGTGAAGAGCTGATGAAGCTTAGGATCAAGCATGAGCAAGCCGTTATCGACGACGAGGAGAGCGTCTCGGCCGTTATATCGCCGGCCGGAGAAGGTGGCGTTCGTTTTCTTGATTGCATAAAAGTGGATGAAAGCTGCCGTGAAAGCGCGGAAGCGGCGCTTGGCGGGCTTTATGTCGCCTCCGGTGCGCCGTCTATCAAAGCTTCGTTTTCAGTCAATGATTCGTCTCTTGAATTGCGTGTGCCTAAGAGTTCGTTCGAGGCGGGCACGCAGAATGCGGATTTAGTAGTTCAACTTGAAAATCTTGCGCGCGAGGTTGATCAGAAGAACGCCCGCCGCGAAGAACTCTCTCAATTGGTCGCCTCCGGCACCGAAGAGCTTCAGAGACTTGAGATTTCAAATATCGAAGAAAGTCAGCGCCTTACGGAGCGTCGCATAGCCGCCAGTCAACTTGAGCAGGAGCTTTCGTTTGTCGGGCAGCAGAACGAGCAGGCCATGTTGAGGCGTGAAGAGTTGGAGCGTGTCGTCGAGTCCCGTGAAGAAGGGATTCGCGGCTATGAGGAGTCGATCGCAAGATTGACCGACGAGTCGGGCGATCTTCTTTCTCAATTGGATGAATTAAAAGAAAAGGCCGCTTCATTCAATCTTGCGATGGATGACGAACGCGTCAAGCGCGCGGGAATGATGGAGCGCATAGCGGCGGCTGATCAGGCCGTTGCCGAAAGGCGCGCCGGGCTTGATCAGGCTAGGGACTTCCGTTCAAAGCTTGATGTTCAAGCCGCCGAGTCGACGATGCGCCGTCAGAATGTCTATGATCATCTTCAGGATGAGTACGGGCTTTTTGCGGACGCGGTAATGCGAGAGAGCGATCCTAAATGGAAGAACGGCGTAGTGCCTCCAATGGAAGAGCTTGAAGGCACGGTAGCCCGTCTCCAATCGGAAATTGCGGCGCTCGGCCCGGTAAATATGGTCGCTATCGATGAGTGCCGTGAACTTGAAGAGCGTTATGCGCGCGAGAAGGCCCAGGAAGAGGATCTCCTCGCCGCGAAAGCCCAGCTGGTTGAGCTTATAAACAATCTCAATTTGACTTCCGGCGATATGTTCAAGACGACGTTCGAGCAGGCTAATCGTAATTTCCAGACGATGTTTACGAAACTTTTCGGCGGCGGTGAGGCTCGTTTAGTGCTTTTGGAGAATTCTGAAGATCCTCTTGAGTGCGGCATTGATATTATCGCGCGTCCTCCGGGCAAGCGTCCCCAGTCGGTTACGCTTCTTTCCGGCGGCGAGAGAACGATGACGGCGGTCGCGCTTCTCTTCTCGATCTTTATGATCAAGCCGGCTCCTTTCTGTATGCTTGATGAACTTGATGCGGCTTTGGACGACGCCAACATCGGCCGCTTCGTCGAGCAGCTTAAGGAGTTTCTCGCGCAGTCGCAGTTTCTTATCATTACGCACAACCAGCACACGATCGCGGGCAGCGATCTTGTCTACGGCGTCAGCCAGCAGGAGAAGGGCGTCTCGCGCGTTATATCGATGAAACTTAGTGACCTTGGCGTCAAGGCGAAGAAATGATTTAAAAAAAGAAAGGAAAACAAAAAATGAAACAATGGGTTTGTCCAGCTTGCGGATATGTTCATAATGGTGAAACAGCGCCTGAAAAATGCCCTCTTTGCGGCGTTCCCGGTGCTAAGTTTAAGGAGCAGATGGCTGCTGCCGGAAAGAAAGTTTGGGCGTGCCAGCATCAGATCGGCGACGGTAAGGTTGAAGACGCTGAAGTTATGCAGGGTCTTAGAGATCACTTCAATGGCGAGTGCTGTGAAGTCGGTATGTATTTGGCTATGTCGCGTCAGGCTGAGCGTGAGGGCTACCCCGAGGTCGCCGAGGCTTTCAAGCGCTATGCGTTTGAAGAGGCCGAGCATGCCGCAAAGTTCGCCGAGCTTCTCGGTGAGGTTGTGACCGATTCCACGAAGAAGAATCTCCAGCTTCGCGCGGATGCGGAGCAGGGCGCATGTGAAGCTAAGCTCACAATCGCTAAGCGCGCCAAGGAGCTTGGTTACGATGCCATTCACGATACTGTCCATGAAATGGCCAAGGATGAGGCTCGTCACGGCGCTGGCTTTGAAGGGCTTCTCAATCGCTATTTCAAGTAAGCCTGTTATGTGAAATTCCTGTGCTTATAGATTGGGTATAGTGAATATAAAAATGAGCGCGGAATTTTCCGCGCTCATTAAATTTTACCGCCTATTTGAGAGATTTGGTATAATACAGTTCAAACGAGGAGTAATTATATGAAGACAAATGCTGAAATACGTAGAGAATCCTGGGGACGCATAAAACAGGGAAAGTGGATCTTGCGGTTTTTTGTCGTGGCGGTGATCTTTGGCGGTATATCGGAGGTTGTAAATAGGCTTATGCTGAGGTTGTATGTAGACTGCGGAATACAGACGTGGTCTACATATCTTAATTCAAAAATCGCTGCCGCATCACAAGACCTTCTCTATACAATGCCGTCGTCTTCAATGGCATTGCAGATGCATATAGCGTCATTGTTTTCCTTTTTCATAGCGGCGATATTTTCTGGTATTACATACGTCGCTCTTGCAAGTGTAAATCTTAAGGCCGCAAGGAATGTGGATGAAAAATGGTTTTCCGATGCGCTTTCTAATTTCGCAAGACCGTTTGGTTTAGCGTGGCTTTTTATTTTGGTAACGGTTAAAATTTTAATGTGGTCGCTCCTTTTTATCGTGCCGGGTATAGTTGCCGCGTATCGCTATAGCCAAGTGTGGAATTTGAAGGCGGATAATCCTGGATGGTCTGCTTCAAAATGTATTGACGAAAGTTCTCGTGTTATGAAGGGGCTCAAAATGCAGCGTTTTCGCCTTGATATTTCGTTTTTGTTCTGGTGGGTTATTTTGCTGATGTTCATTTTGACCGGTTTAACAGGTGTGTTTGAAGGGTCTTCGTACATGGCGAATATGGAGATTTGTCCTAAAGTTGTATACAGCCTTCTTCTTCTGATAGGTTTTATAGGTATTGTTTTATTTTCTGCTTGGATGCTGGTCGCAAGAGCTGTATTTTATCGCGCCGCTTTAGAATCGGCGAAAGAGTGAAGGCTTTTATTGCGCGAATCAGTAATAATGGGTAAATTGATGAATTGAGGTTACGATGGTTTACGATTGTTTTACATTTTTTAATGAACTTGATTTGCTTGAAATCAGGTTGAATACTTTGGATGCTGTCGTTGACAAGTTTGTTATAGCTGAGGCAACACGCACGCACACCGGGAAACATAAGGATCTTGTTTTTCAATTAAATCAAAGTAGATTTGCGCGTTTTTTAGATAAAATAATTTATGTAGTTGTAGAAGATTTGATATCTGAAGATGAGGTTGCTCAAGACAAGTATAATTTGCCTTGGATAAACGAGAATCGACAGAGGAATGCCTTGAGACGGGGGCTTGAAAACGCATCACAA
>CAJGDE010000035.1 GCA_904502135.1 Kiritimatiellia bacterium
CGAATGGTTGATTGTTGTATAACTGGTAAATTGTCAAACTGTCCAACTGTAAAACTTGCCGACTTTCCAAGCTCGAGAGAAGTTTGCAAGTAGAGTCAGTTTGATAGTTTGCGAGTTTGACAGTTTGCGAGTTTGACCGAGGAGGAGCGCCGGACACCTCCTGGCGCGACACCATATTTAAAAAGACTTAAACGAAATAAAATCGTGAGAGCTTATGTCTTTTTGACATTTAATTTTTTGCGCAAAAGAACACATCTCCTTCATTGATGGATTTCTGCTGATTTGGTATAATGATTCCTCTTAAAAATCAACTGAATGAACGTTAAATTACATATTATGAAAATTAATATTCTTCTTATTACTTTTGTCTCGGCTATCTCCGCATTCGCCGATTGCGCCGTCAGTATGGGCCTTACATCTCCTACGGGGCGTAAGGTTGAAACCTTTTCCTGGCGCTCGGCCCGCGGCGGCGAGAGGCACAATATGATTTTGGTCCATCCGAAGAACGCGACATCGGAAAAAACGCCGCTTTTTGTCGCACTCCACGGTCACGGCGCGAGCATCATCGGTAATTACCGCTGGGAGTCGATGCCGATCGACGATGCGGGCAAATGCGACATCTGCTGGATACCTGAAGATTTCTACGGGCTTATTCTTGAAGTGCGCAGGATTGAAGATTTCTGGGGTATTCCTAAAGATTGCATTATCCCTAAGGTTAAAGGCGGCGAGGGCGCGATCGTGCCGGATGAGATATCCGAGACCGAAAAGCGCGTTCTCGAACAGGTCGAGTGGGCGGCGTCGAATCTGGCGATTGACCGCAACAGAATCTATCTCGGCGGAGCGTCCATGGGCGGCAGCGGCACGCTCGGTATAGGGCTTGTAAACGGCGATGTTTTTGCCGCTATTAAGGCGAACGTCTCCGCCTCGCCCTATCATGTCATAAAGCGCGCAGGGCTTGGTGGTGAGCTTACGCGTATTCCAGATCCGCCCGTTCTTGTTGAATATTCCGCGCAGAACGACCGCTGGTCGCTCGACAAAAATCTCCTTTATTCAGGGATGGACGAGGCGAAATATTCCATCTTCGCCTATTGGGGGCCGTTCGGCCATACGGGGCGCAATTCAAAGGTGCTCCCCAAAAACGATCTCGTGGGGTCATTCAACATTTTTGACATCAAACTCAATGAGCCTTATGTTGCGTTTTCGTCTGCTTCGTGCAATGATCCCATGCCGTGGCCCGACGGATATCTTAAGAATAAAAAGCATCCGCTTGGAACTTCATCGGGCCAGCGCAACGCTTACTTTAGATGGGCGAATGTTAAAGACTGTGCCGATTCGTTTGAAGTTGATTTAAGACTCATTACCCAAAGTGATTGGAAGAGTTCTCGCTTCAAGTACCCCAAAGCCGCAAAAGCTGATATTACTCCAAGAAGAGTCATAAATTTTTCAATCAATGCTAACGAGCGTATCGCCTGGGAATACGGCGAAAAGAAAGGCGAGGTCGTCGCCGATAAGACGGGGCATGTGACGATCGCTCAACTGGAGATGACTCCTGTGCCGACACGATTGGTTCTTAAGCATATTCAGCCGCGCTCGGGAGAGAGCGTTTCATCTCCCGCAAGACCCGCCCGCCTGCCGGGAGAGGCTAAGAAGGGGATTTTGCTTGGAGAGTATCGCGGAGAGTTCATTTCTGTCGATGGCGTCCATAAGCCAGGTGAGGTAGCCGAAATCATGGTTCTTCGAGAGCCGTTCAAGGTTGGTGATTCACGGAACAAGGAATTTGCAGCGCTTAAAGTCGTTTACTGCTCTGATGCTTATAAGACGGCGTTCAACGGCGGCGAAGAACACGCCCCCGAAGGCGTTTGGGCGCTCTTTATAGGCGGCGGAGAAAAGGTTAAGACAAATGACTATGTGAAATGCGCGATTGATTTTGTGAAAAGACAGCATCCCCGCATCGACCTTCTTACGAAAGCTGAGGAGGCGAAGCCTAAACTTTACAATCGTTTCCTTACGCCGCGTCGTCTCGTCAATGCTGTTTCGGACAAGGCGGCTTTTCAAGGGTGGAAGGTTGAGAAATCGGCAGAGACGCAGTCGGCATTTTCCCGGCCGCTCTCACGCGGAGAAGAGTTTATATTCGATTTCGGCGAGCATCTTGTAGGTTATCTTACCGTTTCGCTTGACGGTTTTGAACGTCAGGTTGACGCGCCAGTAAGGCTCGAGTTTAATTTTGCGGAAGTTCCCTCTGAGCTCGCGTTGTCTCGCGAAGAATGCGAAAAGCTCGGCACGATATCGCCATCATGGGTTCAGGATGAGGTCGTTAATTTTGACTTGGTGCCGGGCGTATACGAACTGCCAAGGCGTTACGCTTTTCGCTATGTGCGCGTTCGCGTTAAACAATGTTCGAACGGCGCCAAATTCTGCATCAAGGCCGTTTCCGCAAGAGCTGTAAGTTCCGCAGATTTCGCAAAATACTCATCCATTGACGGTGCGGATGAACTTGATAAGGCTATTGACCGCGTTTCGGCCGCAACTTTGCGAGACTCCATGCAGACGTGTCTTGAGGACGGCCCTAAGCGCGACAGGCGTCTTTGGCTCGGCGATTTACGGTTGCAGGCCATGGCGAATTATGCGACGTTTCGCGATTTGGATGTTGTAAAGCGCTCGCTTTATTTGGTTGCGGGATGTTCGTTTGACGACGGCTCTCCCGCTACTGCCGTTTACGAGAAGCCTCAGTTCCGCAATGCAGCCGGGCGTCAGATACTTGATTATACGGCGCTTTTTCCTTTGATGCTTTTAGAGTATTACAAAGAAACGGGAGATGCTGCTACGGCTCATGATCTTTGGCCTGCGGCAAAGGCTGCCTGCCGGAAAGTGCTCACGGCGGTAGACGAAACAGGGCTTGTAAAAGAGGATAACGGCTTTTGGAATTTTATCGATTGGCAGAACGGCTTTAACCGTCAGGCCTCCGAGCAAGGGGCGATAATCTACGGTCTTGATTCAATGTGTCAGTTGGCGAAGGCGCTTTCGAAAGAGTCGGAGATCGAGGATTTGCCTTCGACGATCGATAAAATGCGCCAACGCGCCGTCGAAGCGCTTTGGGATAAAGATCTTGGTCTTTGGGTCAGCGGCAAGGATCGCAACGTTTCGTGGATGTCGCAGGCGTATCTTGCTCTGGCAAAGGCTGGAAGCGACGAAATGAGGCGTGGGGCATTCTCGCGCGTCACGGCGCACAAAGATGCCATCCGTCCGCGCACGCCTTACGCCTATCATTATTTCGTCGAGGGGCTTTGGTCGGCGGATATGAAGTTAGAGGCGCTAAAACTTGTCCGTGAATATTGGGGCGCAATGGTAGCCAAAGGAGCCGATACGTTCTGGGAGGCGTTCGATCCTGCCGATGATTTCGTTTCGCCTTACAGGAGCATTCTGCTTAACTCATATTGCCATGCCTGGAGCTGTACGGCTTCGTATTGGCTCAGGAAGGCCCAAAAGGAGAATGTTAAATGATAAGCACGGTAAAAAAAATTGCCGCCGTTTCGGTTTTTGCTGTCTGTCAAGGTGCGTTCTGCGCTCTCAGCATCGCTGACTTCGGCGCGAAGGACGGTTTGTTCAATGTTGATGTCGATGCCAATACGGCGGCTATAGGAAAGGCCGTTGATAGCTGCGCATCTAATTTGCTAGGAGAAGTCATCGTGCCGAAAGGTCTTTGGCTTACGGGACCTATTCATCTTAAGTCGAATGTTCATTTAAGGCTTGACGATGGAGCGTTTCTCATTTTCGAGGATGACCCCAAGAAGTATCTTCCGGTTGTAAAAACAAGCTGGGAGGGCGTTGAATGCATGAATTATTCGCCTTTGGTGTATGCGTACGGCTGCACTAACGTCGGAATCGTCGGAAAGGGGACGCTTGCGCCTAAAATGGCCAAGTGGAGAGATTGGTTCGTCGGAGGTGAAATTCATAAGCGCATTCGCGCTGAAGTGTTTGCGCAGATGATGCGCGGTGAAGAGATTGAAAAGCGCGTTCTCGCTGAGCGTGGCGGATATTTTAGACCTCATCTTATACAGTTCAACCGCTGCAGAAACGTCGTTTTGAAAGATTTCAGAATCCGTGAATCTCCATTCTGGACAATCCACCTTTTGCGTTGTGACGGTGTAAATATTTCTAAATTGGATTCTCGCGCGCTCGGGCACAATTCAGACGGAATCAATCTTGAAAAGACGAAAAATGTCGTCGTAAGAGACTGTAAACTCCATCAGGGTGACGACGGCGTGGTGATCAAGGCCGGGCGCAATCGCGACGGTTGGGACGGCGACTCGTTGAGCTGCAATATTGACATCAAGGGCGTTAAGCTAATAGAAGGGCACGGCCTTTTGGTTTTGGGAAGCGAGCTTTCCGGCGGAATTGAAAACGTGACGATGCGAAATTCTCTGCAGATAGGCGCGTCATTCGCCCTATTCTCTCTTAAGACGAATCCGAGACGCGGAGGTCATGTAAAGAATATTTTGATGGAGAACTGTTTTTCTCATACAGTGCGCGATATCGTTAGCGTAAGGACTGATTCAAGCGCGTATCCATATCCCGTTGATGAGTTAAGGCGCACTCAGATTGACGGAATAACGATTCGTAACTGCTCTGTCGGGAAAACCTCGTCGATTTGTTCTGTAAAAGGCGACAAGTCTTGCCCTGTAGCGAATTTACGTCTTGAGCGCGTTACCGCAGGCGTAGCGCTTACGAACGAAGTAGATTCGTCTTTATGTCCGAATTTTTCTTCGGTTGACGTGAGGGTCAATAAGGTCGACCCTGTGGAAGCCCAATGGTCGTGGGATGTTCCCAAGCCTTGGTACGCAATTTACGATATGCCGGCGTATCTGCCGGATGCGGCCGCTTTGGAAAACATTGGTGAAGTCGGCGATTTTAGACTCTCATTCGATTTTAAGGCGACCTCTCCCGATGCCGCTCTTTCACTTCGCTCTTCGCACAGCGTTAAACTCGCTGGGCTTGTCGGAGCGACAGCATTTTCAAAGCCCCTCTACGATGCGTATGATCCGTCAAAAGAATTTCAGCATATAGAAGTTATCGTCCACCGAGGCGCGATCAGCGTAGCGGTTAACGGATATGAGGTTATCTGCAATGAGATTGTCGGCGGTGGCTTTCCTTCAAAGGGAGCACTTGCGGTAAAAGGGGCTCAAATTTCAAATGTGGTTCTTGAGTTGATTCTTGGGCAGAAATATTAATAAGGTATAGGCTATGGTTTTACAAAAGGCATTATCGGTATTTTTTGCGTTCATTTCTTTTATCGCCGCCGCGTCCGTTGAAAAGATAGAGCTTTCAAAAGGCTGGCGATTTGAGCGTGAAAATTTTGACGAGGCCGCATCCAAAGATGTGATCCGCTCGCGCAGCAAGGCTCTTTTGAAGGCGCTTGAAGGAGATTTTTCTCTTGCCCCCAAGCTTGCCTGGACAGAGGCTTCATACGATGACCGTAATTGGCGCGAAGTTCGCGTACCGCACGATTGGGGTATAGAAAAGCCTTTTGACATAAACAGAAAATACGGCGACGCTTTTCTTGACGTCGTCGGAGCCGGGCGTTATCGTCTGGCGTTTTTCGCGCCTGAGGCGTGGCGCGGCAAAACGGTCTATTTCGAATGCGACGGCGCGATGAGCTACGCTATGGCTTATGTCAACGGCGCGTTCAGAGGCGGCTGGCCTTATGGATATACGCGCTGGCGGATCGACATGACGAAATCGCTTGAATACGGTAAGACCAACACGTTGGCGATAAGCTGCGTCAATATTCCCGACTCGTCACGCTGGTATACGGGCGGCGGTCTTTACCGCCGCGCAAGGCTTTTGGTATGCCCTGAAGATCACGTTCTGCCAGGTTCCGTGCATATCACGACAAGCGATGTCACTAAAAATTCCGCCAAGGTTGATGTGCGCTACGAAATGTCGAAGTCCGGCGAGAAAGAGAAATCGTTCATCGTTAAAAATCCTCGGCTTTGGGATATTGACGACCCTTATCTCTATACGGTTGATATTGAAGGCAATGACTATCGCTACGGCATTCGCACAATTTCCTATCATGCTGACGCTCGCGGATTTATGCTTAACGGAAGAACCGTTCCCTTGAACGGAGTTTCAATGCATCATGAGTTCGGAGTTTTGGGCGCCGCGTGGAACCGCAAGGCTCAAAAGCGAAGACTTCTTCTCTTTAAAGAGGCCGGAGTCAACGCCATTCGCTCATCACACAATCCGCCGGACGAGGGGCTTCTTGAACTTTGTGACGAATTGGGGCTTCTCGTTAAAGACGAGGTTTTTGACGAGTGGCGTTACATCGGTCACGCCGGCAAGCGCAAAAACGGTTATACGAATTTGTTTGACGATTGGCATAAGCATGATCTGAAAGCATGGGTTCAGACAGATCGCAACCATCCCTCGGTCATAATGTATTGTATCGGAAATGAGATTTGCGACGGGTTTGAAAGATTCTGTCCGAGTAAAGAATATGTTTCAAGGGCCCGCTCGATAGAGAAGATCGTCCGTGCCGAAGATTCGACGCGTCCGTGCACGGTGGCCAACAACAATTCCGCGAATTTCACGAACCATTTTCCGTCGGTGATGGCGATTATGGGGTGCAATTATTTTTCATGGCAGTTTCCCGAACTTAAGAATCGCTATCCGAACGTTCCGTTTTTCTCGACCGAGAGTATTTGCATGAGTTCGTCGCGCGGAGTTTATCACTTCCCCGTGGTTCAAAAGTGGAGCGAAGTCAAAGGTGTCGATTTCTACAATTCGTCATATTGCTGGGAGGCTGCCGATTGGGAGAAAATCAATGAAGGTTGGGCTTCTTCGCCTGATGCACAGTGGTGGTGGATGGATAAGGTCGGCACGAGCCTCGGTGAATTTATCTGGACGGGGATAGATTATCTCGGCGGACCTTATTGGTGCGATACATGGCGTAAAAAACCTGTGTTTTCATGTCCTGCGAAACAGCGCCTCGCCGATGAGGAGGTGAAAAAATTCGGGCAGGCAAAAACGGCAATCCATTCGTGTAATACAGGGTTTCTTGATCTTGCGGGTTTCAAGAAGGACTCGTTCTATCTTTATCAGTCGCGATGGATGAGCGAAAAACCCATGGCGCACATTTTGCCGCATTGGAATTGGCCAGGTTTTGACGGCAGGGAAATACCTGTCTATGTCTTTACATCAGGTGACGAGGGAGAGCTCTTTTTAAACGGCAGGAGTTTAGGTCGCGTTAAGAAAGATAAGTCCCGTTGGGACAGGGCGTACCGCCTCAGGTGGGATCATGTAAAGTATGAAAGAGGCGTTCTTGAAGTTGTCGTCTACAAGAATGGCCGGGAGTGGACGCGTGATAGGGTCGAAACGACATCGGAACCGAAGGCTCTTAAGCTTCAGGCAGAAGAAGAAGTTGTTGTCTCTGACGGGGAGGATGTCGTGTATGTAAACGTCTCGGTCCGTGATGGCGAAGGCAGACTTGTTCCGACGGCTTCGAATGAAATCAAGTTTTCCGTCGAAGGGCCTGGTGAGATTATCGCCACGGACAATGGCGATGAGACGGATTTTGCGGATTTTCACTCTCTGAAGAGAAAGGCTTTCGGAGGTTTGGCGCAAGCGATTATAAGACCGAAAGAAGGCTCCAGCGGTTTTCTTCTCGTAAAAGCGCGCTCTTGTGGATTAGGCGAGAGTGTTTGCAGAGTTAATATTTTATCTAAGTGATATATGATATGTGAGCGATTTTTTTGGTATAATATTACCACTTTTCACAACTAAGAGGAAATAATAATGGTCTACTCGACTGAGGTACAACATCAGTGCCCTCTCATGAAAGGGTGCAATCACGGTCCGGCGCCGATTCCCGAAGAGGGCAAATGGGTGCAGGCTAAGCAAATCAAAGACATCAGCGGTTATACGCACGGCGTAGGCTGGTGCGCTCCCCAGCAGGGCGCGTGCAAGCTTTCGCTTAATGTCAAGAACGGCATCATCGAAGAAGCTCTCGTTGAAACGATCGGCTGCTCCGGTATGACCCACTCCGCCGCTATGGCCTCTGAAATTCTCGTCGGCAAGACGCTTCTCGAAGCGCTCAACACCGACCTTGTCTGCGATGCGATTAATACCGCAATGCGCGAACTCTTCCTCCAGATCGTTTACGGTCGTACGCAGAGTGCGTTCTCCGAAGGCGGCCTTGTTATCGGCGCTGGCCTTGAGGATCTCGGCAAGGGTTTACGTTCAATGGTCGGTACAATGTATGCCACCAAGGCCAAAGGCCCGCGTTATCTTGAGATGACCGAAGGTTATTGCACGCGCATGGCTCTTAATAAAGAAGGTGAAGTCACCGGTTACGAATTCGTTTCTCTCGGAAAGATGACCGACTTCATCAAGAAGGGCATGACTCCGAACGAAGCGTGGGAAAAGTCCAAGGGCACCTACGGTCAGTTCGAGGGAGCTGCTAAGTATATTGATCCGCGCAAGGAATAAGGAGGAATTTATCATGGCATGTGCTAAGAAGAGCTGCGCGAAGAAGGCCGCCCCCAAGAAGGCTGCCGCCGCTGAGAAGTTGTTTGAAGGTTATGAGCGTCGCGAGGCGAAAATTCTCGCCGCCCTCAAGCCTTATGGTATCAAGTCGATTCTTGAGTGCAAGGAAATTTGCGACAAGGCAGGCATTGATCCGTATAAGATCGTTGAAGAAACTCAGCCTATCTGCTTTGAAAACGCCAAGTGGGCCTACACTGTCGGTGCTGCGATGGCGATCAAGAAGGGCTGCGTAAAGGCTAAGGATGCCGCCGCTGAAATCGGTGTCGGTCTTCAGGCTTTCTGTATCGCCGGCTCTGTAGCCGAGAACCGTCAGGTCGGTCGTGGCCACGGCAACCTTGGCGCGATGCTTCTTGACGACGCGACGGAGTGCTTTGCGTTTCTCGCCGGTCACGAGTCTTTCGCCGCCGCTGAAGGCGCCATTAAGATCGCTCTTAACGCCAATAAGGTCCGCAAGACGAATCTTCGCGTTATTCTCAACGGTCTTGGCAAGGATGCGGCTTACATTATTTCGCGCATCAACGGCTTTACGTATGTTAAGACGGCGTTCAACAACAACACCGAAAAGGTTAAGGTTGTTTCTAAGAAGGCGTTCTCCAAGGGACCGCGCGCTGCCGTCAACTGCTACGGCGCAGACAATGTTCCGGAAGGCGTTGCGATTATGCGGCTTGAGAATGTCGGCGTTTCAATTACCGGCAACTCCACGAACCCGACGCGCTTCCAGCATCCTGTCGCCGGCACCTACAAGAAATGGTGCATTGAGAACGGCAAGAAGTACTTCTCTGTCGCTTCCGGCGGTGGTACGGGTCGTACGCTTCACCCCGACAACATGGCGGCCGGTCCTTCCAGCTACGGCATGACCGACACTATGGGTCGTATGCACTCCGATGCCCAGTTCGCAGGTTCTTCATCCGTTCCTGCTCACGTCGAAATGATGGGGCTTATCGGTATGGGCAACAACCCGATGGTCGGCGCGACGGTAGCAGTCGCTGTTGCGGTTGAAGAGAGCTTCAAGAAGTGAGGCTTTCTTACGGCTGTCCCGAAAGAATTCTTATAAAAAACGGGACGATAATCGACGGAACCGGCAATGCCGGTTTCGTCGGTTCTCTTTTGATAGAAGGTGATCATATCGCCGATGTAATTCCCGGTAACGCACCGACTACAGACGAAGTGCAAGAGACGATAGACGCTTCGGGATGTTTTGTCACGCCCGGTTTTATCGACGCTCATTCGCACAGCGATGCCTATCTTATACTCGAGCCTTCGGCCGCTTCAAAAATTTCGCAGGGCATTACTACCGAGATAAACGGGCAGTGCGGCGGGAGCATAGCGCCGCGTTTTGGCGAGGCGAGGCTTTCGGGAGATTGGGCTACATTGCTCGCCGAGAAATTGACGTGGAGAACTCTCAGTGAATATCGCTCGCAGCTTGAGAAAGCGCGTCCTGCCGTAAATACGGTGCAGTTTGTCGGTCACAACACCTTGCGCTCATCCGCCATGGGATATGAACCTCGCAGTGCGGATGAAGATGATTTAAAGAAGATGACAAGGCTCCTTGAAGAGGCGATGGATGATGGAGCATGGGGGCTTACTACAGGTCTTATATATCAACCAGGCAGATATGCGCTTTGGGAAGAAGTTCTTCACTTAGCTAAAGTGGCCGCTTCTCACGACGGTTTTTACGCTACCCACATGAGATCTGAAGGCGATCGGATCGAAGAGGCGATCGATGAGGTTGTTGAACTTGCGCGGTTGAGCGGTATTCGTGCTGAGATTTCACATTTGAAGACAAGCGGTAGAAACAATTGGGGAAAACTGTCCGCCGTAATCGATAAGATCGAGCGCGCTATGTCGCGCGGTCTTCTTCTTGGTGCGGACAGATATCCTTTTACCGCCGCCGGCACCGATCTTGATATTGTACTTCCCGATTGGGCGCAGGCGGGAGCTGCCGTAGCCGAGATGGAGAGATTTGCTTCTCCTGTTTTGCGCCGCAGAATCGTTGAAGAGATCGACGGTTCCCTCAGAGATTGGCGCGAGGTCATGATCGGGGGCACGTGGCATGACGAAAACAAAAAATTTTCAGGCCTTCGCGTAAGTGAAGTCTGCGGCTCTTCGCCCGGAGAATTCATTGTCTCTCTCTTGGAAAAAGATGTTTGCAAGACGGGGGCATTCTTCTTCGGTATGAGTGAAGAAAATCTTGATAAAATACTTTCTCTTGATTGGATCGTTCCGGGTTCTGACGCTTCTTTAAGAACGCCTTGGGGAGCACTCGGAGAAGATCATCCCCATCCGAGAGCCTATGCGACGATGCCCGAGTTTTTCCGTCGATTGCGCTCGCTTGGCGTAACTTGCGAAGAGGCGGTAAAGCGCATGACGTCTTTGCCCGCCGGAAGGTTTGAGATTTGTTTGCGCGGAGAACTGAAAAAAGGCTATTTTGCAGATGTCGCCGTATGGAAAGAAAACGAGTTCTTTTCGCGCTCCACATATTCAAAACCGCATGCATTTTCTTCGGGAATGCAGTATGTCATAGTAAATGGTAAAATATCATACCGCTCAGGCCGCTTTACCGACAATCGCGGCGGGCGTTTTTTAGAAAGAAGGAAAAAATGAAAATAGAAATTCTTCCGTCTCTTTTGGCCGCTGATTTCGGACATCTCGCCGATGAAATTTTAAGAGCGCAATCTTCAGGAGCGCAGGCTCTGCATCTTGATGTCATGGACGCGCATTTCGTTCCGAACCTTTCTTTTGGTCCGGACGTCGTCGCCTTGGCGAAGAAAGTCGCGCCGTCATTCTACCGCAATGTCCACCTGATGATGTCCAGGCCTGATCTTTATCTTGAAACATTCGCTCAGGCGGGTGCTCAGACGATTCAGTTGCACTTAGAGGCCGACTGTGATCTTCATACGGAACTTAGGCGTATAAGAGAGATGGGGCTTAAAAACGCGATTGTCATAAACCCCGAAACTCCAGTCGAGAAACTTCTGCCTTATTTGGATGAGATCGACGAGGTATTGGTCATGACGGTTCATCCGGGGTACGGCGGCCAGAAGTTTATAGAAGAATGCATGCCGAAAGTCCGCTTTTTGCGAGATAGAAAACGTGATTTGGACATTATGGTTGATGGCGGAATAAATTTTGAAACTGCAAAAACGGCTCTTGAATACGGGGCGAATCAGCTTGTGGCGGGAAGTTACCTTTTCAAGCAGAGCGATATGAAAAAAGCCGTCGATGAGATCGTCGCGTACGCTCGTGAAATGCACAACGCCTGAACCCGAGTGGGCTGTAAATAAGGTATGAAAAAGATCTTTATTCTGCTTTCGGCGGCAATGGCCGTTTTTTCGGCTTTCGCCCGTGTGGAACTTGGCGGCATAACGGCTCAGAAATATCCCGATGCCGACTCTGTTACAGTTGAGGAAATCGAGCGTGTTAAATATAATGTCGACGGCACGAGCGAGTCGTTAAGTGAAGCGTGGATAAAGATTCTTACCGAAAAGGGGCGTCGCGAAGAGTCGACATTGACTGTCAATTATTCAAAGCGTTACGGCGAAGCTAAGATTCTGTATGTCGGAGCTGTCGGGCTTGACGGAAAGGAACGCGAGATAGATACATCTTCAACGACGAAGGAGTCGACGGACAATAGTTCCATGGGGATGAATATTTACGATCCTTTAGACAGAATGATCACATGCACGATACCGGGATTGAAGGTAGGGGAGACTTTGCATGTAAAACTTTCCCGCAGGACGTTGAAAAGCAGAGTTAAAAACCATTGGTCCGATATCTGCATCTTTGAATGGAAGTCGCCGATTTTGAAGTCGGTCTACGAGGTGATGTCTCCGCAGCAGCTGCCTATCCGCACAAAGGTTCTGCGTCATCCGCTCGGCAACGTCTCAATGTCCGAGAAGAAACTGGATGACGGCTCTACTCTTCATATTTTTTGCGCGACAAATTCTCCCCAGATGTTCCCTGAGCCGGATATGCCTGTAGCTTATACCCAGGTTCAATGCGTTCGTTTGTCGACGGCGAAATCCTGGAGCGAGATTTCGAAATGGTATTGGGATCTTTGCCTGCCGCATCTTCAAAAAACGAATTATGCGATGGAGCAAAAGGTAAAAGAATTGAAGGGGGACTTGAGTGGAGAGGCCCTTATCAGGGCGATATTCAAGTTCGTTTCCCAGGAAATTCGTTATATGGGCCTTACGTTGGAGGATACTTCTCCCGGATACGCTCCTCACGATGTCGATATTACGTTTGATAGCCGATATGGAGTTTGTCGTGACAAGGCGGCGCTTCTTGTCGCGATGCTTCGCTTGGCAGGGGTTGAGGCGTTTCCTGTGCTGATTAATGTCGGGGCGAAAATGGATAAGGATGTGCCGCAGGCATATTTCAATCACGCCATAGTCGCCGCTCAGCTCGATCCGAAGAAGCGTGATTATATGCTTATGGATCCGACGAATGAAAACACGAAGGATATTTTCCCGGCATATTTGAGCGACAAGAGTTATCTGGTGTGCAGGAGCGATGGAGAAGAGCTTATGACAACGCCCGTGCCGCCGAGCAGTGATAATGCGCTTAAAATCGATTCTTCCGGCAAATTGTCCAAGGACGGGTCTTTGGTCGTTGAAAGCGATATATCTTTCTCGGGGATTAACGATACCGCGTATAGAGGAGCTTTTGTGCGTTTAACATCTGAAGAGCGTCAGCGTTCGCTTGGACGCGTTTTAGAGCGTGCGGCGCCAGGCGCGGAACTTATCTCCGCGAAGTTTGAGCCGCAGGATATGCGAGATACGGAAAAGCCGTTAAAGATAAAAGCCGTTGTCCGCCTGCCTGAAGCGGTTTTGAAAGGTAAGAGCCGCAATGAGCTTTGCGTGCCTTTTTTCACAAAGGTTTTTGGGTTGGCCAATTGGCTTTTGGAAGGCTCAACATCGCTTGAGAGCCGCAGGTATCCGCTTGTTCTTGATACCACGGCGGAAGTTGAAGAGAAAGTTCTTATCGATTTAGGTGAAGCGCTGGGTGAAGTTGAGAGTTTGCCGCCAGACGAAAAGACCTCTGGGGGATATGATTATTCACGAACATACACGGTAAAGGACGGCGTTCTTGAAGCAAAGCGGCGGTTGGCGATTTCGGCGGTTGAGTTTTCTCCAGAGAAATATCTGGCTCTGCGTGAAGAGATAAAAACAGTCGAGTCTTGCGAACGCAAGCACCCTCAGTTTAAGGTTGATGAGCTGATAGACGCAGATTTTGAAATTTTGCGCGATTCATCTTCTACGTTTATCGCAAGGGCGAACGATTCTTCCATGAGGTCTTGGGTTACGACAAATGAAGTGATCCGGCGCGTTCTCACTTATGCGGGAAAAAAAGAACTTTCGGAAGTCAAGTTTCATTATAACCCTTCGTGGAAAAACATTGATATAGTCAGCGCCAGCGTTTCAAATGTAAATGGTGTTGTCAGAAACATATCGACAAATGAAATGAATGTCATGGATGCTGAATGGGCGGCTTCCTGCCCACGTTATCCTGCTGGAAAAATCTTGGTGTTAAATCTTCCGTCAGTAGAGATAGGCAGCGTAATATCGATAAAAAGCGTTGAGCGGGTTAAAGCTTCGCCTCTTCCTTTTTACGCGGTATATTCGTTCGACTCTAAAATACCTCTTAGGGAAAAAAGCGTTGTTGTCGACGATTGGAGCCGGAGAGTTTCAAATCCGAAGAGGGTTCCTCGTGAGCCTAATCAGCCAGACGCGAGACTTTGGCGCGATGTAGATACGATTTCAAAATGCGATTGGAGGAGCGTCTCCAAGATTCTTGAGAAGGGGGCAAGAGTTCCTGAAATCGCTCATGCTGTCGAAGATCTTCAATCGGCCGGCATTGAAGAGATACGCGATTGGATGGCTCGGAATGTAAAGGTCTGCGGACCGTCTCTTTATGACCTGCCGGTCGATTTGCAACTGACCAATCCCGATACAGTGCTCAAGGAGCGCTACGCAACAAGATTGGATTATGTGCGAACGCTGGCAGCGCTTTTAAAACGCGCAGGATTTGAAGCTCATATAGTTTTTGTGGCGAAAGACGCACTGAGAGACGAACGTATCAAAGATTTTGATATCAATAAATATCCCAACCCAGGAGTGTTCTCGTTGCCTCTTTGCAGAGTTGTCGTATGCGAGGGAGGCTTCTTTGGTCTTTTTGCCGAAAAGAAAATCATGTATATCGGAATCGAAAACGAGTACACGCCGCTTGGAGCGACAGCGTATGACGGGTGTACGTTATTTGATCCTCTAAGCGGCAAGTTTGACAAGGTCGCTTCTTCAGATCCAGCGTTTAAGGCTATGGAGCGAGACGAAAGCGTTTGGTATGTGCGCGAAAACGGCAGTGTTGATCTTGATGTTTATTCTTATATGTTCGGCAGTCAGGTAGGTGCGTTCAGAAAGCGTTTTTCGGAAATGCTTCCCGAGCACAGAAGCAGATTTTATCAGACGCTTCTTGGCTCAATATCGCAAAGCGCCAGTTCCACAAGTGAACTTCAAACGGATTTGACGTCCTATCCCTCAAAAATGTCATTTAAGTGTTATCTGCCGGATTTTGCAAATCTTGATAACGGCGTTATGACGATAACATTGCCGCCGTTTGATTGTTCTTTGCCGTCGCTTTCGAGCAATGTGCGTGAAACGCCGATATGTCTTTCTTCAACGAGCGCCAAGGAGCAGATTTTTACGCTCAAATTTCCGAAGGGTTATACTCAAATTGAGTATATGCCTGAGAATTTTGAAGATGAGACGGTTGAGACAAGACATTTTGCGGCAAAAGTCGAAAACGATTGTCTTACCATTACGGTAAGACGAAAAATAAAAGATATGCCTTTGCGTCAAGTAGACAAAGATTATTTTTCATTATTGAAAACTTTTCGTCATAAATCTCTCTCTCGCTCCAGCCGAACGATTGTTGTCCGAAAATTGCGCAAGGACTGATATCAAACATCAAAAAGTAGGTCTGACCTACTTTTTGATGTTTGAAAAGGAGAAAATATGGCAAATTCCAATAATCGAATAAAAGAAAATAATACGGTTCATCACCTTGTCAGTCGTATCGCTCATAGGGTCTACTTTTTGAAAGATGATGAGCGCAAGGATTTTTTAGAAATGGTTCGTAGAACATCCGAGTTCTGTGGTATTAAACTCCTTGGTTGGTGTGTGATGGGAAATCATTTTCATATTCTTGTGCATCTTCCTGTGCCTGCGGTTATTGATGAGAATGAGGTAATGCGTCGATATGGTATCTTAAAAGGAGAAAATGTTGCTCGCAATCAGGTGAATGAATTTATTAAGTGGCGAAAGCAAGGCACCTCTGGGGAAAAACGAGTTGAAGATTGGCTTGATATCCAACGGCGGCGAATGTATAGTGTAGGCAATTTTATGAAGATTGTAAAGCAGTGGTTTACAGCGGAATATAACAGCAGAAATGGGCATAAGGGAACTCTTTGGGAAGCAGTTTATTATGATAGGGTAGTAAAGATGAGAACAATTGAAATGGCTAAGTGTTTAGGGTACATACATCTTAATCCTATTCGTGCAGCGGAGACAGATAAGTATGATGCCTATGTATGGAGCAGTTATTGTGCGTTTTGTAAGGGTGATCAAACGGCAATTGAAGGGATGAGGTTTATTTATGGAGATCAAATGACAATAGAAGAAATTGCCGAGATACATGAAGAGTTGTTGGCATCATTACTTGAAAACGAAAAACTAAAAAGGGCAGAAGAGATTGCGCGAAAGCGTGTAGCAGGGTATGAGGTTCCGAATGATCCGTTGACGACAGAGGCGATGATTGCGCAGCAGACGGCAAGATTGAAGGAAGTGCAAAAGGCTGCACTTGAGTTTCGTGAGAAGTGCGCGGAAGATGCGAAGAGAGTTGAAAAGCGTCAATCGCGTGAGCAGATGGTATTGGCGCTGTTGGAGGCAAATCCGGAAATAGATGTTCCGAGTTTGGCAGAGCGAATGTCGCTGAGCGTAGGGATAATTTATGCGACCTTGCGCAAGTTAAAAAGACAAGGAATGATTTCGCAAGATGGGTATTGCGGAAGATGGATTGTAAACATCGAAAAGTAGGTCTGACCTACTTTTTGATGTTTGAAAAGGAGAAAATAATGAAAGAAGAAATGACAGGTGCGGAAGAGGCTGTGCGCGAGTTAACGCTGGCGTTGATGTTTTTGACGAGATTTAGGACAAAGAGAAAGAAGGGACAGGAGGATCCGTGGAGCGCATGGAAAGGATATGATTTTGATGTGATGGATGAGTTGATGGAGAAGGATTTTACTCGAGGATCTATAAGAGAAAAGAGTGTGATACTCTCAAAGAAAGGGATGGAAGAGGCAAGAAGAATAATCGCAAAGTATGGGATTGAAGATTGGGAGTCGCTTAAAGGGGAAAGTGATTGGCCGGAGTGGCTGGAGAGTTTGCAAAGTTAGAAAAGTAGGCGGCGTTCGATTTTGGTCGAATACCGCCTGATTTTTGCTTGAGCGTCGTTTTTGGCTTTAGGAGCCGCCCAAGGATTATGCTGCCTTAAAATGCGCCTTGAGCCTCGTTTACGGCTTTTGTGCGGTTTTCAAGTGCCTTGCGATACGCCTCGTCGCGCAGTTCGCGCAATTCGGAGGCAGCGAGGCGGGCGGCATCATCGTCCCAGGCCGTGATTACAGTTTC
>CAJGDE010000036.1 GCA_904502135.1 Kiritimatiellia bacterium
TCTTCTGTGAGGCATCGGCAAACGCCCAAGTAAAAACATGAATGATGAAAACACGCCACGTGGATTACCCACGTAGCGCGGTCATCGTATTCCGCCTTTACTTTAAAATTTTGCCGATTTCACAGAAAGCGTCATACGCTGGTTCGCGTACGTTGTATGGGTTAGGTTGCCCACCCCATACTCACTCTCACTCCTTGGTTAGTTTAGAGTTTTAGGTTTAGAGTTTAGAGTTTTCTACCTCCTAACTCCTGACCCCTAACTCCTAATCACTAATCAAGTGGAGAAGCCGACCGTTTTCAGTACTACGATCGGTATATCGTTTCAATCAGTTATCTTTTCTTCCTTTCATTGTTTGGTTACTGACATGAAAATTGTCTATAGACGCTATTCCCACCTTCCTTCAAAACTTGCGACGTCAACCGCGAACAATTCCGCCAATGCCGTCTGATTGCGAACGGCTATCTGAATATGAGAGCGGTCGAGAATGGTCGATCCAGGGAAAACCGGCTCTCCTTCGGGGAAAGGACACCTCACTGTATCGTATGGCAGCCCCAACTCTTTTTCCGCGAAATTGGTTGCTGTGTTAATTACAAGGCAATCAAGTCGATGACAAAGCTTTCCGTTTCTCGGCAGCTGGCAAGAGACATTCTCCTTCAAGATATTATAAGTGTCGCGAAGCGATTTATAAGCAGTCACATCCAACAAATTAAGACATCGACCAAGTCGTATTTTCGCCCCAATCACCGCAGGCTCATTCGGATGCATCTTCTTTGCCCACTCATAAGCACGGGCAGGAGCTTCTTCCCAAAAATAAATGCCAGTCCCGAGCCAATCGTAATCGTTTTCACTAGAAAGCAATACATCCGATCCCGAGAGAATGGAATCTGCCACGGATTTGCAACACCCATGATAACCATAAACGAACTCAAGACGATGCGACATTTAGATTATCACATTGGCGTAACAAGAATGCGCCCCTTAGCCGAACGAGTAAGCCCGACTGAAGCCAAGTACCGCGCACAACGCTGTGGTGTTGCGCACTGCTTGCGAACATATTCAGCAAGACCGTCAAGCGCACGATCCCTTGCGATTCTCACAGGAGTACGACGACATACTTTTTTTGATATAATCATTTCACACATAACGCCTCCTATTATCTCAATTTCAGGTCTTAAAGTCAACAATGGAACGATATTATTTCACAATCCGCCATTAGCCGAAAGAACACGTTCAAGCCGCGAGTCCATTTGCTCTTGCGTAACATACCTGCCAAACGCCAAACGCGCGTTACCGCTCGCCTGTCTCATAACAGCGCGACGGTCACACTCCTCGCTTGGGTTTGTGAACTGCGGAATACTGCGAGGTATATGCACCCTGATATGCGATGTCTTCAGCGTATCAAGCATACTCTTAAAATTAAGCATAAACACCTCCCATTCGAGTTCTTTCAGGGCGCACCAACATACGCACAAAGGCGTTCGCGGCCTTGGGGTCGTCAGTGTAAAAGTTCGCTGTTATACTTGATGTTGCCATAAAATTACCCTCGCTTTCATCTAAAGACATAACTTCTCCGTCAAAAAGCGTCAATATTATATCATTTTTGCGTCGATAATGATAGACGCGAAATTTGCAAATTTAGGGCCGTGGTAAGCGTGTGTGTGTACAGAATAAAGATGTTTTTATCTGTTCTCTTCGGCGAGTTTTAGAAAATAAAGGCGCACGAGTTCGCGATATTCGGGAGAAACAGCATTGATATCGATCGTTCCAATACCATCTTTCGCAGAGCCCTTGATGAGAAACCACCCTTCACGGCGAAGAAGTTCCTTTATATCACCGGTCATTTCGACGCTCTTCATTTCGTGCATCATACTTTTCAGTTCGGCAGCTACGCCACCAAAAGAGGCTTGGCTCTTTTTTCTATCCTTCGCCGTATTCAATCCTATATCGCTGTTAAGACAGAAACGCTCCGCCGCCTTCTCAACGCTTTCCTTCATCGCCTGCGCCGCCTGAGAGGCTTTATCTGCGACACTGTCATTCGCATCCTCCGAGCTTTCTGAAGTAGATACCCTTCCTTCTTCGCCCTTCTCCGCGTCAGCAAGCGCCTTTTCCATCAAAGCGCGAGCTGCCTGCTGATGCGAAAGTGCCTTTTCACGCAATTGTTCCATTTTCGCGAGTGCCGATGCAGCTCTTTCACGCGAAGTGCCATCTTTCTCCTCCCCCGCCTTTCGCGCTTGCTGGGCTGCATCCAATGCTTCACGCAGCGCCTTCTCTGCTTCATGCTGTTGAAAGCGCCCCTCTTCATTGACCGACGCTTTTTCTAACTCATCCTGCGCCTCGCGCTGCGCATTCATCGCCTTATGCATGGCGTCGGCTGCAGGGCGGGGATTATTCATCTTCGCCGATTCACGCATCATCTTCTCTGCCGTCTTCGCCGCCGCAAGCGCCTTGCGCATAGACTGGAATTTATCTGAGTCTTCTCTCCGTTCACGCGCCTTGGCGAGATTCTCCAGCACTTGCGGCTTATTGGCGTTTCTCATTCGCTCTTCTTCTACTGATTTTTCCCGATCCATAAGAGAGGCCGCCTTCTCCATCCGTCTGCGCGCCTCATCAATCTGCGCGTCGTTGACGAGCGAGGACAACTCCTTCGCTTTGGCTGCCGCCTCGCGTTGCATACGTTTCCACGCCTCCATCATCCGCGTGTCGCTCTTACCATCCTTATCACGCCGCAAAGCCGCCTTCGCGCTCCTTGCCAAAGCCTCCTGTCTTCTCGCAAGATCCTCCATGCGTTCATGATTCTTAAGCTGCGCCATTCTCGCCTTAAGCTCATCCTCAAGTTCTTTAACTTTCTTTATCGCTTCATTTATCTTCTCAGGAACTTTTTCGAGCGCCTGACTGCGCTCCTGAGGCGAAGCAAACTGAGCGGTTTTAAGCTTTTCGAGAACGGCAGACAACTTTTCTTCAATGACTTCATTAAGAGTCTTTTCAAGCGGTTTTAACCTCGTGTCGGCCTCAACTCTTTCTCTGAACTCATCTATCCGCTTGGCTGCCTCGCGTGTTTCATGTGCCGACTTCGCTATCTCGCGGTTGGTCGTTTCACTCACCGTTTTCTCATGTTTGATTCTCGCTGCCGCGTTTCTCGACGGATGCACCGCAGCAGCAAGCCTCTTTTTCGCCTCATCGACAATCGCATTAAATTTCTTCTCCTCCTCAGCGAGTGACTGGAAAGCAAAACTCTCCGCTTTTGATTCAAGAGAGACAACAACAGGTATAGATGTGACACAATGCGATCCGCCCATCTCGTCAGGTCGCGCATCGCGCACGAGAACGGCGAACTCAAGACGGCGTTGACCTTCAAGGTCTAGAAGCGAAAGATCAAGTTCGTCCTCTCCCTTCCACAACGAAGCGCTGCTGCGCGAAAACTTTTCAAGCGCGCGAAGAGAGCGCCATGTCCCTCCACCTATTCTGACAAGCAACTCATTCGACAGGCCGAGCGTATCGTCGATAGCCGTAACGATGAACGGCACTTTGGCGTGCGGCGGCACTCTGACGGAACGTTGCGGCTTTTCAATAACCACGGAAGGCGGCATATCGGGTACACTCTTGAGAACTCCAGTCCGTTCAGGAGACCTGAAAAGCGCGGCGTTCTCAAGCTGGAGCGACCACTTCGCCTCATTTGTGGAAATCATCGTCCACGACGACGATTCTTTTTCCGCGATCTTCAAATACGCCTTTGAAACGCGATGATCAAGGGTGATGTCGAACGTCACGCGCGCGCCTTCTATCGCACTGATGGATGTAACCGCTTCGTTCGAGATGACGAGCGGCGAGAACCCCGTATACGATGGATACTCAACTTTCGCCGAAAAAGCCTTGTACTCCGGCTTCTCGTGCACTCTGACGAAGAAATACTTCGTAACCGCGGGCCCGGCACTTACACGGTAACGCCATTCACGGTCAGAAAGATCAGCCGTCGCCATGTACTCTCCCCCACTCATCGACTCGACCGTTTCGTCACCCCATCCGAGCGCGGTGCGGCGAGAAATGCGTATTTGCATCTCGTACGCAAAACCCCTTTCCACGGAGGCTTTTATGACTATCTTTTCTCCCGCAAGAGTGTCTATGTCGCCGGGAGTGACGCGGATGGCATCTGCGTAGAGGTTGCCGACATCGGCCCACGGCGCGACAGTCCGGAGAAAGAGCATTCCTACGAGTCGAGGCAGAGCGATAAACGAACATGCAAAAACAAGCGCGACGGCGCCAAGCGCAAAAAGCCGCCTCACAACAGTCCGAGCCGTAAACTCTTTCTTCACATCGATTTTTTCCGCGCTTCTTTCGGCATGCGCCGCGAGCAGCCTGATGAAAGCGGTTGATGCGGCGACACGCTCAGCGTGCCCAGAAGCAAGCGATAAACCCACGAGCGTCGTCAGGCACTCTTCATTCTCTTCGTGCCGCTCGTCTAATATTTTCGCTATTTTCAGCCGGTCTACCCTGCGAAAGAGCGGACGCAAAGCGGCGAAAGCAAAAGCTGCTAACGACGAGGCGTATACGCCCAGCGACATAGCCCACCTGAGCGGATCGGAATATATCGTAGCGCACGCATCAATTCCCATAACAACGAGAGAAGAGAAAAGAAACACGGCAAGAGACGCGACAATACCACGCGCGATATATATCCAACGTACGCGCCTGAGAGCACCGTCAAGAAGAACTGCAACTTTTGGCGGTATTTCTATCATGCCAACCCCCTCAATTTTCTCAGTATCCAGAGCGCAGCAAGAGCCACAAGTAGTATAACCAGCGCAGAAGGATGATTCCATATCGGATCTTCAACGCGCTCGGTCACATCGACGGATCCTGCGCCGAAAGCCTTGTCGAAAAGCGATGGATCGCAAGGCGACGTGTAAACGTGCCCTCCCGTGATCCGAGCCATCTGCGAAGGTATTTTTGAATCAGCCTTCAGCGAAACGTACTCCACCGGCACGAGAGAGGCGCTTGAAACGAAATGCGTCGAAAGTTTACCGGGCCAAAGCGCGCCAAGAGCGGCTTCTGCTATTTTATCTTCAATCTCGACGCTGTAGTGCCCCTCAAGCGATGTCTCATCAAAGAATGCCTCATAATAGCCGTTTCCGCCAGGACGCTTGGAGAGTGTGATACGGTGCGAAGAGCCTCCTTTCGCAGTCACAACCGCCACGGGCAGAGCGTTCGTCATAGGATTAAATTCGCCGTCCACCAATCTGACGGAAATCTTAACTTTTTCTCCTGGCAGCACGTGCATCTTGTCGGTACCGACACGCGCATGAAGGTTGCCGTCGCGAAGCTTCTCGCCAAAACCCCAATTGACGAGATTGCCCCAAAAGCGGTGATGATACCTGTCGCCCGCACGGTATCTGAGGCGCCACGTTTCATCCGTCGCGAGGAACGCAACCTTGCCGCGCCCCATCTCCGACACAATAAGAAGCGGCGAATCAAGCGCCGTGGAATCGCCGCCGAAAAGCAGCACTTCCGCCCCGGGAGACACAGAGAAACCGGAGAGCCTTCCTGCAATGGGCGGGAGAGAATTCCAGACGCGGGCATTTTCTGACGCGCTCACCGACAACGCTGTCACAGGGTGAGCCGCGCCTGACGGAGTCAGCGCTAACGGTGTGCTGCACGCGATCCATTGTGCGGTCGTCTCCCCCAGCGAATTCGTGAATGCTGCAGGCAACAGTTTGGCGAACGCATCTGACACATAATCGCGCGGCATGTGTTTTTCTCCCGCGATTACCACGAGCATGGCGCCGCGCTCTTCGACAGCGCGTTTCACCGAGCATCTCGCCTCTTCGTCAAAAACGGACGGAGGAATATCGCCGATGACAATCACATTAAATTTGCGCCAGTCATCGTATGTGACAGGGAGGCTTCCGGCTTCAGCGTCTCCGAATTCGCGCGAAGCATCAGCCGGTGGCGCGGGCGGGCCAGATGGCGCGGCAATTCTGTCGGGCTCTGTGATGACATACTGCAAATGGACTGACTTATCGCGCGCATGGAAAAGATTTCTCAGATACCTAAACTCCCAACGCGGCCGTCTGTCGACGACAATGACATTCGTTCTGTCGTCCGAAACGGCCACAGTGAACGGCCAGAGATCATTCTTCTCTTCGCTGTCGCCTTCGGGCGGAACTATTGAGATAGAGTATGACCCGACACCCTTACTCAAAGGATCGTGCGTAAAGCGCACAACTCCATTCCATTCATCGGCGTCTACCTCGAGATCGCGCTTCTCAATCACTTCATCGCCTGACTTGAAATAAACGCCGAGAGTACGCCCCTTCATGCCGTAAGCGGCAAGCCTCGCCGTGGGACGTATTTTGTCTCCGAGATATACTGTCTCTGCAACGTCAACAGCCGTGACTGCGGCATCAACGCGGTTTGATGTCGAACCTATAAGAACCGTGGAAATTCTCGCTCCTGCGCGGGCGATGCGGCGCGATGCCGCCGCGACACACCCTTCACGAGTGTCGCAGCCGTCGGTGAGAAAAACGACGCCCGAGAGCTCCTCGCCAGGAACTTCATCAAGAATATTTTCAAGCGCTTGGGCAAAATCGGTGGAGGACGAACCGAAAGCGTACGGCACAACGTCGTACCGGCGCGAAAGTCTCTTATCAATAACGCTCGCCAGATTAGTTGCGACTTCAAGGCGAGAAAGAGCGTTCGTTCCCAATGAAGAATCGCCTCTGGCCATCGACAGCGAATGATCCGTCACAACGACTACGCGTCTATGAATACGCCTATTGACGTCGTGCACCCAGCTGATATGGATGAGCTGCCAGACTATCGCCGCAAACGCCGCCGTCCTCAGTGCGAAGAGGACATGCGACTTGATACGCCCACCGCGCTCTGCGTCAAAACGACGGCAAAGGAGATATTCTGCCACGAGCAGCAACAGCGCGAGAACGGCGAACGGCCGCCATATCTCAAGACCAAAACTTCTGCCGACCACGGCTGCGAGCGCATCCTCGCATCTGCGAGCAATGCCGAGATCTATCGACACGGCAAGCTCGTCGAGCTCTTCCTCGGTAAGTTCCTTAAGATCTCCTTCGCGCGCGCGCCAGCGGCTGTCGCACGATGCCGAAACGAAATTCGTAGCGAGCGAAGCATAGATGAGTTCGTGAACGAACGGCACGAAAGCAGGCCTCGCGGGAAACGTGGTGGACGAAAAATCAAGCGGAAAGCCAAGCGTCACAGTGCGTCCACGGCCGAACGGCGCAACGACTCCGGCGATTTCTCCGTCTGAATAACGCCACGGCGTTTCAGCGCTCTTCGGCAAGGATTTTTCGTCAAACATGACGCGCATCGTCACCGGCGCTCCCTTGAATGTGACGTTCGCGACGCCCTCGCATCTGTTCGTCCAACTCGCGGCAAAAAGAGCGTTAGTATAGAAACTTTCCTCTGCAAGAGCTCCTATCAGACATACAAGCGAACCGCCTCCTCGCACATATCCGACGAGATTCGTCATCGCACCTGGCGAAAGCATCGGCACATCGCACAGAACTGTCGCGTGAACGCCTTCGAAACACTTCTCATTTTCAAGAGAAGTCGCCCAGACGCTGCGCGGCCTTGCGAGAAAAACATCGTCACTACCGCGCCTTGCGGGACTTAAAGCCGCCTCAACGAACGCACCCGCGCGGTTGTAGCCCGTCGCGTCTGAACGCCCGTCCACTATCATCACATTTATCTTTTCGATAACATCTACTGTATTTGTAAGCGTAGAATCAGACATTATGTCATCGGCATTCGAAAGAGACGTCACAACCTTTCTTAGACCGCTCTTTTCGAAACGGTGTGAGAACGTGAACGTACGCGAGAGCCCTGGGAGTATCTGCCCGACCGGCTGACGTCCTTTTTCGTCGCCGTCCACCGAAAAAACGACATCTCCAGGAGCATACGCTTCGCTCCCCGAATTAATAACGCTCACCGTGAACGACACCGGACGATCGGTGCCGATGACACCCCTCGAAGGTTCAACAGCCGCAATCGCAGCATTACGAACCTTCTCTGGGCGCAGGAGCGACCTCCATATAACAGGAGGTCTCACAGGAAAGCGGTCAAATATACGCTCGACACGAGCCCACTCTGTCTTCTCTCCAGGCCGCCAGCCATACCCCTGACCGTCGCCGAAGATTATAATCTCCTTAGCGGGATTGTTGCCACCAGACAAAACTTCGCCTGCCGCCGCAAGTGTGCGCGGCACATCCATCGCGTCACTCGTCGGTTTGATCTTTTCTATTAACGCTGTTATTTCGCGCTTGTCCGATATAGGCGCGCTCGTAAGGATCGCAGGAGTGCTTTCGCCGCAGACTATGCCGAACGCCGTGCCTTCGGGCGAAAGGCGCACAAGTTCACACGCCTCTTCTATCGCCTGATCGAACAACGGCCTGCCTCCGGCTCCCGAAAGACGCATCGAAGCGGAAGTATCGATGACGATAACTACGTCCTTGTCGCAACCTGCAATGCCAAAAAGGCGTATCTCCTTGAGGAAGGGTCTCGAAAACGCAAGAACGGCCGATATGATGAGAAGCGTCCTCAAAACAAGAAGCAGCACATCCTCGATCATCAGCTTGCGATGTTTCTTTTTAATCGACTCAAAAAGAAACATCCACGCCCCCCAGAGAACGCGCCCAGCCGTGCGGCGACGCAGAAGATGAATGAGAATCGGTAGCCCTGCGGACAAAAGCCCGATCAGCATTATAGGAGAAAGGAATGACATCAATGCACTCCTCCGCGACGGTTTCGAACGAGAAGATCGGCGAGCGCCTCGTCGAACGGCAAATTCGTGACGAGAGTTTCATTAGTGATGCGCATTTCGCCGCAGATGCGCTTAAATTCGCTGCAATGGTCATTAAAGCGCTTTATGTAATCTGCGCGAATCGCCCGCGTATCGACGTCAAGCAAAGTGCGACTTTCAAGATCTTCGAAGCGGTTGAGACGCGTAAAGGGGAACGTAAGTTCCTCTTCGGCGACAATCTGGAGAGCGAACACTTCGTGTCTGCGGTATCTAAGATGATAAAGAGCCTTGACGAGAGAGCTCAGATCGTTAAAGAAATCACTCAATATAAAAACAACGCCGCGCCGCGGGATGCGCTCGGCGATTTCGTGCAAAACCTCAGCCGTATGCGTATCGCCACCACACTTGAGTGAATCAACAAGCTCAAGGACGCTCTTAAGCTGCGCGGGTCTTCCACCGGCGGGGATGTAGTTGCGAAGATGCGTATCGTATGTCGCGAAGCCTACCGCATCCTGCTGGTTGACGAGCAGATACGAAAGAAGCGCCGCGACATGGCGCGCATAATCAAATTTCGAAAGTTTTTCGTAGGAATTCGCGCCCGCATACTCCATCGACCCTGAAGCGTCGAGAACGACAGTTGCCCTGAGATTCGTTTCGTCAACGAATTCTCGCACATAGAGCCTGCGGCTTCGCGCGACGAGTTTCCAGTCGAGCAAGCGTAAGTCATCTCCCGGCATATACTGCCTGTGCTCGGCAAATTCGACGCTTGCGCCCTTTCGCGCACTCTTGTGCCGACCTGCAATGAAACCGTCTACCGCTCCGTGCGCGAGAAACTCGAGCCGGGATATTTTGCTGAGCGCCCCTTCGGGCAACCAACGCATGTATGAGGGCCTCTCAGACATCGAGATTTTCTCTGACGCGTAAATGGTCAAGAAGTCGCTTTATGACGTCATCGCTCGAAACGCCAGCGGCTTCTGCATTGAAGGCCGTTGCTATACGGTGGCGCAAAACGGGCAGCGCCGCCCATCTGACGTCGGAGATGGTCGCGTAGGCGCGCCCCTGCAAAACGGCTCTCGCTTTCGCCGCCGTTACGAGCGCCATGCCTGCGCGAGGCCCTGCGCCCCAGCTTACGAGCTCCTTGACGAATTCTGGCGCTTCTGGAGATTTAGGCCGCGTAGCACGAACGAAATCAGCCGCATATTCTATAACGTGGTCGGCTGCAGGAATGCGCCTGATCATATCCTGAAGTTCAAGAATTTCATCGCCCGTCAGAACGACACGGGGCTTTTCGCCTTCTTCGCCCGTGGCGCGGCGTAGAATTTCGCATTCTTCCGTTCGGTCGGGATAATCGACCTTAATGTTAAAGAAGAATCGGTCAAGCTGCGCCTCGGGAAGCGGATACGTCCCCTCCTGCTCAATCGGGTTCTGCGTAGCGAGAACGAAAAACGGCTTCCCAAGTGGGCGCGATTTGCCGCCGACGGTCACGAAATTCTCTTGCATCGCCTCAAGAAGCGCAGATTGCGTTTTGGGAGGTGTGCGGTTGATTTCGTCCGCGAGAAGTATGTTCGTGAACACCGGCCCTTCGACAAATCTGAAAATATGCTTGCCGCTCTGACAATCTTCATCGAGAACTTCCGTTCCGGTGACGTCGGCAGGCATAAGGTCGGGCGTAAACTGCACGCGCTTAAAATCTAACGCCAGTGTCTCGGCAAGTGTTCTTACGAGCAGCGTTTTCGCAAGTCCTGGCACTCCTGTGAGAAGCGCGTGCCCGCGAGCGAAAACGGCAGTCAACACTTCGTCAATCATCGCTTCCTGTCCCACGATGACCTTTGAAAGCTCGGCTTTCATCTCAAGAAACTTCGCATGGAGCTTTTCCATGCGCTCGATGTCATTTTCGTTCCTAGCATCGTTCATTCTATTTCTTTCCTTTCTTCATCCTCGTTGTCGACTGTTTCGTCGCGCTGGTAAATCGGCAGCATCCGATACGGCACCGTGAACGCGAGCGCCGTCATAGCTGTTGAATACGCGGCGCTGTTCACAGTATCTTTCGGCCAAGAACCGTCTGGAAGTTGTTTTGATATATAAGTTTTATACATCCACGATTCGAACTTTTTCCAAAGATCCCCGCCCAGCTGAAAAAGGCCCTGAGCCGTGTAATACATGCCGTAGTAGCGGTGACCGCCACCCAAAAGCACTTTTTCGTATCTATTCTCAAGAAACTTCGCGGCCTTGAGCGAAGACGGGTCGAGATGGCGGCCGCAAAGCTCAAGGCAGAGTATAGCCGCACCAGAAAGTGTGTCACCGTTCCCACCGTTGCTGCCTTGATAACTGAACGCACCCAAAGAGTTCTGAGAACGCTTAATGTAAAGAACGGCTTTTTCGATAGCCTCGTCGGGAATGTCTGCACCATTGAGTCTGGCACTTCTTAAAGCCATCAGCGCCCAGCCACTGCATGAAAGATCGCTATCGGTGGAAACTGGCGTATATCGCCAGCCTCCAACATGCGCGGCCTGCTTCCTCACATTCTGCGCGTCAACGATTATCTTGATAGCAAGCGGCAGAATCTCGTCGATACGCCTTTGGCGCTCTTCATCAACCATCCCGCTTATCTCAGAAAGGAAAAGTGTCGCGATCGAATGCGAATACATCCGTCCTTCGCCGCCCATGTAACCGCGCCAAGGCTGTTTTTCGCGCATTTCGGCGAGAGAAAGCACGCGGTCGAGACATTTTTCTATCGTCTTCGAATACGGGGCGCTCCCAGGTAAATGCCCCTTTGAAAGAAACGCCATTCCCGCAAGAGCAGGAATCGCCGCAGAATTGCCATTTGCCCCAGGGAACGACCCGTCACTCTTCTGGTTCGAGGCGAGAAAATGAAGAGCACGTTCAATCGCCTTGTCGATATCGTCAGCCGTCGCGGTAAACGTCGATGTGCCCGCGACGACACGCCATGCCTTCTCTGCAGATGCAAAGGAAGAAGAGCGATCGGGAGAGGCGTTTTTCTTTGAGGAGCCTTTCATAAGAACGACCGTCGCACTGGCGGCAATAGCTCCGAGCGTAAAAAGAACTAGAAGAGGCAATATCCACGCCTTACGGAAAAGCCACCCCTTCCGGCTCGTCGCGCGCACAAGCTTGTCTGCAAAATCGGGAGAAAGCTCCGTATCGCAGAGCATGGAATAAAGAGCATCTTTCGCATACTGAAGACGACTTCTCACCGTACCTTCGGGAATACCGGCTACCTTGGCGATTTCTGGCGTCGACATATCTTCAAAGTACCTCAACACAACCACCTCTCGGTATGTGTCGGGAAGGCGCGAGACTGCGTTTCTCACAGCCACCGCACTCGCGCGAAAAGTAAACTCCTCAAAAAGATTGTGCCCATCATCTTCCACCTCTGGCAATTCCCCATTGACGAGAGAATCCTTCCGCGCAGATTTCTTCCTCGCGTCCATTCTGTAGAAGTTCAGTAGAATTGTGTATATCCAATAATAAAACGAGCCTGTTGGTCTAAAATCATCTATTTTAAGGATAGCTCGTTCAAATGCTCTAAAAACGAGATCCTCCGCCTCATGCTCATCTGCGCATAGAAGATAAGCGGCAGCCTGCAGCCTCGCACGGTACTCAGCGACTAATCGCCGGGTACCTGCTTCGCGGTCTGTCCGAATCTGCTCATATATCTCCATTCGAAAAGTAAAATGCTTCTCAAACGAAAACGTTCAATTTTTTCTTAAATTCATCAGATGCGCTGAGTATAGCCTCTGAAGACTTTGCCTCCTGCGATGACTTCACGCTTTTCTTCGTCAAATGTCGCCTTGCAGCCTGTTCGTGCGGCGGCATTGGACATGACAAGTGCAACCGTGTGGCTGTAGCCGGCCTCAATTGGAGCGTTGGGGTCTTTACGTGCGCGCACGCACTCCATCCAATTGCGCATGTGGGCTGAAGTAAGAGGATCTCCTCCCGTATTCGCGCTCGTAACGACCGTCTCCTTTGGCGCGGGCAGCGCTCGCGAGGAGAACTTCTTGCCTTCAACACCCTCGTTGGTGACTAAACCTGTACCCATATCAACGCAGCCGTTCGGCCCGAAATACTTCTCAACGGGAGATTCATAATTCGTGTGAGAGCCGCCCGCACAATTGTGCTGATGCGACTGGAACATCACCTGAAAGCCCTTGCCCTTCTCGCCTGAAACGCCATATTCAAAAATCGTGGTAAACGTATCAAAGCTCTTACGTCCGTCAATCCACTGATAAAGCCCCCCTGAAGAAACTGCGCTCTTAGGATACGCCATCCCCATAAACCACGCTACCGTATCAATCTGATGGCACATCCACTGACCGGGAATGCCTGACGAAAACGGCCAAAAGAGACGAAACTCGAGATATTTGCGAGGATCAAACGGATATTTAGAGGGATCACGGTCTAAAAGCCAAAGATTCCAATCTATATCTGATTCTTTGAGGCTTTTTACGAGTTCTTCGGGGCGACGCCAACGGCGAGGCTGATTGACATTCCACGTAAGATGAACGTACGAAACATCACCAAATTCGCCTGAATTGAGATAATCCTTTGCCGCCATATACTTCTTGCCGCTGCGACGCTGCGAGCCAACCTGAAGGACTGCACCAGGAGCAAAGCCTGCCTTACGCTTTGCATTTACCGCATCAAGAAGCATATTTGCCGAATACATATCTTCTGCAAGCGGCTTTTCACAATACGAATCTTTACCAGCCCAAACGGCGTGAGCGGCATGTTGAGCGTGCTGAAAATCTGCGGTCGAAATTATTACAGCATCTACATCCTTGGCCTTCTCATAAAGCTCGACATCAGAAACGTAAGTGTCGACCTTATGTCCAATCTTCGCTTCAATCTCAGGGCGAGCCTTTTCATAAAGTCTCTTGCGCCAAAGATCGGCGACTGCAACAAGATCAAAGTTAAGCTCCTTGTTATGATGCATAAACGACGGAAGAAGCGATTGACGGAATCGATCTGAATACCCGACGCATGCCACACGGATGCGCTCGTTCGCGCCTGCCGCATACAAAGACGGTGCTACTGACGAGGCTATAATCCCTGAAATGCCTGCTGCTGAACTTTTGCAGAAGTCACGACGGCTGAGTTTATTCATTTTTTCTCCTTTTTTAAATCACGTTAAAATTCGCGCATTGTCTTCAAAGCCTTTTCAAGCTTTTGCGGAAAAGTCCCCTCGCCCGCCCAGCCGCATTCGCAGCTGACACCTCCCGTATACCCGATGGTGCGCAAAGCGTCGAAATAAGCGCGGAAATAATGATTACGCGAAGGGTCGCTACCGGGGAAGTTGCGCGTCGTATGCTCCGCGATATGGCAATGCTTGAGAAGTGAGCCCGCCTGAACGATTGACGCGGCGCTTTCGCGGCCCATCATCATGTGAAAGATATCTGCAAGCTGTCTTACGCGCGGCGAATTTACCTCATTGCATATCTGCACGCCCTGCCAGACAAAATTGACGATATTAGACTCGTTCGGGCGCAACGGCTCGATGACAACGCAAACGTCTTTAAGATCCTCAATTCTTTTAGCGAGAAGAGCGCAGAACTGAGTATACTGCTCAAGACCTTTCTCGACATCAGGAACATCTCTGAAGTTTTTCGCACAATAATCCCCAGGCACATTGCGCGCTCCTCCTGAACCGAACACTATAGTCTTAACTCCCACCTCTTGAGCTCTCCTAAGAGCGATTTCAGCATAATCGAGAGCCGGAGCGAAATCGGCCTTCGGTCCCGTAAGGCGAAACCTTCCGGGAATAAAACCGTTACAGCTTATCAAAGGAACTGCAAGAGAAAGAATCTTATCGCGCTGACGCTTCCAATCGTCATCTCCTTTATCAGGCATGAGCGCTGAGGCGACATCACACTCTATAAAATCATATCCAACCGATTTTAAAACAGATGCATCACTTAAAGGACGGCACACACCAAACTTAATGCGCCCGCCATTGCCTTTAAGACTCTTTCCGGCATGCGCAAGCATACCTGTAAACGCTACCGCCGTTAATAAAAAATTTCTTCTTTGAATATTCACTTTGTTGATCCTTACTTTAGTAATGTTGCAATATCAATCTTTAGCTTTTACGTCTAAAACAACCTACGCACCGCGCAATGCCAGCCTCGCGGCGATCAGAAAGTTATCATGGCATACTTCCTTCGTGCCTGTCACCGCACGAAGATGATAAGGCCGCTACGAGCGTCTTCGCGCAACTCCGGACCGGCGACAAACCCACCTTCCGCGCTGCCGCTGTTTACGAGGAACTGCTTGCCAACGATGTCGTAAAGGCCGAGGACGCCGTCCGACTTCCGCCGACAGGGGATGTACTCGTGCGTCTTCTCACCACTTTCGTAGATCGCCACATCCGCGATGCGCACGGGATTGCCGACGTTGTGAGACTCACTGTTGCTCATGCGCCCGAAGATGCGAAGCGTGCTCTCCGTCGGCAAGATGCCGGAAGTCCCAAGCGCGTATGTCGTGCCGTCGTTGACCGAAAGGACTTTGTTGGCGGCATCCATTGTCAGCTTGTTCCAGCCGGCATCGATCAGCAACCTATCATCGTTTGTGTATTGGGTCTCGTTTCCGCCGACGCCACCGGCGAGATAAAATTTTTGATTTGGCATCCACTTGGCCCCAAGATGGAAACGACGCCATTGGGGAGTATCGAGAATGCCGACAAGATATGTGTTGACATTCTTCACCGTTGTCTGCGCTACAGCCGTTATGCGCGTGTTCACGGTGGGATGGATGTCCGTATCGACGTAATGCACCGTCCCCGTTGTCTCAAGGTAAAGGAGCCGCTGAAACTCCTGCGGCAGCTTCGCCTGCGGCACTATTAAAAAAGTCGCCGAGCCCGGTGTGGCCGTAGCATAGTCGCCCGCGCCGGACACCGTGCACGTCCCTTCGCCGAAGCGCGTATTGTTCGCCCAGGTGACGGTATAGTCCACATCCTTCGTCAATGTCCTGCCCGTAAATTCTTCTTTGACAACCGGCAACGGGCAATAAGCCTCGACGGGCGAGTCGATGGACTGGAGCGAATCGGGAATTGCCTTGGCAACCACAAGATACTTCATGGCCGGTCCGGCCGCGAATTCACCAGATCCACCATTCTCGTAGAATTTCGGCTCGCAGTAGTCGTACAGGCCGAGGGCGTTGTCCGACAGACGCCGCGCAGGGACAAGCAATCGCACGAGATCAGTTCCCTTCCAGATGCGCGTTATCCCAACGCGGAACTTTCCGCACGTGAACGTGCCGCTTTCGTTTCGCGCGAATATGGCGATTGTGCTGTGGCCGTCTTCCGTGTAGGACTGGTCGCTGGCGTCAAGCGTCACATCAACCCAGCCGTCGGCTCCAGCGGGAAGAGTTGTATTGGCTACATTAGCAAGCCCAATCCACTTGATATACCTGAGGGTGGATTCGCCGGCGACTCCCCAGTGAAAACGATGCCAAACGTTGGCGATACGGTCGAGCGCGCCCATCTGCATTTGCGCGCCGGCGAAATCGACAACGCAGAAGCGCTGCGTAAGCTTCGTGTCGTTCGCATACACGACGCCGGTGTCGATATACTGCGTCCCGGAGGACTCCAGGTATTCCAGCATTTCGTACCCCGGAACTGGGACAATGGACGCGCTGCCAGACAGGGCGGTGCTGGCAGATAGAATCGCCGCCGCAATCAGGAGGCTGCGATGTCTGCCCCCTCCCTTGGAAAATACTGCTTTTTGCAAAGTTATCATGGCATACTCCTTTTGCGAATCTAAGTATATTTTACCACACTGCTATCCATTAGAGCGGACAGCAACCTTTCTTTTTTAGTTGCTTGTAAGATATCATAAACGAGAGATTGCTGTCAAGCCCAAACCTTGGGATATTTACAATAAATTACCCCTCCCTTAACTTTTTTGCAACTTTATCGCTGTTGGTGTACAATAAGCATATTGCCTAGGCTTCGCCGGGTACGATTTTATTTCGTTGAAAAAGATGAATTTTTTGTATTTGCTGAAGGGCGCGCCTAAAGGTCCCGACAGCTCGGTCAAACCGTTGTTTCGTTTAGTCGCAAAAGGAGGTGGAGCGGAGTCCTCCGAGTGAGACCTCGCGAAGGATTGTAGCCGTAAGAAAGGCATTTGTAAGCAACCAGTGGTTTCTGTCGAGGCAAGGTAGGCTGAAAACGGTTTGTTGTCTAAGTGCGAAAGGCGTTACAACTCCGTAGCGAGTCGAGACCGAGGAGGAGCGCCGGACACCTCCTGACGCGACACCATATTTAAAAAGACTTAAACGAAATAAAATCGCATTTACAGGTAATCGGTTAGTCGAATGTGCGGACTAACGCCGCCCATCCGACTAAGGTGTTTGGCAGTGTGGACTTCCTATTGTTTTAAAACAGCCGTTCCGTCTGCCATTTAATCAAAAAAAAGAA
>CAJGDE010000037.1 GCA_904502135.1 Kiritimatiellia bacterium
TCCGTAGAGCGTGGCCATCTGACAAGACTTTTCTTCAAGTGTCATCTGCGAAAGGAGATTCTCCACACGTTCGTCTATCGGCTTTGAAGAATCCTCATAGATATCCTTCACTCCGTTCTTGTTGAAATCGATCCATGATGATGCAAAAGAGGAAAATGCAATCGCGCAGGAAAGAAGAGAGGCTAAAAAAACGTTAATTTCACTTTTCATATTTTAATATTGTATCATATTTTAGTGCCTCACCTAATCTCTACACCAAAACTAAAAATTCCACTCGCAAAAAAAATTAAAATACCCCCTTGTCAAGACTGATAAGGGTATGATATAATATGTCTCGTTTTCAACACCTGCTCGGGTGGTGAAATTGGCAGACACGCATGCTTGAGGTGCATGTGGAGAGATCCTTGCGGGTTCGAGTCCCGCCCCGAGCACCAATTCCCCACCTTTTTCGATTACTTGAATAAAAGAAAAGAACTACACATTTCTATGTAGTTCTTATTTTTTTGCGTATAAATAAGGAACGCCGCTTACTTAAGACGCACGTTTGAAAATACGGCGGCGCAGGCGGGAGAAACCTTTTTAGCATTTCCAAAATCGAGCTCAGAGTACGTGAGATTCAACACTACAGCTTTTTTATTTCGTATTAACGACGAGACCTCTTCTTTGATTCCAGGATCATTCACTATTACAAGAATCTCATCATCGACTTCAGATGACACGTACTGCAGAGAGCTCCCTAAATATTTGACATTCCATGCGCCATTGAGCTGGAATTTCTTCACATAATTCTTATAAAAACTTATCCATTCCTTTGCTAAGTTCCTGTGCTTTGCAGGCAGCGACTCCAAATCTATCGACAACATCGGAACACCCGCCATTGAAGCTATAAAATGACGGTTTATATTATCGTCCGTTTCATAAACCGACCAGAAAATTGGATCTGAATGAATCGGAACCTTATCCCCCATAGTCAAACGGATCTGGGCAATGCGCAACAAATTCGCGAGCCACTCAAAAGGCACGTCGCCGGCTCTGAATTGCGTTGCGAGCGAAGCTGTAATGGGAGTAGCGTACCCTTGTCTAAATTCAAATAGACCGTTAGGCTTTACTTTTCTGAGCTTCGCCATCAGGTTCGTCAAATACGCATGTGTCACGAGAGCGCGCGGATTTTCTACCGAAGGTGCAACAGAATCCAAAAAGTCTATTTTAAGGCCATCCAAATCGCTCTCTTTAATCAATCGCACCAGTTGATCGTCAACCTCTTTCATATACTCTTTATCACAAGGAGAGGCAAGTACATTTCCTTCAAACGGCTTATCCCCTTTTTTATCAAATCCGTATTGTGTGTAGGCCAAAGCGCGTGTACCGACGAAATAAGGAGCTGTCCAAACGATATAATTAAGATTCAAGGCGCGCATTTTCTCGCGATGCGCCTTGAAATCAGGAAATTTCTTTTTTGAAAAAACATCCCATTTGCCTACATCTTGATACCAATTGACGATTGTTTCGGGACTGACGCGCTTGGCATCGTCATAGCTCCACCCGTCATCCAGAATAAATGTCTTAAAGCCCATTTCGGCGGCGATAACGGCCGTGCGCTCAACCCATGACTGAGTTATATCCGCATGACGGGCATACCATGAACAGTAGGCCGGCATCCACGCATCTTCAGGATAATTGCCGTTTTTATATTCAAGCGTCTGACGCCAATCGGCAAGAACTTCTGTCCAAGCCTTATCGCGTCTATCCATAGTGACGAAAAACGGCTTGATAATCTCGCCTTGTTGCGCAGCGACAGTCACCGTAACTTGCCAGACACCTTTTTCCTGATTGATTTTAGACTCTATATTGACATCGTATTCAAGAGCCGATACACCAATGGAAAAGGAGTTGCGGCCCACCATATTGAAATATGCCACATACGGCATTGATAATTGCGGAGCGGAAGTATATTGCAGCAACCATTTGCGCTCCTGACGAGGAACTCTCCAGGCAGGCATCCACATCATCTGGATATCGCAGGCCGGAACATCAATGCGAACGACGGATTTATTTTCAGAGGCGACAATTCGCTTTACTGTTTTTTCGCCTGCCTGCGGCGCCTGCAAGTTAATGACTTGCGTCTTAGCTTGAGTAACGACAGCCAGAAAAGCGACAGCCAGAAATTTTTTCATGGAGATAAGCCTTGTTTAATACTTATAATGAAGAAGAAGCTGGTTGAAAAGTCCACCGAAGCCGACAGGCCAAAGTCGTGACGGCAATTCAGCTTCAAGAGGAGAAGCTATAAAATCGGGTAACTGCGGATTGAAATCAAGTCCCGTGAGCTCCTCAAGCTCGTCGATTGAAATCAAATGGCGAGACGGCCACTCGCCGTATTTAACGCCGTGCTGATTAAACATAAGCGCAAGCGCCCTGACATTAAGGCCTTCCTGGGCAACGACGACCTGATAATAGGCTATCGGCACGTCAATGTCCGTCGCGCTGACAGTCTCGGTTTTTGACTCGGTGGAAAGCGCCCCGACGACAACCCATATCTCTCCGTAGCGTTTTGCCCATAGATCCGATATCCGGTGCTCGACCTCTCGCCATACGCCTCTGTTAAGCTGCGGAGTCTGAGGCGCGATGTTCGACATCATGAAAGATAACTTTTGCGCGGCAAGCCCAAACCTGGAGGCGATGGCGTAATTCGGAGCCATGTGCCCTCTGTCGTAGCCGCTGCCCGTATAATCGCCCGGCTTTGGTGAAGAGCGTACGGACTTGTCGATCGTAAAGGACGGGCGCTTATCGATGTAATGTTTAACGTCCTGCGGAACGTGATATGCGCACCACACAGGATGGCGCATCTTATTAGACCAGCCGATCTTAAACTCGCCGCGATCTAAGATTACAATATCATCAGGCGCGGGCGCACCCACCCTCTTTGGCGCCCCAGCGAAATAAACGCTCCCCGACGGAGCTTCTTGGTCATACTCATAAACAGCGTCATGCCCCGTAAAACCAAGCGCATCTGTTATATCGGCAAAGGGAGAGCCGAAATATTCTAGCGGCCAGGTGATAAAACGCGGCCACGAAGAAGCCTTTGAATCGAGCCATTTCTTGGGATGATGAACATACCAATTGCCCGCACAGGCAAGAAGCGTTGTCACAAGCACTAGGCCAATGCCGACAAAAGCCGACAATGACCTTAGTGCCGAACGTGGCGCTTTCTTCTTTCTGCGCGAACGTTTTGACATCGTTAAATGTCTCCAAGCTCAATCCGGATCGTACGGCTTTTCATCGCCTCCACGGACTCCGGATCGGCATCGTCGAAGGCATGACGAACTATTCCGTCGTCACGCCCGTCAGGAATGACAAGTTTCATGCCGCACGCAGGGCAATCGGCCTCTTCGCCGATCATATCAAGCGAAGCTTGAATCTCGGTATGGCATTTCTCGCAGAGAAAACTTGTAAAATACTTATCCATAGAATTAAAGGCCCAATTTAACCGCGCTACGCCAGGCGTAGTACTTCTTAAGTTTGAGCTTTGACGCAGCCTCTTCATCGCAGAAGATCCAAGTATCATTATGCGCCTGAAGAGCGGACGCTGTGCAGAACTGGGTCATTCCCCCTTCTACGCACCCCTTAAGAGCGTCGGCCTTACCCTTGCCGAAAGCGAGCATAATGATCTTCTTCGCTTCACAAATCGTGCCTACGCCCATGGAAAGCGCCTGCGTGGGAACTTTCGTCATATCCCCGCCGAAGAAAAGACGGGCATTGTCTTTAATCGTTGAAGGCGTAAGGTAAACGACGCTCGTACGGCTTGAAAGAGACGTTCCGGGCTCGTTGAAGGCGATGTGACCGTCGGAGCCGATTCCAAGAACCTGAATATCAATGCCGCCGGCCTTCTTGATCTGAGCTTCATAAGCCTTGCATTCCTTCTCGGGATTCTTGGCAAGACCATTCAAAACATGCGTGTTGGAAAGCTTAATATCAATCTTCTTGAAAAGGTTCTCGTTCATGAAATAACGGTAGCTCTGATCATGAGTCGGAGCAAGACCGACGTATTCGTCAAGATTCCAGCTCTTAACCTCTTTATAAGAGACCTTCTTGGCCTTGACGGCCTTGGCCATCTCATTGTACATCAGCACGGGAGTAGAGCCCGTAGCAAGACCGAGAACCGTCTTGGGGTTCTTTTTAACCGCTTCATTGATCATCTTGGCGGCAAGAGCGGAGGCCTCTTCCTTTGTTTTACAAATTACGACTTCCATTATTTTATTCCTTTCGTTATTGAATTTTGTTATCAATGTAAAAAGCGGGTATCGCTATTTTTTCGCGTGATTGCACGTTTAAATTAGGATTATTTTCCGAAGGCACATTCGTTGAGTCTTTCTGCGTGACATCAACAACCTCTTCCTGCGCGGTTTCTCCAGATGTCGCCCGATAGAGAGCGCCGACACCTAAACAAATCACCCAAACGACAAGAATAGTAATGACAGCCAAAACGGCCACACGCCAAAAATTAGACGGCAGCGACACTGGAACGCGCGGCTTATATTCCCTCACAGGCGAAGCGTAGCGGGAAAGTTTAGGTTCATCATCGCTCTTGGGCAGCTCTTCCTGGACGGATGCGTTCGTAAAATCGGCAACTTCCCCGTTTTGGGATTTTGAAACCTCTCTTTCGATATCCGAGCACAGAGGAGTATCAATTGCCGGCGGCGGCTCCGGCGCGACTACGGGGCGCTCCTTGATGCCAAGATCGCGGTTGCCGTTGTATATCTCCATGAACTCGGCCACCAAAGCCTTAGAATCGATTCCAAGTGCTTCGCAATACAGTTTTACGAAGCCTCTGCCGTAAATGGGAGCGGCAATCTTTGAAAAATTCTCATTTTCCAACGACTCGATGACCGACGACATAAGACGCGTCATTTCTGCGATCTGAGCTATCGTATAACCTTTGGCTTCGCGGGCCTCACGAAGAGTTTTTCCGAATTCCATAATTACTGAACCTCCGTAAATAAATCAACTTCTTCCGATTCGACGCTCTGGGTGTCTTTGACATCACCACCGTCACCGTTAAATAATTCCATAAGCTGCTGCTGATCCATAATAATCTGTCTTGGACCGGCGCCGGATTGAGGACCTACGACGCCTTCTTCTTCAAGCATGTCGATGATTTTCGCCGCATGGTTGTACCCCCAGCCGAGTTTTCTCTGGAAATGCGACGTTGAAGCGCGATTCGTGTTGATTATACATTCAATCGCCTTCTTGAAGTCGGTTGCAGAGGCCTCTGCTTTAACCTTCTCTCGCATTTCCTGAGCACTCTCTGTGCTCTCGGACTCATCATCCTCATCGTCATCCTCTAAGGACGTCTCTTTGATTTTGTTGAGCTTCTTTCTGAAGCCGTCGTCAAACTGAACATTCGAATGCTCTTCAATAAACTTGGTGATGCGGTCGATTTCTTCATCGCTGATCCAGGCTCCCTGAGCACGGATCAGCAAGCCTTCTGCGGTTCTAAAAAGCATATCGCCTTTTCCGATCAAATTCTCTGCCCCGCCGTCATCAAGAATTGTCCGAGAGTCTATGGCTGTGGCGGTCTTAAATGCGACGCGCCCAGGGATATTGGCCTTAATGGTGCCGGTGATGACCTTGGCGTCGGGACGCTGAGTCGCCAAAATCACATGAATGCCCGCAGCACGCGCCTTTGCGGTCAGTCGAGCGATATTGGGCGTCACCTCTTTTGCGCAGGCGGCCATCAAATCGGCGACCTCGTCGATTATGATGACGATATACGGAACGGTCTTCGGCATGTCGCTACCGACAGGCGAATCGTCTCCGAACATGTTAGTCTGCGTAAACTGCGGCCTGTTGTTGAAATCGGCGATGTTTCTCACTCTGGCTCTCGCGAACATTTTAAGGCGCTTTTCCATCTCAGCGACAGCCCAGCGCAAAGCGCCGCTCGCCTTGTTGTTGTCGGTTATGACGGGAACGAGAAGATGCGGAATGGACGCGTACGAGGTAAATTCGACCGACTTGGGGTCAACCATGATGAATTTCAGCTGATCGGGAGTCTTCGTCATCAGCAGACCGTTGATGATCGAATTAAGACAGACTGACTTTCCTTGACCTGTGGCGCCAGCCACAAGCATGTGCGGCATCTTCGCGAGATCGGCGATAAGATCATTACCCGCGGCATCCTTACCGAACAAAAGAGGCAGCTGGCCTTTGAAGTTTCTCCATGTGTTAGATTCGATGATCTCCCTGAAAGAGATTCCTACCGAAGTTCGATTGGGAACTTCTATTCCGACGCAATCCTCCCCGGGAATCGGAGCTTCGATTCTGAGAGACTTTGCGTGCAATGCCCCCATCAAGTTGTCAGAGATTGATGTAACTACGCTGTAACGAGTACCTGGAGCTAATGTGATAGCGTATTTAGTGACAACGGGACCCTGTACCGTGTACGACAAAGAGGCGTCAACGTTAAAAAGCTTCAGCGTCGAAATCAACCGCGTACACATCTCATTTACATTGCCGTGATCCGCTGTCGACTTTTTGAGAGGATTTAAAAGTGATAGAGACGGCAGGATGTACGGACCTTTATCGGCGGGCGAAATCGCCTCGGCGGAAGATTGGACGGCCGTCTGTACGGGACTTGCCGCCGCCACATCGGCCGAAGGAGCCGGGCTCTCGGCCCTCTGCGCGAGTTTAGCGGCCCTTGCCGCTTCCTTCGCCGCTGCCTTCTCGGCACGAACTCTTTCTTTCTCTGCCTGCTTTTGAGCCTTAATCTCCGCTTTTTCTTTTTCACGCTGCCGCCGGGCCTCTTCTTTCGCTCTCATCATCGCCTGAAAAGCGGACTCTACGGGATCTTGAGTCGCGGCTGAAAAATTACCATTGAAATTTTCACCCTGCGCAGCATCTGCGCTAGGAGTGTGCGCTACACTGTACCTGCCTATCATCGCCCATCTATATAAGGCGTAGAAGAAAGCGACAAAGTTTCTCATTCCCACCGCCGCGATAAAAGCAATAATCATCACGATCACCGCTACAACCGAAGAGGCGAAATCGCTGATGAGCGGCGACAGACAGCGTGTCATCAGAAGATAACCTACGGCGCCTCCCGCATTAGGTATGTTTATATGGCGAATAAGCGCCTCGACGGATCCGCCGTGAGAGCCTATCACTTGAAAAAGACAGGATGTGGAGAGAAGAAAAACAAAGAGCCAGAGTTCCCTGCGCCCGGGACGCATATGTCGGCCCAGAATAATGCACAGAGACGCGATGATGCATATGACAGGCACAACCCAGATAGCCAACCCGAAAAGCATATATCCGTGATAGGCGAAGAGATCTCCGAGCTTTCCGATCCAGTTGGACGAATGTATGGGCGGAGAATTAAGCGTATCAATCGCCCGCCAATCGTAAGTCAAAAGCGCCGCCAGCGGAAAAAGCGCCAACGGGAATAACAGCCACGCGAAAACATGACGCTTTTCGCCGTCACCTATGTTGTATTGTTTGTCCATCATTCTTAAATCTGAGAGTCTGGGCGCTGTCGGTTTTCAACGTGTGATACACAATCAGCGCAAGAACAAGCGCCAAGATTTTAAGCCACAAATCTTCTATCTTAGGCAACTTCATCTGCGAAGACCTTTCATAAGACGGCTATTCATCAACACGGAATAAAGTTTTGTGAAAATTTTCGACTTTCTGTGATCTTCACTCATCGCTTTTGAAATCCAACGAGGAAGCGACTGTGGAATCTGATCGTTGAAGTACCGCAAAAGACGGCCGTTATGAGCGATGGAAATCGCGCCCGTCTCTTCAGAAACGACCACAATAAGCGCATCGGTCTCCTCCGAAAGCCCTACCGCCGCACGATGGCGCATTCCGATGGAAATGAGATTCGGATTGTTTGAAACGGGAAATACACAGTGAGCCGACGAAATGCGCCCTGCACGCATCGTCATACCGCCGTCATGAAGAGGCAGGGGCGGCGTAAAAACGCTTTGAACAAGCTCTTGCGAAAAATCGGCGTTAAGTTGAACACCTGTGGACTCATAGCTCCTAAGGGAAATTCCACGTTCAAAAGCTATAAGCGCCCCGATGCGTTTTTCTGAAAGAGTCATCAACGTCTCAACCACATACTGAGCCGTCGCCACGCCATCTTGCGTGTGCTTGCGTCTTTCAAGAAAACCGAACGCGCCAACCTGCGCAAGAATTCTGCGTATTTCGGGCTGGAAGATAACGACCGTTGAAATCGCCAAATAAACTAGCAAAGCCTGAATGATGCGCGAAAGAACTTCAAAATGGAAAAGATACGAAAACGTAATCATCGCCGCCGCAAGAACCCCGACCCCCATAAGAGCTTGACCGAAACGAGAACCTTTGGCGGCTTTCAAGATAGCGTAAATGACAAAATAGAGAATCGCTATCTCGACTATCGCCGAGACATTGATTGATCTGATAATGTTCATCGCAGCATCAATCATTATTCCGAAACCTCATTTGGCTGTTCGACAGCCGCAGCGCCCTTTATCAGCTCTTCGACATCACGGCCGTCCATCGTTTCTTTCTCGACAAGTGTCTTGGCCAGAACCTCAAGTTTATCGCGATTTTCTTCAATAAGTTTTTTAGCCTCGGCGTAAGCCTCGTCGATAAGACGTTTGACCTCCGCGTCGATTTCGCGCGAAGTCGCTTCGCTGAACTGCGGAGAAAGCGGCTCTGAAGAAAATTGGCTCGGTTCCTGAAACGCCTGAAAACCGAATTTTTCACTCATTCCGTATCTGCAGATCATGTCTCTGGCGATGGATGTGGCCTGAGCTATATCCTGACAGGCGCCAGTTGATATATCGCCCGTAAAAAGTTCTTCTGCTATCCTTCCGCCGCAGCAGATGCGCATTTCTGCGAGAAAATGTTTCTTTGTGCGATTGAGGACATCTTTTTCAGGAAGCGACATCGTGGCACCCAAAGCGCGCCCACGCGGAATTATCGTCACTTTATGCAGCGGATCGGAATCTTTCAGAAGCACCTGTAAAAGCGCGTGCCCCGCCTCATGCCAGGCCGTCGTCTCGCGATCGGTCTGCGAATAACCGGAAGATTTGCGCTCACGCCCCCAAAGAACCTTATCTCTCGCCTCTTCAAGCGTTTGCATATCTACGGCGTCAAGTTTTTTTCTGACGGCCATAAGAGCTGCTTCATTGAGAAGATTGGCTAAGTCCGCGCCTGAAAAACCAGGAGTACCCCGGGCTACGCGACTTAGATCGGCATCTTCCGCGAACGTTATCTTCTTGCCGTGAAGAGAGAGTATCTCTTCTCTGCCTTTTAGCGTAGGCAGCTCTACGACAACCTGGCGGTCGAAGCGTCCAGGTCTTAAGAGAGCAGAATCAAGAGTGTCGGGTCTGTTTGTGGCGGCGATAACGATAACACCTTCATTAGGCTCAAAACCGTCCATTTCAACGAGCATCGTATTAAGAGTCTGCTCATGGGCATGTGAACCGGTAAGCGCACTAGCCCCCGTACGCTTCTGACCGATTGAATCGATCTCGTCGATGAATACGATGCAAGGTGAACGTTTTTTCGCCTCAGCAAACATATCGCGCATGCGGCTGGCGCCGACACCGACGAACATCTCCTCGAAATCACTTCCGCTGATCGCGAAGAAAGGTACTTTCGCCTCGCCTGCGATAGCCTTGGCCAAAAGCGTTTTGCCCGTACCGGGAGGCCCGACAAGAAGAACGCCTTTAGGAATCTTTCCGCCGAGTTTCTGAAAAGCCGAGGGCTCTTTCAAAAACTCGACAATCTCCTGAACCTCTTCTTTGGCCTCGTCGATACCTGCGACATCAGCGAACGAAATCGCTTTTTTGTTCTCTTCACTCGTGTTAAGAATTTTAGCGCGAGATTTGCCGAAACCGAACGGACCGCCGTCACCGCCCATCTTACGATGAAAAATCCAGTAGAAAAGCGCCAGAAAACCGAAGAAAAACAGCAGCTGCATCACAAACGGTGAAATGGGGCTTTTTTGCTCCTTGACCACCACTTTGATTTGCGCGGCAAAAAGATCGTTCATAAGACCTTCGTTTTCGCCGGGCACAAGATTGACACGATATTGTTCTTTGACGGGAGAGCCGTCTTTCTGAAGCTCATCAGTCTCAATCTGACCTGTCAAAAACGTAACGCCGTCATCGCGATCGACGAACCTTACAACAGGCTCGACAATCTTGCCTGCTTCAATGGCCTTGAAAAATTCAATTTGCGTCAAATCGCGCGTGTTTGGCCTGTTCGGATTCATCTTGTACATAGAGAAGAAAGCGAACGCCACAAGCGCGATTATGAGCCACGAACGTACTGCTGGTTTTAATTTTTTCGGCATACTTGCTATTATACCAAATAAGCTCTTGGATTTGGTCGTCTTTTTACTGTTGGCGAAACTTTTTACTCGTCACTTCAAAAGTTTTTCGCGGACGTATTCCTGGAGTTTTTTATCGTCGCACTTGAGCTTTGATACAAGATCAGAATATTCTTTTGCCGAAAGTTTTATAGCAACATTATACGCGCCGGGAATATTGTCGAACTCTGACAGCACGGCTTTCTTCTTCGACTCTTCGAGTCCCATCGCCCTTAAAACGCCCCAAGCCATCATCACGTTACCCTTATAGGCCATGTGAACGCCGTCGCGGGTAAGTTTATTGCCCTGCGATTTATCGGTCTTGCGGATTTCAGCCAGAGTATTCTGCATATCGGCGTTAAGATCGGCTATGCGAAGATTGCGACGCTTGGCCTCATCGCGCAGCCACTCGTTGTACGCGACGAGTTTTTTGTTGTTGTCGTTATTTGCATCTTCTCCGATCAAAGTGGCGGTAAGAACTATTACTTTTACGCCGTTGGAGGCGCACATGTCGAAAATCTTCGTCACGTTCTCTTTATACTGCTCGAGTTTAACGCCGGTTCGCCCATGCCACACATCGTTAACTCCGCACGAAAACGTCATCCATTGCGGTTTCTTGGACAAAACATCCTTTTCAAGCCGCGCGAGCATGCTGTTTGACTTGTTTCCCGATATACCGGCAGGAAGTTTGTTGGCTTTAACGCCAGCGATTTCAAGCCCCTTCATGACAAGATTAACATAGCCCACATCGGATTGGTTGCCCTGCTGGGTGATCGAGTCGCCCATGAACGCGACCGTATCGCCGTTTTTTATACAGATGTCGGCCGAAAGCGACAAAGATACGAATAGAGCAGATAAGGATATAAGTGTTTTTTTCATTTTTTTACCTTTTTTGTTATCGAGATTTATTTTGTTATTATAGCATAAAATCATCTGTCTTTAACCGACCTTAGAAGACTCAACGCCCAGACTCTCTCTACGCCGGCTCGCTTGAGAGCTTTTGCGCACTGCGAGAGCGTAGCGCCTGTTGTCATCACATCGTCGACAAGAAGGATGGTCGCGCCCGTCAACCGACCGGCGAGCGCAGTCGCCTTAAAGGCGTCTTCGACATTTTCCCGGCGTTCTTCTTCGCTCAGTCCCGCCTGTCTTCGCCTTAAGCCCGTAAATTTGACGACATAATCGGCTTTAGGCACGCATAGACGACGGGCGAGTTCTTTCGCCAGTATGTCGCATTGGTTGTAGCCGCGCAAAATGCGATGCGTTAAGCGCGCCGGCATCGCCACAATCGCATCTATCTCGCTTACCTTAAAACGCGAGCGCGCCGCCGCTTCGAGCCAATCGACAAAATCATCCTTGAGCCACAAATGACGCCGATACTTGAAATCCTGCATCATTTTCCTCGCCTCGGACTCAAACCTTAAAGCCGAGCCGGCCCTATCGAACAGAGGCTTATGTTTCTTGCAATCCTCACAAAGAAATTCGCCTACAAATTTCGGCACGTCTCTTCCGCACCTTCGGCAACAGCCCTGCTGCGGAACAAACGGCAGTCGCATCAGACAATCTGAACATATATGCCGCCGAGGGCGATCCACTTTTTTAGAGCAGATTTCGCACTCGCGCGGCCATAGGATATCTAAAAGGCGCGATATCATAGCGCCTTATTTCATGCTTTCAGAAGATTATCCGGGTATTCTCCAGACTCGACCAGCTTTGCAATTTCAGATACGACATACGGCTTATCTTCGCGATATGTAACTCCGAACCATCTTGAATCGGTCGGCAGAACGCGACAGGTGGCCTTACCCTCTTTCACGAGTTCGTCGACTACGAAAGGTATATACCATTCGCTCTTCTCTTTTGAGGCGTTCTCGGAAAGCCACAGAGGAAAGCGTCTTTCAAGTTCATCGAAGAGTTCCGGAGTAAAGCCCCAGAGATTCATCGACACCCGAGCGTCGAGAGGAACTTTCACAGGCGCTGACGGATCTTCGAGATTCTGCGCTTCATCGCCCGCACGGACAAGTTTCGTCATTTCCGTAACGCCCTCCAATGAGCCGTCCTCAGCAACAGCGCAGATGCCGCGCGCGACGGAGCCGTTCTCCGAAAGAGTAAGCTCAAGCTTGTAGCCGACCATCGCAAGCTCCATAGGTTTAGCCGCCGAGAGAAATGCTCCAAGTTTCGCAAACGCATCGCGTCCGTAGAAATCGTCCGCGTTGATAACGGCAAAAGGCTCTTTTACGACATTGCGCGCGGCACGCGTCGCGTGAGCGGTTCCCCACGGTTTCACGCGGCCTTCTGGCACTTTGTAAGGCTCGGGAAGATCGTTGATATCCTGATAGCAGTACTCTACAGGCACAAAACCTTCGTACTTGCTGCCGACTTTCTCTTTGAATTCCGCTTCAAAATCACGGCGGATAACAAAGACAATTTTACCAAAACCGGCGCGCACGGCATCAAACACCGAATAGTCAAGTATTGCCTCACCTGAAGGTCCTACGGGATCTACCTGTTTAAGTCCACCGTAACGCGAGCCCATGCCTGCCGCCAGAACAACTAATGTAGGTTTCATTTTTATTCCTTATTTGTTTAGTCAAATTTATATGTTTCACCGGGTTTAGGCGCAACGGCCGTGGCGATGCCGCGCTCCTTCATAAGTTCCACCATCGCCGCGACTTTCTCATCTTCGCCGTGAACCGCAAAAGCGTATCTTACATTGTCTTTTACTTCATCAAGCCAATTCGAAAGTCCTTGACGATCGGCGTGCGCCGAAAGCGTGTTTATGACCTCGACATGCGCTTTAAGCTCAAGCTCCTCGCCAAGTATTCTTAACGGAGAAACCTTCTCTACGACGCGTCTGCCGAGAGTGTTCTCCGCCTGATAACCGACGATCAGAACGACGTTGTCCGGATTCTGGACGCAGTTTTTGAGGTGATGGACTACGCGCCCGCCTTCACACATGCCGCTGGCCGCAATTATAATCATCGGCCCCGACGCTTCATTGAGCGCCATCGACTCCTCAGGCGTGCCGATAAACGTCATGCCGGGGAACATCAACGGGTCCTGCCCTTGGGCGAGCATTTTCTTGGCCTCGGCGTTGTAGACTTCACGATGCGAGGCATAAATGCCTGTCGCCTTGCGAGAAAGAGGCGAATCCACATAAACCTTAACTTCACGCGGAACCTTCCCCTTGGCGGCCAAACGATTGAGATAATATATGATCTGCTGCGTGCGCCCTACGGAAAACGCCGGAATAAGAAGTTTTGAATTTCGTCTGTCTATGTATTTAAGAAGTTTTTCAAGTCTCAGCTCGACATCGTCGGCCGTAGGATGATATCTGTCGGCGTAAGTTGACTCAAGCAAAAGAATATCAGCCCCAGAGGGATACTCATGATGACGCAAAATCGGCTGGTTCGGTTGCCCAAGATCGCCCGAAAAAAGAAGTCTGTGGTTTTTCGCGTGATCCTGTTTTATGTCAAGCTGAATAAGGGCCGAACCTAAAATATGACCGGCGTTGAAGAACTCAAGCGTAATTCCGCGGCTTATCTCATAGGGCTCATGCAAATGCAGCGGGGTAAAAAGCTGCATCGTCACATCAACGTCTTTTTCGTCATAAAGGGGCTCAAAGAGAACCTTCCCGTCGCGACGCCGTTTTTTGTTTACGTACTCAAGGTCCCGTTTTTGGAGAAAACACGAATCCCTGAGCATCACGTCGCAAAGTTCGCACGTAGCCTTACGGGCAAAAATCCTCCCGCGAAAGCCTTGCCTGACTAACTGGGGTAAGTTGCCGGAGTGATCGATATGCGCATGCGAAAGAATTACATAATCTATGCTCTTCGCGTCGATCGGAAGATTCCTGTTCTTCTCGAAAGCCTCTTTTCTGCGACCTTGATAAAGACCGCAATCAAGCAATATGCGCTTGCCGTTGGCTTCAACAAGATGCATCGACCCCGTAGTGGTATGCGCCGCACCGAGAAAGGTTATTTTCATTTTACCCTCCTTTCGACACCGATAAAGCTATAAGCCCATTTAAACCGCAAGAGAAAAACCTTACGAAACGTGAAGAACGCGTTCCTTGATTTCCTGCGTGCGTCCCTGATTCCAGAACTGCGACCCGATATAACCGCAGGTGCGTCTGGCGACATTCAGCTTAGACTCGTCGGTATTGCCGCATTTAGGGCACTTCCAAATGAGCTTGCCGCTTTCGTCCTTAACGATCTCGATCTCACCGTCGAAGCCGCACTCCTGGCAATAGTCACTCTTCGTATTAAGTTCAGCATACATGATGTTTTCGTAAATATACTGCATAATCGAAAGAACAGCCTTAAGATTCTGCTGCATATTCGGAACTTCGACATACGAAATAGCGCCTCCCGGAGAAAGCTGCTGGAACTTCGATTCCGTTGAAAGCTTCGAAAACGCGTCGATCGGCTCTGTGACGTGAATATGATAGGAGTTTGTGATGTAATTGCGGTCGGTGACACCCTTGATAACGCCAAAACGCTGCTGGAGACATTTTGAAAAACGGTAAGTGGTAGACTCAATGGGCGTGCCGTAAATCGAATAATCGATGTCTTCCGCCGCCTTCCACTTTGCTGTATACTCGTTGAGCTTTTTCATTATCTCAAGCCCCAAGGCCTCGCCTTCTGGCTCGGTGAGTTTCTTGCCTGTCAAAGCAAAGACACATTCCCAAAGTCCAGCGTAACCGAGCGAAATCGTTGAGTACCCGCCATACAGAAGCTTATCAATCTTCTCGCCCTTCTTAAGACGCGCAAGAGCACCGTACTGCCAAAGAATCGGAGCGGCATCGGAAGTCGTGCCTTTTAAACGTTCATGACGGCATTGAAGCGCTTTGTGGCAAAGTTCGCATCGTTCATCAAAAATCTGCCAGAATTTTTCAATGTCAGAATGGGCGGAAAGCGCGACATCAACGAGGTTTATCGTAACAACGCCCTGGTTGAAGCGTCCGTAATATTTCGGCTTTCCTGGCGTGTAGTTCAAAGCGTTGGAAGCATTGCCATACCCGCCTTCCGATCTGTCTGGCGTCAGGAACGAGCGACACCCCATACACGTATAGCAATCACCGTTACCGGCTGTTTGGCCCGTGGAAAGCTTGTACTCGCGCATTTTCTTCTCGGAAATATAGTCGGGAACCATGCGCCTTGCGGTGCACATCGCAGAAAGCTCCGTCAGATACCAATAGGGAGAATCTTCCTTTATATTCTGCTCTTCGAGAACATAAATGAGCTTCGGAAAAGCCGGCGTTACGTAAACGCCCTGTTCGTTCTTAACTCCGCGTATACGCTCTTTGAGAACCTCTTCGATGATAAGAGCGAGGTCTCTGCGCTCCATATCGTTCTTAGCCTCGCCAAGATACATAAACACGGTAACAAACGGAGCCTGGCCGTTTGTCGTCATAAGCGTGACAACCTGATACTGAATCGTCTGCACGCCCTTTTGAATTTCTTTTATGACGCGCTTTTCGACGATCTTATTGAAAACGTCTTCGCTCATCTTAACGCCTGTTTCGGCGCATTCCTCTTCGAGCTCATGGCGAATCGCCTTGCGTGAAACATCAACAAAAGGAGCTAAGTGCGTAAGAGAGATCGATTGACCGCCGTATTGATTTGATGCTACCTGAGCGATAATCTGAGTCGCTATATTGCACGCCGTGGAAAAACTCTTGGGCTTTTCGATCATCGTTCCGGAAATGACAGTTCCGTTCTGAAGCATATCCTCGAGATTGACAAGATCGCAATTATGCATATGCTGCGCATAATAATCCATATCGTGGAAATGGATGATGCCTTCTTTGTGGGCCTGAACGATATCGGCAGGCAAAAGAAGACGCGCCGCCACGTCTTTGGAAACCTCGCCCGCCATATAATCGCGCTGCACCGAGTTGATACGCGGATTCTTGTTTGAATTCTCCTGCTTGACGTCTTCGTTGTTGCACTCGATAAGCGACATTATCTGCTGGTCGGTTGTATTGGCCTGACGCAGAAGATTTTGTTTATAGCGGTATGTGATATATTTCTTGGCCACCTCGTGAGCGCCCATTTCCATAATCTTCGTTTCAACGACGTCCTGGATCTCTTCGACCGTCATGGCTCTGTCGCGAGCCGCGCAGACGCCGGCTACCTCTTCGGCAATAAGCTTAATTCGCCCTTCTGAAAGAGCGCTCTTATAATCAACCGCCTGACTGGCCTTACGAATGGCGTTTTCGATTTTTGATATATCAAAATCCTTTTCTTCGCCACTACGCTTGATAATCTTCATTTGTTTCATATTGCCTCCTCAAACTTTAAAATTTACTCTATTTTGTGTCTTCGTCGTATATGATACACTAAATATTGTATTTATGCAAGTGGCAAAGTAAGTCGTTAGCGGTAGCGGTAGAAAGGAAAGATTAAGCATCCGCTCTACACCTACACCTAATCTCTACACCAAAACTAAAAATTCCACTCTCGAACTCGAACTATCAACTAATAGAAGTTCGAGCTTGGAGTTCGAGTTCGAGAATAGATATCTCTTCCCTCTAAACTCTAAACTTTCTAAACCTCCCAAACCTTCTAAACCCTCATTCAAACATTCTAACATTCAAACATTCTAACATTCCAACATTAACACCCTTATCCCACTTTTTCTGGGGTGATTTATCCCAATTTTCAAAAAAGCCCAATAAAACCCTATGAAAATTTATTTTCACACCCCTTCTTTTTCGGTGTAGACTTTTTCATCTGAAGGCGCTTTTCA